>CAZKID010000097.1:0-14931 GCA_964552405.1 uncultured Thermoanaerobaculia bacterium
AGGAGGATGCCCATGGGTGACGCGCTCCCGGAAACGAGGCTGTCGCCGACTGCCGAATGGCGGCTGTTCGATACGCCGGGAGGCGGCACGGGCCGGCGATTCGACTGGTCGCAGCTGCAGCAGTACGACCGAAGCAAGCGGTGTCTCCTCGCGGGCGGGATCAACGCGGACAACGTCGCCGCGGCGATCGCGGCGGTCCGTCCCGACGCGATCGATCTCGCGAGCGGCATCGAGTCTGCCCCTGGCATCAAGGACCACGCGAAGCTCACACAGTTGTTCGAAGGGATCAAACGATGACTGCACTTCCGGATCGCCGCGGATTCTTCGGAGAATTCGGCGGCCGGTTCGTTCCAGAAACGCTGATGGCCGCGCTCGACGAATTCGAGACGGCGTACAAGAACCTCCGCCGCGATCGCGAGTTCCGGCGCGAGCTCGATGAGGTGCTCGCCGATTTCGTCGGACGTCCGACTCCGTTGACCGAGGCGAAAAAGTTCGCGGAGCTGTGCGGAGTGGGGCGGCTGTTCCTCAAGCGCGAGGACCTGAACCACACCGGCGCACACAAGATCAACAACGCGGTGGGACAGGCGCTGATCGCAAAGCGGATGGGGAAGACGCGCATCATCGCGGAGACCGGCGCGGGCCAGCACGGCGTCGCCACCGCCACCGCGTGCGCGCTCCTCGATCTGCAATGCGTCGTCTACATGGGCGAAGTCGACATGGCGCGGCAGGAGCTCAACGTGTTTCGCATGCGGCTCCTCGGCGCGGAAGTCGTGCCGGTTTCCAGCGGCACCCGCACGCTGAAGGATGCGATCAACGAGGCGATGCGCGACTGGGTCACGAACGTGCGCACGACGCACTACATCATCGGCTCAGTTCTCGGGCCGCATCCGTATCCGCTGGTCGTACGCGATTTCCAGTCGGTGATCGGCCGCGAAGCGCTCGCGCAACTGAGGAAGAAGGTCAACATGTTGCCGAACGTGGCGGTGGCCTGCGTCGGCGGCGGCTCGAATGCGATCGGTCTTTTCCACGAGATGGTGAAGCATCCGGAGATCAAGCTGATCGGCGTCGAGGCAGGCGGGCGCGGCCCCGAGCTCGGCAATCATGCCGCCCGCTTCTCCGGCGGTGCCCTGGGCGTCCTGCATGGGACGCGCTCGATGGTATTGCAGGACGAGTTCGGCCAGATCGCCGAGACGCATTCGATCTCCGCGGGCCTCGACTATCCGTCGATCGGACCGGAGCATGCGTACCTGCAGTCGATCGGACGCATCGAGTATCACGACTGCAACGACGCGTTAGCCCTCGAGGCCTTTCACAAGCTGAGCGAGACCGAGGGGATCATCCCCGCCCTGGAGTCGTCGCATGCGCTGGGATGGCTGATGCGGAATCCGATGCCCGGCGCGGTGGTGGTCGTGAATCTCAGTGGACGCGGCGATAAGGACGTGCCACAGGTGGCGGCGCATGAATCGCATTGAGTCTCTCTTCAAGTCGCTTCGAAAATCGAAACGATGCGGCGTCATTGCATACGTGACGTGCGGTGACGGCGAGACCGTCCGGTTCGTGGAGGAGCTCGAAGCTGCGGGCGCAGATGCGATCGAGCTCGGTATTCCGTTCTCCGATCCGATCGCGGACGGTCCCGTGATTCAGGCCGCATCACAACGCGCGCTGACGAAGGGCGCGACGATTCGCGATGTCTTCACCATCGCGCGCGCGATTCGCGAGCGCTCGCAGATTCCGCTGATCGCATTCTCGTATCTGAATCCGATCATGCGCTACGGGATGGATCGCTTTGCCGCGGACGCCGCGGCGGCGGGCATCGATGGCGCGTTGATTACCGATCTTCCGCCGGAGTCCGCCGATGGAACGTTTCAGAAGGCGGGACTCGGAACGACGTTTCTGCTCGCGCCGACTTCGACCGACGCACGCATCCGCGCCGTCGATCGCGCATCGCGCGGCTTCGTCTATTACGTGTCGACGACGGGCGTGACCGGTACGAGGAACGAGCTCGATCCCGCACTCATCGCGCGACTCGCCGAAGTGCGTTCGAAACTGCGCAATCCGATCGCCGTCGGTTTCGGCATCTCGCGGCCCGAGCATTACGAGCTCCTGCGAGACAAGTGCGATGCGATCGTCGTCGGCAGTGCGATCGTCCGCGCGATCGGCGAGGGAAGGCCGCCCGGGGACGTGCTGCGAGGGATCATTGGAGAGCGGGCGTCCCGCCCGCAGTGATCGGGCGTCTCGCCCGATCAACCTTTGGTCGCCGGGCGAGACGCCCGCTCTCCACTGTGCTATCCTCCCCCGACCAAAATGAATCGCACGTTTGCCCCGAACTGGTTTTATTACGGCTATTACAGCTAGCCAGGGGCTCGTGTACGCGCCCCGCTGGACGGAGGGGCGCTCGAACAGCAGACAACGATCGAAACCCCCTTCCCCGGCGCGGGAAGGGGGTTTTTGTTTATGGATCGAGAGTTTGCCGAGCAGGAGCTCATCCGGTTGCGCGAGGCCATCGACCGCGTCGATGAAGTTCTCGTCAAGCTGCTGAACCAACGCGCCAGGTACGCCATCGAGATCGGCGAGATCAAGGGGTTGCTTTGGCTTCCCATCTACGCCCCTGAGCGCGAGAAGCAAGTCCTCAGAAACGTCGAAACCGCATCGGCCGGACCGCTAGAGGATGCCGCGGTGCGGCGTCTATTCGAACGAATCATCGATGAGTCGCGTCGTGCCGAGCGGGAAGCGGCCGTGCGGACCACATAAAGGAGAAGACTCATGGTCATCGTGATGGAGAAGCACGCAGCAGAAGAGAAGATCGAGCGCGTCGTCGCGGAGCTCAGCACCCGCGGGTTCGACGTTCATCGTTCCACCGGCACGGATCAGACGGTGCTGGGCGTCGTCGGGCATGTCGACACGATCGACACGCGCGAGTTCGAGTTGTTCGACGGGGTGCAGGAGGTGGTTAGAGTCAGCGAGCCGTTCAAGCTGACGAGCCGGACGTGGAAACGCGAGAACACGGTGATCAAAACGCGCGGCGTCGAGATCGGCGGCGATCAGGTCGTCGTGATGGCCGGCCCCTGCACGATCGAGAGTGAGCATCAGGTGTTCGAAACGGCGAGGCGCGTCGCGCGTGCCGGTGCGCGCGTGCTGCGCGGCGGCGCGTACAAGCCGCGCACCTCGCCGTATGCGTTTCAGGGGATGGGCGTCGACGGGCTCAAGATCCTCCGCGCCGCGGGCGACGAATTCAACATGGCGACGGTGTCCGAGGTGATGGAGATCTCGCAGATCGAAGGGATGCTGCCGTATGTCGACATCCTGCAGGTCGGCGCGCGCAACATGCAGAACTTCAATCTGCTGTCTGCCGTCGGTCAGATTCGCAAGCCGATCCTGCTCAAGCGCGGCATGTCGGCCACGATTCAGGAGTGGCTGCTCGCGGCGGAGTACATCATGGCCGGCGGCAACTACGAGGTGATCCTCTGCGAGCGCGGCATCCGCACGTTCGAGACGTACACGCGCAATACATTCGACATCTCCGCGATCCCCGTGCTCAACAAACTCTCGCACCTGCCGGTGATCGGCGATCCGTCGCACGCGGTGGGGCGGCGCGACAAGGTGATGCCGCTCGCGCGCGCGGTGATCGCAGCAGGCGGCGACGGTCTGCTGATCGAAGTGCACCACGATCCGGAGAAGGCCGTGTGCGATGGCCCGCAGTCGCTCTATCCCGATCAGTTCGCGCGGTTGATGGATGAGCTGAGGATCATCGTGCCGGCGGTGGGGAGGTCGGTGTGATGGTTGGGTGCTGGGGCGCTGGGGTGCTGGGTGATGACGGATTGGGCATCATTTGATGTACGACTCGCTGCATGCGGACGACGATCAATATTGACGACGAGTTGCTGGCCCAGGCTGCGCGACTGACGGGCACGACCGAACGAACGGCACTTGTTCATGAGGGGTTGCGCGCTCTCGTTCAGCGTGAGAGCGCGCGGCAGTTGGCGCGACTGGGAGGCACCGAGCCCCGTCTTCGGCGGATTCCCCGGCGTCGCAGCCGGTGATCCTCATCGATACATCGGCGGATGTTCATCTTCTCGCCTCGGTGACGCTGATCACGGTTCCGGCGGCGCGGGCACTTCCTGCGCCTTTCGAATCTTCTCGCACAGCTCTTCGTATGTGCGCTGCGCTTTTCTTCTGCGGAGCGTGAAGCGGATGCGGGCCCTCGAACGGCGGCCGAAGACGGTGATGATCGCGTCCCGGATCGCCATCCGCGCGACGCCATAGGCGATGAACGGGAGGGCGAAAGCGGCCGTGATCCAGCCGCCCTCGTGGCCGATTGCGATCGCGATGAGGAAGAGCACCGAGGAGACTCCAAACGGAGTGAAGATTCCGAGCAGGCTGATGGAATCGTGCAATGTCACGAGCAACACGTCCTCGAAGAATACGCGGCGGCGGCGGATGTGAAACGCATCCTGCTCGTCGACCTCGAGGGCGTTGTCGCGCTCGTACACGGAGGTGCGCGTCGCGAGATCTCCGAAGGCTCCGACATACCGGCGTTTCGAGCGGGTCATTTGAGAAAGAACTCCTTGAACATCAAGATCCCCATGCCGATGTCGAAGATCGCAATGAAGATCGAGATGATGAGTCCGAAGTACTGCTCACGCGAGCCTTCAGGATCGCGAAATCCGCGGACCACGTAATAGAACGTGAGGAAGCCCAGCGGGATCCCGATCATGAATGCGCTGAAGATGAAACCGGCGAACGAGATCCCGAGCGCGAGCCCACGCCAGTTGCGAATCGTTTTGTGAACTTCGCCGCCATCCTTCGTCATCCGATCGAAACATGCGGGACAGTATTTGGCTCCGAACAAGTCGAGCTCGCACAACGCGCAGATGAAGAGCCCGCAGCGCTCGCAGGAAGTGACCGCAGCGTTTCTCGGATGGTTGGCGCAGGCGCTCGCACTCTCCGGTCCGCCGGCTCCGATCTGTTCCACGCGCGTCACGCGTTTCTGCGGATGGAACACGGCCGTGCTGAACATGCCGCGGCAGACTGTGCAGATATCTTCACCCGGTGTGACCTTTTCGAGTGCGATGGGCACTCCGCAGCGCGGGCAGGCAGGACCGACATAGGTGACGAAGCGCTGAGGAGACATATCAGGGGACGTTGATCACTCGCGTCTTCGCGGCCATATCGTGAATGCACATGCGCTCGGGGTTGAAGAGCGCGGCGATGTAATCGGCGCCGCAGAGCGAACCGGCGAAGAGACGCACGATGGGGCGGATCCATGCGTCGCGATTGGAGACGGGGCCACCATCCGCACGAACGACTTTGATCTTGAGCGCCAGCTTGCCGACGGTCTGTCCATTCCGCCGGATCATCAGCGCTTCATACGCAATCATGGCAACGAAAATGAGAATCACCATCGAGCCGCTGATCGCCATCTGCAGCCAGATGCTCTTGAACAGGATGGCGGCTGCCTGTGCGAGGCCACCCAGGACCTGAAACGGGATACCGACGACGATGCCGTCGATGAACTGAGCGCAGAATCGTCGAAGAATGGTCGCGTACTGCGCCTGCATGGGGTCGACGCCTGACTGCACGTCGAGCGCCTGCTCCGTCTTGCACGCCGCGCAGAACGGCTGTCCCTGCAGCGTGACGAGGCAATCGCCGCAGAACACGCGGCCGCAGCGCGTGCAGTGTTGCAGTCCTTCGAATGCGTCGAAGTGATTGAGGCAGTGAGGTGCAGTCGTTTCCGTCGAAGTCATTCGAGATTCACCACGCGCGTGTTCGCGACGAGATCGTGGATGCAGGTCTTCTGTTTGGTGACGAAGGCGGGAATGTAGTTCACCAGCCCGAGAATGTGAATCATCACGCCGCGCATGAGAGCGCGGCCCCACGCCTGACCGGCGGAGACGGGACTGCCGTCAGGCCGCACGACCTTGATGCGAAGTGCCATCTTGCCCAGCGTCTGTCCGCGAACGGAGATCATGATCGCGTCGTACGCGATGAGGCCGAGGAATACGAGAGCCCCGGTGCATGAGGAACGTCGCGGGGAACGACTCGGGACCACGTCTTCCCGCGGCATCGGGAAAGGCAGCCGTGAGCATGACTCCGACGAACCATGTTCCCCAGAAAATGCCGCCGTCCAGGAAGCGTGCCGCGAGGCGCCGGCCGATCGTCGCCAGGCGAAGCTCGGAGCCGACACCGGACTGAATGTCGAGCACCTGCTCACTCTTGCACGACGCGCAGAAAGGCCGCCCATGAATGGTGACGAGACAGTCCCCGCAGTAGCTCTCGCCGCAGCGAGTGCAGGGGAGCACACCTTCGAGCTCATCAACGTGGTTTTTGCAGGGCATCGACTGGGCTTGCGGGGATAGTACGACAGTTCACTTTCGCTGCGTGAACAGCACGGACGTCAAGTCCCGCACGAAGTTTTCGCCGCTCGTGGCCTCGTCCTCGACGTCGAGCCGCTGGCGATAGGCAGCCGCGACTTCCTCCATCAGGTCGTAGCGCGCCGCTGGCTGCATGCGGTCGGCGCGCATGCAGATCGCGAGCAGCAGCTCACGCTCCTCGAGACTGATGCGATGGCGAATCATGCGCATGACGCGCGGCGTGCGCAGCGTGTTGTAGCGCCGCTCGCCCGCGAGCTCCGCGCGATACACGGCCGGCTTCGGCTCACGGATCACGAGCGTGTCCGCCACGAGATCGCCGAAGCGGCGGCGCAGTGGATCGACGATCGTCGTCACGGCCGCGACGCCATAGAAGAACGGGGCGAAGTCGATGACGCGCACGATGTTGCGAACGAGCGCCTGATGCAGTGAGAGCGGGAGGCCGCGCGCATCCACGACGCGAAGCGAAAGCGCGAGCTTTCCCGGCGTGCGGCCCTGCCCTCTGGTCTCCCACAGCATGTGCCACGCGAGCGGGATGACGAACCAGGCGGTGATGACGATCGCCGTGCTGATCGCCTGCGGCACCAGTGCATTCGTGATCGCGGCGAGGACCGAGCACATCCCGGCCGTAATCACGAAATCGATCATCACCGCGAGAAAGCGGCTGCCCGCGCCCGCCGGCTCGAGTGTGATCTCGACATGTTCCGGGGTCGCGATCGTCAACGTGCTCATGATTGCGAGTCCAACCTTCGCGCGAAGAGATAGAGCATCAACCCCGTGAAGAGCAGGATCGCGACGGCGATCTTCAAGCCATACGGAATCGTGTTCCCGGTGAACTGCGAGAACGAGCCTTCGATGAGTCCGGCGAATACGAGTGCCATTGCCGTCGCCAGCATGATGCGCCACACCGCGGGCAGCGCGCGCCGCAGCGATGCGCCGCGCGACAGATTGCCGGGCATCAGCAGCGCGCGCCCGGCGAGCAGTCCCGCGGCGCCGCCGAAGATGATCGACGGCAGCTCGAGCGCACCATGCGGTCCGACCCAGGCGAAGAAGAAGAGCGACACGCCGTCGAAGATGTACATCGCGGCGACTGCGCCGAGCAGCACGCCGTTGTAGAAGAGGAGCCACAGTCCGCCGACGATCGTCAGTGCGCCGAGTGAAAAAGCGAGGAAGGTGACCTGGATGTTGTGCGTGTAGAGCGACGCACCGAACGTCGTCGCTTTCTCCATCGTATCGATTCGCTCCTCCGCCTTTTCGAGCTTGGCCACGCGGTCGCGCGGCCGCTCGGTGAAAAACTCAGGCGGGATGATGCGCGGCCCGTTCGACGGATCGATCGCAATCGCTGCGGCGCCAGTGAGAGCGCCGAGGATGAACGCGAACGCTGCGATCGCGATCACGAACCGCTGCCGCCGGAACACCGAGGGGATCTCGTTCGTCACGAGCCGGACGAACGCCGGCGCGACCGGCTTCTCGTGCCCCGCGCGGTAGATGAAGCGATACGCGCGGCCCGCGAGGAGATTGAGGCGGCCGAGCAACTCGGGATTCGCGGTGTATGAACGGATGAGGTTGAGATCGGAGCAGGTGCGCCGGTACAGCTCAACCAAACGCTGCACCTCGTCATGCGTCAAATCCTCGGACGCAATCGCCGCATGCTCGATCGCATCTTCGAGTTGCTGCCACACCGGCGTGCGATTCGCGATGAATTTCTCGATGTTCATGGGAGTGAGTGACGAGTGACGAGTAGCGAGTGACGAGTGACGAGTTGCGAGTTGCGAGTTGCGAGTTGCGAGTTGCGAGTTGCGATTTTGCCTTTACTCGTCACTCGTTACTCGTAACTCGTCACTGAGCCTAAAGCATCTGCCTCCTCTTCACATCAATGTACGCGTTCACGGAGTCGACGCCTGCATCTTCGGGGGTCGAGTCGACGACGAGGGCGCCGCGCACGCGGAGGTCGCGCATCAGCTCCACGCGGCCGAGCCAGAGATCGCGTGCGACGAGGTTTTCCGACAATTCGATTTTGTTCGATGGCTGCTGCTGCGCGGCGGCCTTCAGGTTCGGATCGCTGAGTACCACGATCAGCGGCAAGTGCTGCGGCGCGAGCAACTCGACGGCGCGCAGCAACGCGAAGCGTTCTTCTTTCTCCGGCAGCACGGTGAGCATGAGGATCAGCGTGCGATGCTGCAGCCGGCGGCGAACGCTGGTCGCGAGCGCGACATAGTCGGTGAATCGATAGGCGGCCTCCAGCGACGTGACATACGACGTGATCGCGCGCAGATGCGCAGTGCCGCGCCCGGCGGGGAGTCCGCGATCGACTTCCGTGTCGAACGACACGATGCCGACGCGATCCTCCATCCGGTTGCAGATGTAGCTGAGCAGCACGGCTGCGTTGACGGCATGATCGAGCCGAGTGATCTGCGCGACGCGCGCCGCCATGCGATGGCCCTGATCGAGACAGAGAAGAATCTCCTGCGAGCGATCGAGACGGAACTCGCGTACGATCAGCCGGCCGTGCCGCGCGGAAGCGCGCCAGGCGATGTCGCGATAGTCGTCATCGATCACGTAATCGCGCAGGCGATCGAACTCGCGCCCCTTGCCGATGCGCGGCGCGGTTCGTGATCCGAGTCCGCGAAGCGCGAAGGCATTGAGCCGTTTGTGCAGGCGCCGCACGGCTTTCAGGTTCGGCAGTACGTGAATCTCGCTTGGCGCGCCGCTTGTGATGATGCGCTCGGCGAGGCCCCGATACGTCATCGCGATCGCTGGCGGCACGATCGCCGCCGAGCCGCGTGTGATGCCGCGCACCGGCATCTCCATCGTCAGTCGCTCGTTTTCACGGAGGCGGCCATACTTCGTCGTCGAGCTCCTGTCGACGAGGCTGGGCCAGAGCTGGCGCAGCGTGACGGAAAGTGGAGCGCGGACGTTTCGTCCGCTCAAGCTCACCTCGATGGACTCCGTCTCGTCGAGCGCCAGCGCGACTTTCTCCGCGCGATCCACCTCGATGTTCACGCGCCGCAATGCGAAGGCCTCGACCATCGCGGCAACGAGGACCGCGACGAAGCACGCGAGCACCACCCAGACGAACCAGGGCGCAATCGTGCATAGCAACGCGATCACGGCGTTGAGGATCAGCAGGCGGACGAGCAGCGGGCCGGGTCGCACGGTTAGCGCGGGACCTCCACGGCGTCGAAGATCCTTGCCAGCAGATCTTCCAGCGCCATCCCTTCCATCTCCGCCTCGGGGCTCAGCGTCACGCGATGTGCAAGGACCGGAGCGACGAGCGCCTTCACATCGTCGGGCGTGATGAAGTCGCGGCCTTCGAGCGCCGCGGCCGCGCGGCTCGACTCGAGCAACGCCAGCGATGCACGCGGCCCTGCTCCGATCTGCACCGCTTCGTCGCCGCGCGTCTTCGCGACGAGCTCCTGAATGTACTTGATGATGTCCGGCTCCACTCGAACCGTGCGCGCCACCGTGCGGCGCGCGTCGAAGAGCTCCTGCGCCGTGATCACAGGCTGCAGCGCTGCGACCATCTCATCGTGCAGCCGGTGTCCCTGCGCATACGCCTCGAGCATGCGCGCTTCGTCGCCGGCCTCGGGGAAATCGATCGAGATCTTCATGAGGAATCGATCGCGCTGCGCTTCCGGCAGCGGATACGTTCCTTCGAACTCCACCGGGTTCTGCGTCGCGAACACGGTGAAGACCGGCGAGACTTCGTAGCGCACGCCATCGACCGTCACCGCGTTCTCCTGCATCGACTCGAGCAGCGCGGCCTGCGTGCGCGGCGGTGTGCGATTGATCTCGTCGGCGAGCAGGATGTCGGTGAACAGCGGCCCCGGCCGAAACGCGAACTCCTCGGTTTTCTGATTGAAGATGTTCGCACCGAGGAGATCGGCGGGCATGAGGTCGGGCGTGAACTGGATGCGGCGGAAGCGGCATCCGAGGAGGCGCGACACGGCGAGGGAGAGCAGCGTCTTGCCGGTGCCGGGCACGCCTTCCAGCAGTGTGTGTCCGCCGGCGAGCAGTGACGTCGTGGCGAGCCGCTTCACGCGGTCCTGGCCGAGGATGATTTGATCGAGGCGCTCGCGGAATTGCGCGAAGCGCGAGGCGATCTCAGTGATGGTCTGCATGCTCGAGTCTCCTGAACGATTCGTTGAGGATCGATAGTTGTCGGTAGAACGTCTCGGCGTCGAGGGTGTCGGATCTTGCGGGAGGCAGCAGGTTGCCGGTGAGCGTGGCGATGCGTTTCTGCAGTGCTTCGCCGCGGAGGCCGGTCTGTGCGGCGACGACGTGCGTGAAGGCCTGATGATAGAGGGCGATGGCCTGCGCGTTGTTCATCGTCGCGTCGTACAGCGCGCCGAGGGAGACGACGAGATCGACGGCGTCGCTGCGCGATTCGCGATAGTCGTCTTCGCGCGGGCCGATGCTTCGCGCGCCGCGCCAGATTGCGATGACGGCGACGACGAGGAGGAGGATCAACATCGGACCGAGGCGCCAGCTCTTGAGGAGATCGAGTGTGCCGCCTTCGCTCATGAGGCCATGGACGGTCTCGTCGAAATAGATGACGCGATGATCGCCGGCAAGGGCGGTGAGCAGATCGAGATGCTTCGCGATGTGTTCGTTGTCGAAGGCCTCGGGCGTGGCCATGAGGATAACGTCGCCGCGGCCGATGGCCATGCGAACGATGGCCGGTTGGTCGCCGATGACGTAGAGCGCGTGGGTGTGGCGCAAGACTTCGGGGCTCTGAAGCGTACGGGCCGGCTCGAGCGTTAGCGTGTCGAGGGCGGGCCATATTGGGAAGACTTTCGTTGCTTTTTGCGGGCCCGAGGCATCGCGAGCTGTGATGAGGTCGTATTCGACGCCGATCGCGATGATGAGCCGCCCACCGTTACGAACGAAGGTATCTTCATCGGCGGTGAGCAAGGGAGCGATGAACGCGTGTTTTTTCTGCTTCGCTTCGCCTTTCTTTTTCTTTGGCAGGTCACTTTGCTCTTCGTCTTCCATTGCGTCCAGTGACCAGACGTCACGGCCTTCGACTACGCGGAAGACGGCGGCGCCAGGTGTCACCCTGTCGAAGGGTGTAGTCAACATCTTGACGTTCCGATGCCCGGTACGCGCGAGGTACTTCATCGCCAGCGACAAACCTTCGTCGCCCGTATTCGCTGCGGAGAACGAGTCGAACGTCTGCTTCGCAATCCGCCGGTCGTTGCCGACCCAGACGAGCGTCGCGATGGCATACGCGACACCCACGAGGATCAGTGGAAAGGCGCGCTTCATTCGTTGCCTCGAATCTGATCGAGGATCGAGCGCGCGCGGAGCGAGCAGTCATCGAGCGCCTCGTGGGTGCTCTCGCTGCGTCCGTACCATTCGCGCTCGTAACGGCGCGTGAGATCGGCGAAGTCCGGGCGCCACGCGGCTTCCGCGCGCAGCATCGAAACGTACTCCCAATTCGTGCGGCCCTTGCGGAAGCTGAGCATGCCGGCGCCATAGCAGGTGACGAGCACGGCGTGATACCAGGCGCGGATCGCCTCGCGGATGCGGCCCGACGCAGCGAGTTGTGCGGCGTAGCGCTCCCATTCGTTCGCGCCGCGCGAGAGCGGATCTTCGTCGCGGCGCGATGAAATTGGATCACTTTCCGCGACTTCGTCCGGCTGCCCCTTCTTGCTTCGGCGCAGTACTTCGAGAGCGACGAAGGCGATGATCGCTACGATTGCGATCGCCAGCGCGGTGACGACCCACGGCATGCCGCCGAACGCTCCCTTTTCGTTTTTCAATTCGGGGGAAGAAGGCCAGAAGCGGCTCATCCAGTCCGCCAGTTTCTCGAATTGATCGGCGATCCATTGCCATGCCCTGGAGATCCAGTCCGCGGCCTGGCGAAGGAAGGACTCGTCGGTCTCGAGCCGTTCTCCGACTTCCCCGCCGCGTTCGAGCTCGCGAACGTTCTCTTCTTCCCGCAGCCGTTCAACGAGCTTTGGATCTGGCGTCCCCGGTGGCTGCTGACTAACTGTTTGTTGCAGCGCAGCGATCGTCGCATCGATGCGTGGAATGGCCTGATCGCGATTGGTGATGATCGCCTGCAACAGTGAATTGTCGGCGGTGAACGCGCCGCCTGGTGATTCGATGGAGATGCCCATGAGGGATCGCGCGTCCGCGATGGCGAGATTGGCTGGCTCGTCGCGGATGCGTGACAGGGTCGCGACGTAGTCGCTGGCGGGAATCGCGCTCGCGGACGTGGCGAGGAGCAGAAGAAGGAGCGTTCTTCTCATCGCGCCCACTTCTCCTGCAGCCGCCGGAACCAGATCCGCAGATCCTCTCCCGTCTGCGCGACGCCAGCTTTGCGCACGAGCACGACATGCGCGGCGATCCAGAAGGGTTCGACCGCGACGATCGCGCCGGCGAACACCAACCGCAGGAAATGCTTGTTGCGCATGCTCAGCAGCATGTCCCATCGCGCGAGATTCAGCCCGCCGAACGCATGCAACAGCCATCCGCCGATGCCGAACGCAGCCATGATGTTGATGAACGCGATGAGCACCGCGGCCGCGAATACGAAGAGAAACGCGAAGAGCTGCTTCGATGTGCGCGCGTAGTGCGCGATGAGCCGCAGCGGCGGGAGCAGACCTGGTTTCGTATTCAACTCGAACGTGCCGATCGCGAGCGCTGCGATCGCCGCTGCGAGGATTGGTCCGATGAACGTGATCGCCGTCAGGTAGTAGAGCAGCTCCGCGAGCGTCGCCGTGAACACGTAGCTGAGCAGCGCGACCATCGGAATCCGCCAGACCTCGCGGCCCGGTGCACCATCCTGCTGCTCGGCCAGCCGGCAGGCGCGGGCCCAGATCGCGCGTCCCCAACGCGAGAGCAGAAACGCGAGGAGCACGAGATCCGCGATTCGGTTGAGCGCGCGGCCGTAGTGCGCCGCATTCGCCCCGAGCTCCATCACGCGCTCCAGAAAGAGAATCTGCAGAAAGCGATAGGGGACCGACGTTGCCGCAGCGATCGCCGCCCAGCCAGCACCGGCGCGCGCGACCACTTCGGCAGTCTCATCGAGGACGGATGTCGTGGACAGCGGCGCGCGAATCAAAAGAGTCCCGCGAGTAATGCACCAGCCCACACCATCGCGTGCGCGCTGAGCCAGATTGCGGCCGCGGTCCCTGCGGCAAGTGTGAACCAGCCGGCGATGGCACGTCCCCCGCGACTCGCGGCGCGCCGCGCAGCGAGACAGGTCGTGCAGTAATTGATTCCGTCCCACTGCGTGGAACAGCTCTGACAGACCGCGTTCCGGCACGTCATGCAGACGGCAAATGCCTGCCGGTCGGGATGGTGATAGCAATGACGGAGCATTCGTAGCAGGCAGCAGACAACAGGCAGCAGACAGCAGGCAGCAGACAGCAGAAGCCCCGGTGGATTCCTCCTGCAGTCTGCTGTCCGCTCCCTGCTGCCTGCTCCCTGTTCCCGGCGTGTAAGCTTATCAACGATGGTCCGACGCCTCGCTCTCCTTTCTTTGCTTGGTCTGCTCGCCGCCTGCGCGGCGCCGCCGCCACCCGCACCGGTCGTTGCTCCCGAGCCGCCGGTTCCTGCCGCGCCCGCCCCCGCGCCTTCCATCGGCGTGGTGACGGTTACGGCGTCTGCGTTGAATGTACGCCGCGATCCCTCGACTACGGCCGATGTCCTCATCCTCGTGAAGAAAGGCGAGAAGCTCGCGCTCATCGCGTCGACGGAATCGTGGATGAAGGTTCGATTGGAGAGCGGCGAGATCGGCTGGGTGTCGTCTCAGCACGTGGCCCGCGAGGGAGCCGCACCGAAGAGCGCGAGCCGCTCACGCAAGGGATGTCCTGTCGACAGCGACTTCGCCTTCGCGACCGCGCCGATGCCTTCGTTCTCAGACAGCGGCAATCATGGACTCGTCGTCGTCGAGGCCGATGTCGACACGTTGGGGAAAGTGACGGGAACGCGTCTGATCTCGAACTCGACCGGCGATGAAGCGCTCGCGTTTCTCACGCAGCGCGAAATCAAATCGGCGCGATTCATCGCGCCGGTTCGCAACTGCGTGGCGAGGGCGTTCATCTTCACGTACAAGAGAACATTCTGATCGGGCGAGACACCCGATCAGTGCGGGTGGGGCGCCCGCTCTCCGTTGCTGATCGTGATGTTGCCATTTGCGTTGACGAGATCCGCCCGGCACTTGCCGTCGCCGAGGGTGCCGGTGAGCGACTCGTCCGTCGAATGCGCGTTGGTGAGTGACAGATCGGTCGTCACCGAGCCGAACGTCGTACGCGCGTTCACCGTGTAGCCTCCGGAGCCGAGATCCGCTTTGATCGAGCCGAAGCTGGTCTGGAGATGGATGTCGTGACATGGGCCGTCGGCATCCGCGGCGATCGAGCCGTTCTGATTCTCGACGTTGATCGCGCCGCGCACTTCCTTGATCAGCACGGGACCGAAGCTCGTGCGCACCTTTGCGTTGCCGGCGATGTCGCTCAGTGTGACGCCGGCGTTCTCGTTGTCGACATCGACGTTGCCTTTGATATCGGTCGCGATCACGAGACCGAAGCGGTTGTCGATGGTCAGCGGGCCG
>CAZKID010000098.1:0-14848 GCA_964552405.1 uncultured Thermoanaerobaculia bacterium
ATACGCGGCGGTCGCCGGCGCATTTGGATCGGAGGCCACGGGCATTGTCCCGGTGCCGAGCTATCCACTACCGGAGCCCGGCAACGTCTTCATCGACGGGATCCGCCTTCCCTTCCTCGGACCCGATCAACGATTGAAATTCAATGATGATGGCCTGCCCATCGGACTACAGCCATTAGCCGGTCTTCCAGCTCCTGCTGGCACTGCGGCGGGAAATTTCGTCATTGGACCGAATGCTGGCGGGTGCGCAGCGAATCAATATCTCGCCGGTCCTGTCGCAGGATCGAAACTCTCGGCCGCCGATGTCGACGCAATCGTCCAACGCGCGATTGCAGCAGCGAAGCGCACGCGGGGAGCCATCCGGCTTCCGCTCAACAGCTATGCGCGCATGACGATCGCGGTCGCCGACCTCGACGGCACATTACTCGCGATCTATCGCATGCCGGATACGACCGTCTTCTCGACGGACGTTGCCGTGGCGAAGTCACGCAATGTCGTCTTCTTCAGCACGAATACGGCTGATCTGCCTGGAGTACCGGCCGGCACCGCGGTCACGAATCGCACGATCGGGTTCGGCGCACAGCCGCTCTTTCCGCCGGGAATCGACTCCAGGGCATTCAAGGTGCGGCAAGGGCCGTTCTATCCCCTGTTCCTCAAAGATCTAACCAACCCCTGCACCCAGGGCTCGCAGTTGACGAATCCCAATCAGAACGGAATCGTCTTCTTCCCCGGCGCCACTCCTCTCTATCGGAACGGAACGCTCATAGGCGGCCTCGGTATCAGCGGCGACGGGGTTGAACAGGACGACTATGTGACCGTGCTCGCCGCGGGCGACCTCCTCCCCAAACCGCAGTCGTGGGCAGACCGCATCTTCATCGACCACGTGCGGCTGCCTATGTTCAAGTTCCCCCGCCATCCGGAAGGTGTCACCGAATGCGGAGGAACATCGTGCGACTAAAGGCGCTCCTCGTTTCTCTGAGTCTGCTGGCACTCGTTGCAAGTGCGCAGGAAATCCACGTCAATAACGATCAGCCGTACTTCACGCCTGCGATTCCGTTCACGATCACAGGAACGACGACCGCGCCATCAGGCACGGCAGTCACGGTGACGATCGAATCGCAGTCGGCCTCCGGCACTGTGGACTCCGGCGGGAAGTGGGCGGTGACCTGGACTCCTCCGCTGGAGACCGGCACCTATACGGCGACCGTCACCATCGGCCAGACGAGCACGGAACAGGTCGTACGCATTCAATTCCCGTCATTCCTGCAGCGTCAATGGCCAGTCGAGCCGCCGATCGTTTATGGATCGCTGCCGATCCTGAGCGAGGACTTCCTCGCGATGACCGACCGCTGGCGCATTACGCCGCCGCCATACGAGCTGGATGAGCACTCGCGCGGAAAACTCGACCCCTATAATCAGAATCTCTACAAGGGCGACTTCCCCTTCCGCGGCCGCGATACGTTCCTGGCGTTGACCGGCGTTTCCGACACCCTGTTCGAGTCGCGCACGCTCCCCACACCTTCCGGCCCGAGCGCGCACAAACCGGAGAGCATTCATTTCTTCGGCAAAGACGAACAGAGCACGATTCTTCAGACGTTCATCGTCTCCGCCGATCTCTTCCAGGGCGACACCGCATTCCAGCCGATTCGTCAGCGTGTGAAGGTTTCGCTGATCGCGAACTACAACCATCAGCGAGTCGCGGAAAACGCGATCGTGAAGCCGGATGTCAGACGCGGCACGACTCGCGACGATGCGTATCTCTCGCTGCAGGAGCTCTTTTACGAACGGAAGTTGCGAGACCTCTCGCCGAACTACGATTTCCTTTCGATCCGGGCCGGCTCGCAGCCCTTCAACAGCGACTTTCGAGGGTTCGTCTTCACCGATACGAATCTCGGCGTGCGCCTCTTTGGGAACAAAGCATCGAATCGCTATCAATACAACCTTGCGATTTTCGACCGGCGCGAGAAAGAGACGAACAGCGGCCTCAACACGAATTTCGAGCGGCGCGGACAGCAGGTGGCGATCGCCAATCTGTACGTGCAGGATTTCTTCCGCCGCGGCTATACCCAGGAATTCAGCATCCATGTGCTGCACGACGGCGCGGACGTGAAGTACGACCGCAATGGCGGGCTGGTGCGTCCCGCGCCCATTGGCGTGTTCCAGCCGCACAGCATCAATGCCGTCTATTTCGGAGAAGCGGGGCTGGGACACTTCGGACGCATCAATGCCGACCACGCGCTTTATTACGTCATCGGTCGCGATTCCTTGAATCCGCTGGCCGGATACGATCCCGCCCTCGCGCGCAACAATCGCGTGCGGATCGGCGCCGGAATGGCGGCCCTCGAGCTCTCTTATGATCATGACTGGTACCGGCCGCGCCTCGGATTCTTCTATGCGAGCGGCGATAAGTCGCCCCGCGACCGCACGGCCCGAGGATTCGACTCGATTTATGAGGCACCGGCGTTTGCCGGTGGCGGGTTCAGCTTCTTCAACCGGCTGGGCATCAAGCTGGCCGGCAGCGGCGTCTCCCTGGTCGAGCGCGGCAGCCTCCTCAATGATCTGCGCACGAGCAAGGACGAAGGGCAGCCGAATTTCGTGAATCCGGGAACGCGCCTCGTGACCGCCGGAGTCGACGTCGATGTCACTCCGCGGCTCAAGGCGCTCTTCAATGTGAACTACATCGCGCTCGACACGCCGAAGCCGATCGAAGCGCTCCTGTTTCAAGGAAACATCCACCGTTCCCTCGGCACGGATGTATCGCTCGGACTGCGCTACCGCCCGTTCCTCAATCAGAACGTCGTGATCGTGGGCGGTGCCGCGGCCTTTCTCCCCGGCCGGGGATTCCAAGACATCTACGAAAGCAAACGCACCCTCTTTCACGCCTTCAGCAACATTGTCCTGACGTTCTGAGGTGACGATGCGATTTCGGACCCTCGCCGTACTAGCGATTGCCACCATGATCCCGGGCGCGGCGCCCGATGCAGAAGTGCCTCGCCCGCACATCACGAACCAGACGCGAAGCGAGGCCGGTGCAAAGAGCACGGGCTGCATGAAGTGCCATGAAGGCGTGGAGCCGATGCACCCCTCGGCCGCCGTCCGCATCGGCTGCACTGATTGTCATGGCGGCGACGGAGCGGCAACGACGAAAGAGGCCGCGCACATCCGGCCGCGGCACCCGGAGATCTGGAAGACATCCGCCAATCCGCCGCAGTCCTATACCGCACTGCTGGACGAGTCGTACGAATTCGTGAAATTCGTCAATCCGGGCGATCTGCGCGTCGCGCCGGAGACGTGCGGCGGCTGTCATGTGAAGGAAGTCAACGCCGTCCCGCGCAGCACGATGACGACGACATCCGTCTTCTGGGCCGCGGCAGGCTACGCGAACGGCATTCTTCCTCTCAAGAGCGCCATTCTCGGGGAGAGCTACGATCGCGACGGCAAGGCGCGAGCGATCAAGCCTGCGTATCCGCCGACACCACGACAGACGGCTAACGGAGCGTTGCAGCAGCTGCTGCCGCTTCCACGATGGGAAATCATCCAGCCGGGCGAGTACTTCCGGGCCTTCGAGCGCGGCGGAGTCGCTCAGGGCTCGATGCCTCCCGAGATCGGCAATCCCAGCGGCGGCGATGAAGCGGGGCGGCCCGACATCAAGCTGGGAAATCGCGGGCGCGGTACGGGTCTCCGCATCAGCCCGGCGATCATCAACCTTCACAAGACGCGTCTCAATGACCCGCACCTCTCCTTCCTCGGCACCAACGACCACCCGGGCGACTATCGCTCCAGCGGCTGCTCCGCATGCCACGTCGTCTATGCGAATGACCGCGACCCGCTGCACTCCGCGGACTATGCGCGGTTCGGCAATACAGGGCTGACACAGACCGGCGATAAGACGATTCCCAGGGGCGAGAAGGGCCATCCGATCGTTCATCAGTTCACGCGCGCCGTGCCCACCAGCCAGTGCATGAGCTGCCACATGCATCAGCCCAACTCCTTCGTCAACACCTACCTCGGTTACACCATGTGGGACTACGAGACGGACGCCAGGCTGCTGTGGCCGGAGAAACAACGGCATCCCACGGAGCAGGAGAAGCGCGCGTCGCTCGAGCACAATCCGGAAGGTGCCGCGGTTCGCGGTTTGTGGACGGATACGAATTTCCTCGAGAATGTCTCCTCGCTCAATCCAAAGGCCTCGAATACCCAGTTTGCGGATTATCACGGCCATGGCTGGAACTTCATGGCCGTCTATAAGCGCGATCGCAAGGGAAATCTGCTCGATGCCGCGGGCAACAAGGTTCCTTTCGACGACCCGCAGAAGTTCAAGAGGGCCGTCCACCTGCAGGACATCCATCTCGAGAAAGGAATGCATTGCGCCGACTGCCATTTCTCGCAGGATGAGCACGGCGACGGACAGCTCTATGGCGAGTACGGCAACAACATCGAGATCGAGTGCCAGGACTGCCATGGCAATGTTGACCGCTATACGACGCTGCGCACGAGCGGACCGGCGGCGCCGGAGGGGGGCACGGATCTCACGATGGGCACGACGCCGTTCGGACGACGCCGCTTCGCGTGGGTCGGCGACAAGCTCTATCAGCGTTCCATGCTGACTCCCGACCTGCAGTGGGAAGTCGTGCAGGTCAAGGACTCCATCACTCCGGGCAACCCGCATTACAACGAGAAATCGGCATACGCCAAGACGATTCAACGCGACGGTACGACGTGGGGCGCTGCCGGCGAGGAGATGAAGCGCGCCCACTCGGACGCGAAGATGACGTGCTATGCGTGTCACACGTCGTGGATGACGTCGTGCTCCGGCTGCCATCTGCCGCAGGAGGCGAACTCCAAATCGGCGATGCACCACTATGAGGGGGCGACGACGCGCAATTACGCGTCGTATAACCCGCAGGTCATCCGCACCGACGCCTTCATGATCGGCGTCAATGGCACGACCAAAGGCCACAAGCTCGCGCCGGTACGCTCGTCGAGCGCACTCGTCATCAGCTCCACGAATGCGCTGCGCGACCGTATCTATATCCAGCAACCTCCGATCAGCGCGCCAGGCTACAGCTCGCAGGCGTTCAATCCGCACGTGCCGCACACCGTGCGCTCGACCGAGACCCAGGGCTGCGGCAGCTGTCACGTGACGAAGGAGAACGACAACAACGCGTGGCTCGCCCAGGTGTTGTTGCAGGGTACGAACTTCGTCAACTTCATCGGCCGCTATGCATATGTCGCCGAAGGAAAGCATGGCGTCGAAGCGGTGGAGGTGACCGGCTGGGACGAGCCGCAGGCGGTCATCGGCTCGACGCTCCAGCAGATCGTCTATCCGGAAGACTACAAGAAGCACCTCGACGACAAGCTCGAGCTGAAGACGGCGCAGCACCATCATGGAAATGCAGAAAGCATCCAGATGCGTGGCGAGTATCTCTTCACGGCCAACGGCGAAGAGGGGTTCATCGTCTACGACATCGCGAATGTCGACAACAAGGATTACTCGGAGCGCATCAGCACCGCGCCCGTTTCACCGCGCGGACAGCGGACGTATGTGAAGACGCGCGATGCCGCGGCAGTCGCATTACCGTCGACGATGCCGATGGCGCCCAACCGTAAGACGCAGCTCATGGCAGAGAATCAGGAGCAGCCGATCCATCCCCTCTATCGCTATGCGTACATCGCCGACCGTGAAGAGGGCCTCGTGCTGGTGGACGTCAGCACCCTCACCGACGGGAATCCGTCTAACAATTTCCTGCAACGCGATGTCGTCTTCAATCCCGGTGGAGCACTGAAGGGCGCCAGGGCGATCGCCGTCGCCGGACGATGGGTGTACATTGGCTGCGACAAGGGACTGGTGGTCGTCGACGTCGACAAGCCGGCGGAGCCGAGGATCGTGGCGACGCTGGATGCGGTGCAGCAGCCGTCAGGGATCGCCGTACAGTTCCGCTATGCCTTCGTCACCGACAGGAACGGCTTGCACTCGATCGACATCACCGATCCTGAGCATCCGGCCCTCGTTGCATCCCTGGCGATGAGCGACGCGCGGAGCGTGTACGTCGCGCGCACGTACGCCTATGTTGCGGCCGGGGCACGCGGGATGGTCATCGCCGACATCGAGAAGCCGGAACATCCGTTCGTCGATCAGACCTTTGATGGGAACGGTGAATTGAAAGATACGACCGACATCAAGGTGGCATCGACGAATGCGAGCGTGTTCGCCTACATTGCAGACGGGAAGTACGGCTTCAAGGTGGTGCAATTGACGTCGCCTGAGTGGCTGCCGCAATACGCCGGGTTCAGTCCGCGTCCCGTGCCGCATTTGATCGCGAAGCGCGAAACGGAAGGTCCGGCGCTCGCAGTCTCCAAAGGACTCGACCGCGATCGCGCCGTCGACGAGAGCGGCAATCAGATCTCGATCTTCAACCGCATCGGAGCCCGGCCTATGACGCTGCCGGAAATGCAGCGCCTCTATCTACACGATCAGAAACTCTACACAGTCAGCGAGACTCCGACGACACCCCCGACGAGGTGACGACGATGATGAGACGTTCGTTGTTTGCGATTGCCGTCCTGGCCCTCACCGGCGCCGTACCCGTGGCGCAACAGCCGCCGGCCCAACCAGCGCCTGCACCAACCGCCGCACCGCCGGCCTCGGCCCCGGCCGAGAGCAAGCCGGGCAGCTATGTCGGCGTCGCCTCGTGTACGAATGGCGGATGTCACGGCAGCACGGTGGCACTCAATACGACGAACGTGCTCCAGAACGAGTACTTCACCTGGCTCAATGCGGACCGGCACGCCAAGGCCTACAACGTGCTCTTCGATCAGCGTTCCGCGCGCATCGCCCGCAACATGCATCTCCGCAGAAAGGCCTATGAGGAAGGTGTCTGCCTCGACTGCCACTCGACGCGAGTGCCGGCAGAAGCGGTCAGCGGCCATATCGATCTCGAGGACGGTGTGCAGTGCGAGGCGTGTCATGGTCCGGCGAGCGGCTGGCGCGCGGATCATAGTGAGCCGGGGTGGACGCACGAGCAGTCAGTCGCGCGAGGCATGACCGAGCTGCGGCACCTCCCTGCCCGCGCGACGCTCTGCCTGTCGTGCCATCTGAGCGACAGCAAGCGCGAAGTCGATCACGACCTGATCGCGTCAGGACATCCGATCCTCGCGTTCGAGCTCGACAACTATACGGAGACGATGCCGGCGCATTGGAAGCGGCATTCGGAACGCCAGGGTGTGCGTGCCTGGGCGACGGGACAGGTCGTGGCGTTTGGCGCCTCGATGTCTAACCTCGCGCGGCATGCGCGCGGTGAGAAGTGGCCCGAGTTTTCCGACATGAGTTGCTACAACTGCCATCACTCACTGGCGAACAGCACGTGGCGCCAGGAGCGCGGGTGGGAGGGACGCGCCGGCTTGCCGGCGTGGAGCCCGCAGCATTGGGCTGTGCTGCGCCTGATCATCGATCGGGCCGATCCTGCCGCGCGCGCGAGCCTCGATGCGGCGGTGAAGGAAGTGAGCACCAGCGTCTCGCGGATGAACGAGCCGTCGCATACGGCGTCGGCGGCCGAGCACGCGCGCGAGTTGACGGAGAAGATCCTGCACGATGTCGATGGCCTCCGCTGGTCCGACAAGGAAGTTCGCTCGATGATGCTCGCACTGATCGATGATCGCGACTTCATCGCGCACGCGGATGTGCATTCCGCCGAGCACGTCGCGCTCTCGCTGCAGACCCTGTCGAGCGATCTCACGCGCCGCAATCCGAAGCTGCTCAAGAGCCCGATGACACGAGCGATCGACGAGCTGTTCAAAGAGCTCAAGAGCCGCGATGCGTACGAGCCTTCGCGGTTCATCGAGAAGCTGCAGGCGGTGCGCGGGACGCTGTAAACGCAAGGCGGCCCCGCGACAGCTCTGCCCCGGGATCTTCACGTTAGGAGGCGAAGCCCGTTCCTCGCAGCATTAAGCAAAGAACGCCGACTCAAAGAGCTCGGAGGAGTGAGGAAGGTAGCGTTGGGCCAATAGGCGCGGGAAGAGGGATTTAGGCGAAATCGAGAGCTTCGCGAAACGTGTCCGGGCCAAGTCAACAACTCCGAGCGAAATATCCGACGCTCCCCGACTCCTATCTTGCGTTCCTTGAACGCACGAACGGAGCCGAGGGTGAGTTGTCCGTTGATCCAGGATGGTTCGTGATCTGGCCCGCAGACGAGGCCGTCATCGCTTCCGACGAATACGAGCTACCAGAATACCTACCGGGTTACTTCGCCTTCGGTGGAAACGGCGGAGGTGAGCTGTTTGTCTTCGCGGTCGATCGGCCTGATTCTCCCGTATTCATGGTGCCGGCAATGGGCATGTCACTGGAGAACATCATCGCAATCGCGGACAACTTCACCGCGTTCGCACGCATGATGTCACCGCGCACCTAACTTGGCGCTGCAGCCGACGCCGTGCCGTTCGTCGCTACCTTCCATCCGAGAGCCACGTTCAGCTATTCTGCCGTGTGAGGCACGGCGCGGCTGAGCGCCAGGGCCGTTGAGCGGCGAGGATATGAACAACGAGAACCCGCTAAAACCGATTGCGATGCCGCTCCTTGCGATCAGTGCGGTCGCGCTTCCTTGGCAAATTCGCGCCGGAAGGGCGGATCTATTTGCCATCACTTCTCTTATCGGAGCGGCAGTCCTGGTCGTGCTCTACCTCCGCAAGTCGAAGTACGCGGCGACGTTCCTGTTCTGGTCAACGGTGCCAATGTACCCGCTGTATTTCTTGATGATCGGAATGGGACAGCGTCGGGCTCCAACCAACACTCTCGCATATCTCGTTCTGGCGGGAGTCTGGATCGGCGGTCTGATTTACCTTTGGCGCGTCAAGGTCAAATACGCGGCCTTCATGACAGCGCAAGAACTCACGACGTCGCCCAACTAGCCACTGCAGCCGCGGTTCGCGTGAAGCCCGGCACGGCTGAGTGGCACTGCCGTTAGCCGCCGAAGGAAGTGATGACCTCCGAACCTGTGTGCTTCGAGATCGAGTACGTATTCGATCGAAGTCCCGTTATCATCCTCGCGCGCCGTGTCGAGGCGATCGACTTCGTGCTCACCGAGGAATCCACGCTCAACGGCTGTCCCGTTCAGAAGCATCTGGAAATGCCTCGCGCGTTGGACGCGGCCGGGAGCCCACGATTGGACATCTTCGCGTTCACTCTGCGGGACGGGCGCGATCGCGTCAGGTTCCAGCCTGGGCAGATCGTCGAGCTTCGACCTTAATTGGTCGACGCCCGCGCACTTCCTTGCGCTGGCCAACTTGCCACGGAAAAGGACACGCGAAACATCACATCGCTCTGCCTCATTCTGATCCGCCGCTGCTCTTCGGCGCTGGTAGCCGGAAGCCCTTGAGACCCTTCGGGGTTATGATCATCAAATGAGGGTTGCAACCGGACGCGTGGTAGGCGGAAACGTCGTGGTCCAGGGAGAACCGCTACCGGAAGGAGCGGTTGTGACCATCCTGGCGCGAGAAGGTACAGGGACGTTCGAGGTCGATCCGGTTGACGAGGCCGAGTTGCTTGCGTCCATCGCGGAAGCTGACCGTGGCGAACTGATCCCGGCCGCGGAAGTTCTGAACCGCATTCGTCGTCGCTGATGCCGCGGCTTCCGGTCAAATTCACGAAACGCGCCGACAGGCACGTCGATCGGGAGGCGGAGTGGTGGGCAAAGAATCGCCTGGCCGCTCCCGACATGCTGGCCGAAGCAATCGAAAAGGCGTTGGATCTCATTTCAGAGTTTCCGCATGCCTCTGAACGTGCGTTGAACGTTCGGCTCGAAGACGTTCGTCGCGTCTATCTCCATGACACGGGCCATCATCTCTACTACCGCGTTGTAGGCGAGCCGCCGAAAATGATTCAAGTCGTGGCGTTCTGGCACTCAAGTCGTAGAAGCGGGCCGCGGCTTTAATAACCGCCGCCTAACTCGGCACTGCAGCGGATGCCGTGCCGTTCGTCGCTGTCATACTTTCCATCGCCACCTTCAGCTATTCTTCCATGTGAGGCACGGCACCGCTGAGTGCCAGTGTACAAACATCCGACCAGGACCGGCCGCGTCACGATCGCCGGAAAACCGAACGATGATTTGTCTCCGAAGACCTTCGACAAGTATCCTCAAGCAAGCAGGACTGAAAAACTGACCACGTACCGTTTTCTCATCGTCGTGGAAGAGGCTGGAAGCGTCGCCACGGGCGCCACTCGGCAGGAAGCGGAGAAGAACATGTCCGAGGCAATCCAGCTCCACATCGAAGGCATGAAAGAGGACGGACTGCCGATCCCGCAGTCGAGTGCGGTGGCAGAGCACGTCATCCTCGGCGCACAACCCGCCGCTGCAGCGGGCGTCGGCCCGCTCTCCGGCTATGGTGCATGAATGCTGCGCAATGGCGCTCTGCTGCTCATGGCTCTTACTGCCGCCTCCTGCGCGACGATCGCTCACGGACCCAATGAGACGATCTCAGTCGAATCGTCACCGACAGGCGCCGGCGTCCAACTCCGTTGTGCGCAGATGACGCGCACCGGAGTTTCGCCGTTGACCCTGACGATTCCTCGCCGTGCTGGGGACTGCACGATCACCGTGTCGAAGGAAGGTTTCAAACCGAAGAGCATCGAGTTGGAGCGCGGCATCTCGAAGCAGTATTGGCTGAACTTCATCGGAGTCGGCGTCCTGCCCCTCGGGATTTCGGACGGCTCTCCACTCTCGATCAGTGGCGACGCCGGACTCGCGCTCATCCTCGCCGGAGGCCTCGGCCTCGCGATCGATCGGATCGACGGCTCGATGTATCAGCACTCGCCCACCTCGGTCCGGCTCGTGCTCGATCCGGAATGATTCGCCGCAACTAGTGTCCAACAGCCCCCGCGCTCAACTCCCTCTTCACGAACTCGAGAATCGTTTTCTCCAGGTCATACACGAGCAGCGGATTCCTCACGCCATGCGCGCTCACCGGATAGAGCTTCATCTCGAACGGCACCTGCGCCTTTTCCAACTCGTAAATGAACTGGATGAGGTTCTGCGGATGCACGTTGTCGTCGACCGTGCCGTGAATGAGCAGCAGATGGCCGTGCAGATTCTTCGCTGCGAATCGCGGTGAGCTGTTCTTATAGCCCTCGGGATTGTTCTGCGGCATCAGCATGAGGCGCTCGGTATAGACCGTGTCGTAATCGCGCCAGTCGGTCACACTGCCTCCCGCGATGCCGGCGACGAACAGCTTGCTGTGCGTCATCGCGTACGCGGTCATGAAGCCGCCGTAGCTCCAGCCGTACGTCATCATGCGCGAGCCGTCGATGTACGGCTGCGACGCGAGCCACTTCAGTCCATCTTCCATGTCACGCAGCTCGACTTCGCCGAGGTGTTTGTAGAGGGTCCAGGCGGAGGAGGCGCTGCGGCCGCTCGCCGCGCGGTTGTCGCACATCCAGACAATGACACCCTGATTCGCGATGAGCTGCAGGAAGAGCGCGTTCGTGCCGCGCCATGCGTTGCGCACCTCGGGCGCGTGCGGCCCGCCGTAGTGATATTCGTAAACCGGATACTTCTTCGATGCGTCGAAGTTCACCGGCTTGATCATCATCGCGTCGAGCATTACGCCGTCGCGCGTCTTGATCTGCAGAAACTCCGGGCGCGTGAGGTTCGTGCTCGCGAGCGCGGCGACGGGATTTTCGTCGATCACCTTGACGAGCTGGCCGTCGGCGCGATGCAGGCGCACTTGTGTGGGTGTGGCGATGTCGTTCCAGCTGTCGAGGTAGTGCGTGAAGGAGGGGTTGAAGAGTGGCGAGTGTTTGCCGGCCTTGTCGGAGAGACGCACGGGCGAGGGCGCCTGTGCCCCCACAGGATGAGACGAAATCCGATAGACATCCAGGTCGATGTTGGCGCGTTCGTTTGCGGTGAAGTATGCCCAGCCGTTTTTCTCGTCGACGCCTTTCAGTTCGGCGACTTCCCACTCGCCTTTTGTCACCTGGCCGATCAGCGTGCCGTCGGTCTTGTAGTGATAGAGGTGCTGATAGCCATCGCGCGTGCTGAGCCAGAGGAACGAGCCTCCTGCGAGAAACGTAGGATTGTCGATCGGATCGACCCATGCCTTCGTCGTCTCGCGCAGAATCGTGCGGCTCCCCTCGCCATCAAGTCCGACGATGTCGAGATCGAGCCAGGTCTGCTCGCGGTTCTGGATCTGATACGTGAGCTCCGTGCCGTCGCCGTTCCAACCCACACGCACGATGAGGAAGTCGCCGCTGGTGTAGCGATCGTTGTCGACCGTTACGAGATCGCCGCCGCCCGCCGGCGCGATCATCAGCTTCACGTGCGGGTTCGGATCGCCCGCCTTCGGATAGAACTGGGGCACGACCACTGGGTGATAGTCCACCTGCTCGAGCGCGGGATACGCCGGCACGTCGCGCTCGTCGAAACGCAACAAGGCGATGTTCTTCGAGTCGGGACTCCACCAATATCCGCGCTCGGTGCCGCGGCCGTAGATCTCTTCGTCGTACATCCAGTCGAGAACGCCGTTGAGGATCAGCGCGCCGCCGTCGGTCGTCAGCTGACGCTCGCGCTGCGTTGCGAGATCGACGGTCCAGAGGTTGTGATCGCGCACGAACGCGACGCGTTGTCCGTCAGGACCGAATGTCGCGATCTCTTCGCGCGCCGGCGAGGACGTCAGGCGCACCGCAGTCTGCTTCGTCATCGAGAAGAGGAAGAGATCGTTCGCCGCCTCGACGAGGATCGAGCTCTTCTTCGGATCGAAGTTCGGCGACTTCGATTTCGATGCCGCGGCCGCCTCATCCTCGGGCAACCCCGCATCCATGAGTGCCTTCTGCATCGCAGCGGGATCGAAGAAGCGCGTCGTCTTTCCGCTCTTCACATCGAAGCGCTGCCATTCGAGAAGCTTCCCCTTCTCATCCGTGCGCGGCCAGATGAAGGTGGAATCATCCAGCCACTGAAAGCCGCTTTGAATCGCGCCGCTGTAATAGACCTTCGCCGCTGGGCTGTAGATCGATTCGAGCGTGAGGTCTTTTTTCTGGGCGAAGGTGGGGAGTGCGAGGAGAAGAAGGACGATGGCGCGTTTCATCGCGGGAGAGGATAACTGAAGTCCTGTGGGGCGACAGGCGCCCTCGCCTGTCGGCTCGGAAATCTCAATGCCGCTTCTTCTTCACCGGCGGCGGTGGCGCCACGTACGGCTTCGGCTCGTAGGGCGCGGGCAGTGGCCGGGTCATCGCTGCTGCGAGCCATTCGTCGTAGCCCTTCATCGTGTCGTTCACACGGAACTTGTAGAACTCCATCACGGCCTGCTGCCACGCCGTTTTCGCGGCCGCGTAATTCGCTTTGTCGCCCGACAGAACGACGGCGCGCGCATACGCATCGAGTACACGATCGACGACCTGATTGATCTGCTCCAGCGCATGTTTGCCTTCGGGCGATTCATTCTTGCCGCCGAACTTTTCGTTGTAGTCCTTCTGCATCGTCTCGAGCTGGCCGGCCTGATAGGCGGCGCCGAGGCGGCCGTAGGTCAGCGGCTCGTTCTTGAACGCACCCTCTTCAGTAGCCGCTTTGATGAGCCACGTCACCGCACCCACGGGATCGTGATTCGCCAGCGAGAGATTTCCGGCGTGATAGTAAAGCGCGTCCAGCGCGTCCTCGCGATTCTTGTAAGGCTTCCACGCAGCGGGCGCCTTCCCTCCCCCAATCAACTCGACTGCCTTCTTCGCATCCCCCAACGCCTCGACCACGAACGCATCGTTCTTCGCGGTGTGTGCAGTGTCGCCCGCAACCGTGAGTGCGATCAGCGTCTGCAGATCATCGGGCGTGCGCGCAAGAATGCGGTGCCCGGCATCGAACGCCTTCACCGGATCGCCGTTCGTCGTGAACGCACCAGTCATGAGCTCACTGCGATCCGTCGCATCCTCATACGCCTTGACGAACTTCTGCACCGACTCGGTGTACTTGTCGGGGCACTGCTCCGCGTACTTCTTCAAGTAATCCTGCGCGACTCCATACGCATGCTTCTGCGCGGCGGCATCGCCGGTCCTGCTGTTGTAGTACTCCCTGTACAGCGTGTTTCGGAGCTCGCTTTCACACTGCGCGTGGAGTGGGAGGGCGAGGACGAGGAGGAGAAGTGCGCGTTTCATGGGGGGAGAATACATGGTCGCGCGGGTACGCGGGTACGCAGGCTCGCGGTGGAGTTGACCTCCGAGCCCGCGAACCCGCGTACCGAGCTCACGACATCAACTGTCTCAACACGAACGGCAGAATCCCGCCGTGCTCGTAGTAATCCACTTCGATCGGCGTATCGATGCGCACCGTTACGGGCACTTCATCGACGCGGCCGCCGGGATACTTGATCACGAGCGTTGCCTTCTGGCGCGGGCGGAGATTGCCGGTGATGCCAGTGATGTCGAAGGTCTCGCCGCCTGTGAGTCCGAGCGACGACGCGTTCGTTCCTTCTTCGAATTGCAGCGGCAGCACGCCCATGCCGACGAGGTTCGAGCGATGAATGCGCTCGAAGCTCTGCGCGATCACGGCGCTGACGCCGAGGAGGCGGGTGCCTTTCGCGGCCCAATCGCGGGAGGAGCCGGTGCCGTACTCCTGACCGGCGACGATGATCAGTTGCGTGCCGTCTTTCTGATAGCGCATCGCGGCGTCGTAGATCGACATCCGCTCGCCTGATGGCTGATGCACCGTCACGCCGCCTTCGACGCCCGGCACCATCTGGTTCTTGATGCGGACATTGGCGAACGTGCCGCGCGTCATCACGCGATCGTTGCCGCGGCGCGAGCCGTTGCTCTTGAAGTCCTGCGGCTGCACGCCGTTCCCGATTAGGTAGCGGGCCGCTGGCTAATCCGTCTTTG
>CAZKID010000099.1:0-14108 GCA_964552405.1 uncultured Thermoanaerobaculia bacterium
ATCGCGCGGCTCGTGAGTCCGGAGACCGAGCCGAGGTCGAAGGCCAGATCACGCGCTGATTGAAAACGCTCATCGGGATTCTTCTCGAGACAATGACGCACGGTGCGCTCGAGTGCCGAGGGAACGCGAAGGTCGAGCTCTTCGAAATCGGTCGGCTCCTCCTTGAGAATCGCGTTGAGCGTTTCAATGGGGGAGTCGCCGCGGAACGCGGGACGTCCTGCCAGCATCTCGTAGAGCATCGCGCCGAACGAGAAGATGTCGGAACGGTGATCGCCTGATCCACCGCGGATCTGTTCTGGCGACATGTATCCGACTGTGCCCATCAGGCGGCCGGGCTCGGTCGGCGTGCCGGGGATCGTCGGCGCGAGATCATCGATCGCGGACGGATCGCCGGTGGCGAACCCCGGAATGCGCGGACCGATCAACTTCACGAGGCCGAAGTCGAGGATCTTCACCTGGCCGTCGCGCATGATGAAGATGTTCTCGGGTTTCAGATCGCGATGGATGATTCCCTTCTCGTGAGCCGCGGCGAGACCGCGCGCGATCTGCACTGCGTAATCCGCTGCTTTGCGCGGCGAGACTCCGCCCTGGCGCAGACGCGCTCGCAGCGATTCGCCTTCGAGCAGTTCGCTGACGATGTAGCGGAGATCGCCTTCGGCTCCGACGTCGAAGACGGCCACGATGTGCGGATGATTGAGCATCCCGGCCGCGCGCGCCTCCTGCTCGAAGCGGCGGAGAGCCTCGCTGTCGTTGGCCAGATTGCGGGCGAGTACTTTGACCGCCACTTCGCGGCCAAGTCTCGTGTCGACTGCGCGATAGACCTCGCCCATGCCGCCGGCGCCGATCTGCGCGACGATGCGATAAGGCCCCAGCTGGGTGTTCGGCGACAGCACCAGGGACAAAGCTTACTGGAATGCACATCCGATCGCTCGTGATCCACGTAACTGGTTCATGCGAACAGTCCCGCTTCTGCTGTCGATGGTTCTCGCCGTTTCCGTGTCTGGCGCAACGACGAATCTCGTCGTTAATGGCGATTTCGAGCAGAACGGCGGAATCGGGACCAATCAGTTCACTGCATGGACCGTGCAGTCCCAGACGGGTGGCAAGGGGAGCTGGTACGCGCAGAAGGGCTCGTTTCCTCAGCCGGCGAATCTTCGCTGCTCCGATGAGAGCGTCGACGATCCACCCAACGGATTCGCGGCAATGTCGAATCAGGATTACATCGGCTCGCAGGTGATCTATCAGGACATCGCGATTCCAGCGACGGGCGGCAAGGTGACCCTGACCTACGATCTGTTCATCTACTCGCACGCCGGCTATTTCGCACAGCCGACTCTCGATTACACGCCGAAGCCAAACACGCAGTTTCGCGCAGACATCATGGATCCGTCAGCTCCCGCGATGGACACCGGCGCTGGCGTCCTCGCCAACATCTACCTCACGAAGCCGGGCGATGAGAAATACAGTCCGTACAAGAGGCAGACGGTTGATCTCACGCAATTCGCGGGTCGCACGATCCGTCTGCGCTTCGCGGAAGTCGACAACATCGACTGCTTCAACGTGGGGCTGGACAACGTGAGCATCACCGTCGATGCCTGTCCGGTGAGCGCGCCGCAGCAGTTCACGATCGCGACCACGTGCCCGAGCGGATGCAATGCAGGGCAGCAGGTCTCGTTCTTCATCAACGGCTATGTGTTGCAGTCATGCGATTCCTTCGCATGGGAGTTCGGTGATGGCACGGTGGGCACAGCCTCGACGCCGATGCATGCGTTCACGCAGCCGGGAACGTATTCGATTCGCGCGACGATCACGAACGCTTTGGGCTCAGCGAGCGCGCAGGGGCAGATCACGATTCAACCTCCGCCTCCGCGGCGCCGTACAGTGGGACGGTGAGGAGCGTGGGGTACTGAGGAGTGGGGCCACCCAGCGCCCCAGCACCGCTAATGCAGGAACATCGGCATGCCGAGCACGTCGGCAACCTTCGGGCGGTAGTTCACCGGATCGTAGAAACGTTCGATGTCGACACGCTTCTTCGCGATGCCACCCACTTCGACGGCCACCGCCGTATAGCGTCCGTCGACGACCGCCACCATCTTTCCCGTCTCGCGTCTTTGAATGAGATCGGCGGCGAGACTTCCATAGTTGTTCGCAACGAGCTGATCGAGTGAGTCCGGCGCACCGGAGCGCATCAGATACGCGAGCCGTTGATAGATGACTTTGTCGCGCGACTTCGTCTCGAAGTAGTCGCTGAGCACGCCGCCGACGCCTCCGAGTTTCCGATTGCCGAAGGCATCGGCCTCCCCCGACTCGACTGTGCTGCCACCTACCATCTTCGCGCCTTCGGAAATCGCGACGACCGCGTAGTTGCTCGGGTTGTCGCGCTTGTCCCTCGCCAGCATCTCGTACAGCCTCTCGCGCTCGAACGGCACCTCGGCGATGATCGCGCGATCGACGCCGGAGAGGTACGAGCTGAGCAGACACGTCTCGCCGGAGTAACGTCCGAAGAGCTCGACGACGAGAAAACGTTCGTGCGATCCGGCTCCCGTGCGCAGATCGTTGATGAACATCACCGAGCGCGTCACCGCGGTCGAGAAACCGAGACAGTAGTCGGTGCCGTAGACGTCGTTGTCCATCGTCTTCGGAATCGCGATGAGTGGCACGCCGCGATCGTGCAGCTCGCGCGCGAAGGTCAGCGTACCGTCGCCGCCGAGGGCGACGAGCGCGTCGATGTCGAGGAAGTTGATGACGTCGAGCGCGAAGCGCGTGAGGTCGTAACGGCCGCGATCATCCGCTTCGCCTTTGACCAGTTCGAGATGTGCCGGCACCTGCTCCGGCTTGCAGATCATCGGGTTTACGCGCGATGTGTGCAGAACGGTTCCGCCGCTGCGATCGATGGTGCGCGTATTCATGCGCGTGAGCGGCGTGATCCACGCACTGTTGTCGGCGCTCGCGTCAGGGACAATGTTGAGCAGCGAGGCCCAGCCGCGGCGCAGGCCGAGGATCTCGTAGTCGCCGGAGTCGGGGAGACGCCAGACGAACGACTTGATCGCTGCATTCAGTCCCGGGACGTCGCCGCCTCCGGTGAGGATGGCAATTCGTTTCGGCATCGTCCCCTTTTATCCTGAGCGAAGCGAAGGATCAATGACGGCGCCGCGACGGTCTAACCCACGAGCACGGTTCGTGGCGAATGCTTTCGCGGCGCCTTCGTTGATGCTTCGCTTCGCTCAGCATGCCAACCGCGAATTCGCCTTCTCTTCCCCCTCGGGAAAGAAAACGACTTTCAGCGCCTCGTGCCGGTCGAAGAGACCGACGCCTGTGTGGAAGTCGCCGAGCGAATCGTATGTCGCCTGAACGATCCACTCGACATCGAGTCCCGAGCGCAGCAGCGAAAGCATGCGCTGCCATGTCGAGTACATCCGCCGCCCGATCACGCCTTGCAGCGTGACCCCTTTGAAGATGACGTTGCGCGTGTAGTCGTCGATCGTGACCGCGTGACCGGCGGGGAGACCGAGGAGAGAGAGGAAGCCACCCATGCGAACGACATCGAGTGCGAAGTTGATCGCGGCCGCGGAGCCGGACATCTCGAGGACTGCGTCGACGCCGACACCATCGGTGATCGCATCGATGGCGCGCTTCACTTCCTTCGGATCGGAGGTGCGGACGTTGAAGGCGTGGAGGTTTGCGAAGTTGCGCGACGCGGCCCAACGGCGCGCGGTCTCGAGTTGATGATCGCTGACGTCGGTGACGATGACGGTTGCTGCGCCGCTGTGCTCGCAGATCGCGGCAGCCATCGCGCCGATCGGACCGAAGCCGGTGATCGCGACCGACTTGCCGGCGAGATCGAGCACTTGCGTGCAATGCACGGCGTTGCCGAGTGCGTCGAGGAAGGCGCCAACGCGCAGCGGAACGAACCCAGGAAGTTTGATGACGTTCGAGGCCGGCACCTTCACGAACTCGGCGAACGCGCCGTCCTCGTGCAAGCCGTAGATCTTCGTACGCGTGCAGATGTGGCCGTTGCCGCTGCGGCACTGCGGGCACTCGTTGCAGATGATGTGCATCTCGGCGGAGACATAGTCGCCCGGGTGCAGCTCGCCTTCGAACGCGCGCTTCGCGTTGGAGCCGAGCTCCTCGACGAATCCGCAGAACTCATGACCGTAGATGCGCGGCGGTTTCACCGAATCGCGGATCGAAGGATCCCAGTGATAGATGTGTTTGTCCGTGCCGCAGATCGCCGTGGCGGCGACACGGATCACGACGTCATCGGGACCAGGGACAGGCTTCGGACACTCGCGGACTTCGGTTCCCTCGGGACCATCGAGAGGTTTCGCTTTGACGACGGCAATCATCGCCGGAACATTACCATGGGCGCCGCGCCTAGCGGCCCGCGTCCGAAGTCGCTGCCACGCTCTTGCGAAGCTGGCGTCGGACGTAGCGGAATGCTGCATCGATCCACTGATCGACTGCAGATGGCGGCTCTTCGTCGGTGAATGTAGAGGCGCGTACCGGAAGTTCCGCGGCGAAGCGATTGATCTGCCACATCAGCTGCTCGGCGTCACGGATGTAGCAGTCCTTGTGCATCCCGCCGTTGACGATGTACATCCGCTTCGCGGGAGAGGTGCACGTCTCGTAGAGACTGTGAGCCATCCAGCAGGGGACGGATTCGTCGGCGCTGCCGTGAATGATCATCAGCGGCACTTTGAGGTGACGCAACACGTGCTTCGTATCGAACAGGGTACCGGCGACGAGGTGCAGCGGAAGGCGAGGCCACGTCGCGCGCGCCATGTCAGGGAGATTGGTGAACGTCGACTGCAGGATGAGACCATCGAATGGATGATGGCGAATCGCCTGCGATGCGATCGCGCCGCCGAGTGAGTAGCCATAGAGGATCGAGGGGAGATGGCGCGGGCGGATGCGATCGTGGTAGCGCGCGGCGGTGATCGCATCAGCGACGACGCCGGCGTACGTCGGAGTGCCGGAGCTCTTACCGAAGCCGCGGTAGTCGAAGAGAAACACGCTGATGCCGGAATCGAGCAGATGAGGAATGATCGAAGCCATCAGCGTCAGGTTGCCGGTGTTGCCATGGCACATGACGCTCGATGCGATCGGACGTTCCGCTGTGCAGTACCAGGCGTGCAGCAGCTCGCCGTCGTCCGTTTCGAAGTAGATCTCTTCGACGCGTTCTTTCGGGATTCCGTAATCTTCGGGATTCCAGCTCTTCTCCGCCTCATGCGTCGGACAGAAGAGCTGTGTGTGACGGAAGACACGCCGCGCGAGATCGAGAGCGATGAGCGTGATGCCGCCAGCGAGCAGCGGGGTGGCTGCTGCTTCTGCAAGGGTGCGATACTTTTTCGCGCGCCTCACTGTCATATTCTGCTCCTGCTGAGGTCACTGAGCAAGGGGAATGCCTGAGTTATTTGCGCAAGGCGCAAGGGTGCAAGGGATGATCATCGAGAGCCGCACGCGCGTTCGTTACAAGGAAACGGATCAGATGGGCATCGCCCATCACAGCAACTACATCGTCTGGTTCGAGCTCGGACGAACGGATCTATGTCGTGCGACAGGCTTCAGCTATCGAGAGATCGAAGCGAGGGGGCGGCTGCTGGTGGTCGTGGAGATCGGCTGCCGCTATCGCGCGCCGTTCCATTACGACGACGAAGTCGTGATTCGTACCTGGATCGATGAGACAGGCAGCCGCTCGATGAAGTTCGCGTACGAGTTGTGCGATGTGGAGGGAACTGTCCGCGCGACAGGATTCTCTGTCCACTTCTGGGTCGACAAGGAAACGCGGAGGCCGGTGAAGGCGGATGGGGAAGTGCTGCGGGCTTTTGGTCCCTTCTTATCCTGAGCAAAGCGAAGGATCAACCAAGGCGCCGCGTCTCAGCGTGGGAGACCTACAACTTCCCGAACACGCCCTTCAGATACTGGTCCGGACTCGCGAGAAACGTGTGCTTGTTCACTTCCGACGTGAAGTAGAAGAAGTGACCCTTGTACTCCGCGATCGGTGTCGACGCGCGAATCGACACTTTCAATCCATCCACGGGATCGAGTGCAATCGCGGGTGCGAACGGCAGCTGCGCGCGCACGCGCTCGTCCTGCGGCGTGAGGACGGGCGCCTGCTGATTTGGCGAAAGGTTCATCGGCTTGGGCGCAGGTGATTCATCGGCGAGCACCGGCGGCGGCTGCATCGCCGCCGGCCGCGAGTCGCTCGAGTCGATCGTGCGGATCTCGTTCGGTGCAGGCGCGCGATCCTCGCGCTTCACGGATTGCTCGGGCGCGCGCGAGCAAGCGAGCGCGAGGAGCAATGTTGCAGCGGCCACTCTCATCCGGTTGATGCCATTGTGCGAAGTGCGTTCCATCGGAGGGGAGAATAACGGACTCACTTGCTGCCGTCTCCCGCAAGCATGACCACGACGGTGATCTCCGCATCGGAATCGGTGCCCTCGAGTTGCAACGAGAGAGTGTTCTCAGCGCGGAGACGGACGGGCAATTCCACGCGTCCCACGGTCGCATCCAGGTTGCGATTCGAGATGATCGTCCTCCCGTTGATCTTCACCACAGCGCTGGCAGCTCGATGATTCCCATTCGCGTCGCCGTTGACGACGATCAATTTTCGCGTCGAGCGATTCTCATCGGCGGGAAACGTAGCTGTCTGCGCGCTCGATTTGCCTGTCCCACGAAGGGCCGAGAAGACTTCGTCCACGAAGCCTTCATCGACCAGATCGCCATCCTTCATCAAGTACAGATCGTACGAACCCCGTTCGGTGCCCGGATGGTAGCTGAGCACATCCAGCGAGCCATCGCCGTCCACATCGATGAACGTCGGATCGAAGATATCGCTGTAGCGGTCTTCAGCCGACAGGCCGAGAACCGAAAGGTTCGCGTCGTGCCATCGAAAGATCCACGCCTGCGGTCCTCCGCGTGGATGATGAAACGTGACGATGATCTCCGGCCGCAGATCGCGGTCGAGGTCGAGAAGCGTGATGTCTGGCGAATAGCCGAAGCCGCGGAACGTCGTCGTGGAAACGATCGCGCCTGAATCCGGCGAAAGGATGCTCAACGCAGCGCGATGGCCGTTCGAGTAGACGGCGACGACGAGTGGGTGTCCCGAGTGATCGAGATCCGCCGAGACGTAGGACGAATCGAGATTGCTTTCACTCAGCGGTTCGCCGGCGTTGTCGACTTTGATCTCTGCGGGAAACGATGCAGCGACGAGTTGCTCGACGGTCGCGGCGTGTGCGGTGCTGACCGCGGAGAGTGCAAGCAAAAAGAAGAGCGCGCGAAGCGCCACAACAATTCTCAATTCATCATTCATCATGCTGCGTTCTGCATTTTGCTTTTCGGGGATTGAATGCAGAATGAAGAATGAACCATGGGGTGGCCTGGTGGGAAGGAAGGGTTGGTGCGAAAGGGGGGACTCGAACCCCCACGGCTGTTAACCACTGGCTCCTGAAACCAGCGCGTCTACCAGTTCCGCCACTTTCGCACTCGGAACAACAAAGGGATGGCGATTTTAGAGGCATCCTGAGGAATGTCAACCGCCTTAGTGATATTCCAATGTGCGATGATTCCACCATCCCCGCAAAGCGGCTATCCTGAGAGCACGATCGTGGTCGACTCTGCGCCGCTGCCCAGCCCTCAGGTCTCCAGCGAGATCTGGAATCTGCCCAACGCACTCACACTCTTTCGGATCTTCCTCGTCCCCTTTCTCGTCGTCGTGCTGCTGACGAAGTTCTCGGGACGCGAGTACGCCGGACTGGCGATCTTCCTCCTCGCCGCCATCACCGACTTCTTCGACGGTTACTTCGCGCGGCGCTACAACAAGATCACGAAGCTCGGCGCGCTCCTCGATCCGATGGCTGACAAGCTGCTGATGTCCGCCGCGTTCATCTCCCTCGTGGAGCTTGGGATCGCGCACGCCTGGATGATCGTGATCATCATCGGGCGCGAGTTTGCCGTCGACGGACTTCGCTCGATCGCCGCGCAGCAGGGCGTCGTCATCGCTGCCTCGCCACTAGGCAAGACGAAAACAGTCTCGCAGGTCGTCGCGATCTCGCTGCTGATCCTCAGCTACCAGCTCGGTGAGTTCAAGTTCATGTCCGAGCTCGCGCTGTGGGTGGTGATGCTGTTCGCGCTCGTTTCGGCGATCGACTATTTCGTGAAGTTTTCGAAGGCGATTTTGTAGCACGGACGGCTTCGCTCACGACGACAGCAGTAACTTGTACACGTCGTTTTTTCGCAGTCCGAATTTTTCTGCCACGGCCTTTACCGCGTCGTTGCGCCGCAGGCCGCTGTCGCGCAGGCGTTCGAATTCCGCGACGATCTCTTCATGCGTGGCCGCGTGTCCCGGCTTCTTCGCCGCGCCGAAGACGATCGTGATCTCGCCATACACGCGCTCGCGCTCGCGCAGCCGCGCGAGCACCTCGCTGATCGTGCCGCTGAGAAACTCCTCGTGCATCTTCGTCATCTCGCGCGCGACCGTCACCTCGATATCGCCCAGGACTTCGAGTGCATCCTCGAGTGACGAGACCACGCGCTCCGGTGACTCGTACACGATCGTCGTATGTCCCAGCTCTACCGCGTTGCGATAGAAGTCGAGACGTCCTTCGTGCCGATGCGGAGGAAACCCGAGGAAGGTGAAGGGGAGCGGTGCGATGCCTGATGCGACGAGCGCGAGCACTCCTGCGAACGGACCTGGAATCGGCTCGACCGTCAGGCCGCGCTCGCGCGCGATGCGCACGATGCGATAACCGGGATCTGAGACGAGCGGCATCCCGGCATCGCTCACCAGCGCAATCGTCTCACCCCGCGCGATCCTCTCCGCAAACTCCGCCGCTTTCGCATCCTCGGTATGTTCATCGAAGCGCTCCGCGGGAACATCGATGCCGAAGTGGGTGAGGAGCTTGCGCGTGTGCCGCGTGTCTTCGCACAGGATCAGCCGCGCGGACTTGAGTGCTTCGATCGCGCGCGGCGTCATGTCGGAGAGGTTGCCGAGTGGTGTGCCGACGATGAGGAGCTTTCCCATGTAAGCGAGCATCGTAGCCGCTTCTCACGGCGCGAGGCGCACAGGCGACGCGCCTGTGCCCCACTGGACGGTCCTCAATGCAGACACTCCTCTAGCGGCGCACGTAGCTTTGCGACAACAAAATCGCGGCGCTTGCGGCGACGTTCAGCGATTCGACTCGGCCCGAGGTACGAATCGCGATCTTCCGCGCGTGCTGAGCGATCGAGTCCGAGACGCCGCTTCCTTCGCTTCCGAAGACGAGAATCGCGCGGCGCGATGGCGGCTCAATCGCTTCGCCGCTTCCATCCGCGGCAAAGATCGGCCAGCCGGACTGCACAAGATCCTGTGCAGTCGCGTGTGCCAGCGATACGTTGAGCACTGCGCCAACGGATGCGCGGATCGCTTTGGGTGAATAGGCATCGGCGCAGTTGGGCAGCAGCGCGACGGCGCCTGCATCGAACGCGGCCGCGAGACGGATGATCGTGCCGACGTTTCCCGGATCCTGTACGCCGTCGAGCGCGACCACGATCGTCTCCTCCCGCGCGAAAAGTGCCGCAGGTTCAGGGCGTTGGAACAACGCAATCACGCTCTGCGGCGTCTTTGTCTCCGCGAGCGAGTCGAAGACGTCATCCGACAAGTCGACGCCGCGATGCAGCAGCTCGAGCGGCTTCCAGCCGTGCGCGATTGCATCCTGGACGGCCTTGACCCCTTCGATCACGATTTCATCCTCGTGGAGGCGAATCGCTTCACGAATTCGTTTCACGAGCGAATTGTGCCTGCTGGTGATCATGGCCATCGATTAGACTTCCGGCCGTCGATGATACTGAAACTGCTCAAAGGGGCTGCCGCTGCAACCGCGAATGCCTGGTCCGCACTCTGGACCTTTCCCGCGGTACTGCTCTCCGCGTTCGTCATCGCATGGGGGGCGGAGGCCGCGCAGTTTCTGATCTCGCAGGGACTCGCACTCGCGATTCTCGCCTGGCTGCAGACACTTCCCGAATTCGCGGTCGAAGCGGTCATCGCGTGGCAGGCAGGGAAAGATCCGACGAAGACGCATCTCGCGATCGCGAACTTCACCGGCAGTCTCCGCCTCCTCGTCGGCCTCGGCTGGCCGATGATCTACTTCGTTGCTGCAGCGTTTGGTTGGGAACGCAACAACAAGAAGTTCGTCACGATCGATCTGCACGACGAGCACGCCGTCGAAGTGTGGGGATTGCTGCTGCCGATCACGTACTTCGCGTTCATCTGGTGGAAGGGGACGCTGACGATCTGGGATGCGATCCCGTTGTCGCTCTCGTACTTTGCGTACCTCTTCGTGTTGTGGAAGATTCCGCCGATCGCGGAAGAGGAGGAGACGCTCGAAGATCTGGGCTACGTGCCGCGGCGCGTACTGCAACTGCAGGGACGCAACCGCGGCATTGCGATCACGGCGCTGTTTCTGGTCGGCGGCCTGCTGCTCTTCTTCTCCGCGCATCCCTTTCTCGACTCGATGCTGGCGATCGCCACGTCGCTCGGCGTCTCCACGTTCGTCTTCGTGCAGTGGGTCGCACCATTTCTCTCCGAGTTTCCGGAGAAGTTGAGCGCGTTCTACTGGGCGCGCAAAGTGCGGACGGCGAATGTCGCGCTGATGAACATGGTGTCGTCGAACATCAACCAGTGGAGCATTCTTTCGGCGATGATCCCCGTGCTCTTCGTGATCAGTGCGGGACACGTCCAGCCGCTCGTCTTCGACCAGTTTCAGCGTCACGAAATTCTCCTCACGATCCTCCAGAGCTTCCTCGGGTTTCTGCTGCTGCTGAACATGCAGCTGAAGTTTCACGAGGCGCTGATCCTCTTCGTCTTCTGGCTCGTGCAGTTCGTCGTTCCGAGCTGGCGCGAGGCGATGATCTGGGTCTATCTGGGGTGGTGCGGCGTGGAGATCGTGAAGATCGCGCTCTCCGGTCAGAGTCCGGCGGCCTGGAGGGCGTTGCGCAACACGCTCGCCCGGCGCTTCGCGTGATAGATTCCTACGCGAAGACGATGACCACGACGCCCCTTTCCCGCTCGATCCGCCTCACGCGGCGAGTCAACGAGATCCAGGTCTCGCCGACTCTCGCTGTGCTCAACAAGACGAACGAGTTGATCGCGCAGGGATTGGACATCGTCGATTTCGGTCCGGGTGAGCCGGATTTTCCGACGCCGCCGTCCGTTGCGGCTGCGGGCAAGAACGCGATCGATCGCGGGCTGACGAAGTATACGAGCGCGCTCGGCACGAAGGCACTCCGTGATGCGATCGCGAATCGCTACAACCGGCGCTATGGAACTGCGATCCGCGCGGAGCATGTGATTGCCGGCACTGGTGGGAAGCAGGAGCTCTTCAATCTCGCGCTCGCGCTCGTCGAAGAGGGGGATGAGGTCATCATCCCACGACCCTACTGGGTGAGCTTTCCCGACCAGGTCCAGTTCGCCGGCGGCACTCCCGTTTTCGCCGAAACGGAAGCAGCGAATCGTTTCCGACCGACGCTCGCGTCGATCGAAGCGGTTGCGACGGAGAAGACGCGCGGAGTGATCGTCAACTCACCGTGCAATCCGACGGGCGCAGTCATCGAAGAATCCGAACTGCGGAAGATCGTGGAATGGTGTGTCGCGCGCGGCGTATTCCTCCTGTTCGACGAAACGTACGAGTTCTTCGTCTACGGCGGTGTGAAGCATTCGTCAGCAATTCGCTGGTTCAACGAGTATCCGGAGACGATCATCGTGGTGAACTCGATGTCGAAGACGTTCGCGATGACCGGCTGGCGCCTCGGCTATGCGGTAGCGCATCCGGACCTGATCAACGCCACGGGCAAGATTCAGAGTCACTCCACGTCGAATCCGAGCTCGATCGCGCAGGCCGCGGCGGTCGAAGCGTTGAATGGTTCCGAGGAGGAAGTGAAGCGGATGTACGAAGCGTATTGCGAGCGGCGCGCGTATCTCGTGCCGGCGCTCAATGCGATCGACGGCATCTGCTGCGCGGATCCAGATGGTGCGTTCTACGTCTTTCCCGATGTGCGCGGCTTCTTCGGCAGAAGCGGGATCCAGGATTCGCAATCCTTCGCGAGCTTCCTGCTCGATGAAGCGCGCGTTGCGGTTGTGCCTGGTCTGGCGTTCGGCGCTGACGGGTTCATCCGGATTTCGTACGCGACCTCGATGGAGAGGATCAAAGAAGGGGTGGGGAGGATCGCGACAGCTGTGGCGAGATTGTAGGTGTAGGACAGGCGCCCTCGCCTGTCGGTTTGACGAAGAACAGGCGAGGGCGCCTGTCGTACACCCATTTCGGAATGCCCACCACTCCTTCCCCGTTTCCATCTCTCGTTCCAAGACCGGCAATCACTAAGGAGAATCTGTGAAGAAAACGAGCATCACTTTCATGGCTCTCGCGCTCGCTGCATCACTGGCGACTGCGGAGGAGAAAAAGCCGGCGGCCGCGCCGGCAGCACCGGTAGCTGAAGCTTCGGATCCGGTGATCATGTCCTCGGATGGCGTCCAGGTGCACAAGTCGGAGTTCGAGCTCGCGCTCAAATCGCTGCCTGCCGAATACCAGCAGTTCGCGATGGGCGCAGGGAAGCGGCAGTTCGCGGAGGATTATGTCCGGATGAAGCTCCTTTCTGCCGAGGGTGCGAAGGCGGGCCTCGACAAGGATCCTGAAGTCGTCTCGCAGCTAACGCTGATGAAAGAGAACCTCATCGCGCAAGCCGAGCTGAAGAAGATGGAAGCGGCGATGAAGCCGGGCGACGAAGAGCTGAAGAGCTACTACGAATCGCACAAGAACGAGTACGAAGAAGTGAAGGCACGGCACATCCTCATCGCTTTCAAGGGCAGCCCCGCCGCGCAGACCGGCAAGAAGGAGCTGACGGAAGACGAGGCAAAGGCGAAAGCGGAAGACATCCGCAAGCAGATTGCGGCCGGCGCGAAGTTCGAGGATCTCGCGAAGAAGGAATCGGATGACACCGGCTCCGGCGCGCAAGGTGGTGACCTCGGCTCGTTCAGTCACGGTCAGATGGTGCCGGAGTTCGAGAAGGCTGCGTTCGAAGCGAAGGTTGGCGAGATCACCCCGCCGGTCCGCACGCAGTATGGCTATCACGTGATTCAGGTGCAGTCGCACGGATCCACTCCGTTCGAGACTGTCCGCCCGTCGATCGAGAAGACCATGAAGGACGCGAAGCTGCGCGCCGCGCTCGACGCGATGAAGTCGAAGGTCACATTCAGTGAGTCGTATTTCCCGAAGCCGGCGGAACCTGCCGCGGCTCCGAAGGCCGACGCACCGCCCGCGAAGAAGCAGTAAGACACGTCGTATCTCGAGATGGCGAGCGCTCAGGCGCTCGCCATTTTAGTTTGCGTCGTGTATCTTCCGCCGCATGGACATACCGGCGAAGGTTTCGGTCTTCAACCGTACGCTCGAGATCAAGGGGAAAGCCGGCACTCTGGTCGCGGTCGGCGAGCACCATTACGAGGTCATCCTCGACGTGCAGAGCCGGAATCACACGGTCCTGTTTCCGATCGCGGAAACGGTGCTGATTTTCAATGAGGCGCTCCCCACGATTACGGCGGATTTCGAGGTAGAACGTTAAAAATTCGTCAGAGGGAAGAGATTTCTTTCCGCCTTGGTTTCCGCGAACTCAGCCATGAGTTCTGTCGAAGTCGCAAATCTCCGCAAACACCCGCGGTTCTTCTTTGATGATCCGCTTCCTGCCGTCTTCAACGGCGTCGAGATGCGTGTCGTCAACCTGAGCGGTGGCGGCCTGCTGGTCGAGCATGCCGAAGCATTCAAAGTGGGCAGCAGCTCGTCCGTGCGCATGACGTCCGATGCGCTGAAAGAAGACACTTCGTTTCGCGCGAAGGTCGTCTGGAGCAAACTGTCGAACACGGCGAACGAGAAGGGGAAGCTGCTCTATCGTTCGGGTCTTTCGATTCTCGATGCCTCCGGTGAAACGCTCGGATTCCTCGGCCGTCTGATTCGCACGCTTGGCCGTGCCGACAAGGATTCGATGGAGCGCAAGCGCCTGGCATTCGCCGAGCGTCAGAAGGGCTACGTCGCTCCTGCCGCAGAGCCGGCCTCTTATGCCAGCCGAACAGTACACGGATCAGA
>CAZKID010000099.1:14118-14669 GCA_964552405.1 uncultured Thermoanaerobaculia bacterium
GAAGAGCGGCCGGATGGCGAGTCATGGGTGAATGCGAAGTCGGCCGACGATACGCAGAAATACTATGAGCAGGCGAAGCTCTCGCTTGTGCAGCAGGACCGCCCGGTCATGCACAAGCGTGAGGCGCTCGCAATCTGGAAGTATCTCGGCGAGCAGATCGATCTCGATCTGGTACAGACCGTCGTTCAGGCGATGTAGGGAGCGTGGGCGAGAGCCCCGGCTTCCGCCAGCGCGCGCTGTTTTTTTACGACGAATCGCCGCAGGAACCATCCCGCGATCGCACCAAAGCATGATTCGTAGCGCAGGGTGTCGCGCATCAGCGTCGCGCCATCCCGTTCCTCGAATTCGTGAATGTGCTCGAGGTGCCGAAACGCGGGGTGCGATGCTTCATCCACGTAGCGCGACGGTTTGTCCATCGAAGTGATCTTCACGGTGAAGCGCTGGCGCAAGCCGAAGTGCCGCCCTTCGAACGTCACGATGTCTCCCTCTACGAGGAGGCCTGCCATTCGTCCCGGCGGTACCACTCGCTCCTTGGAAAACGAAGCAAGCCC
>CAZKID010000100.1:0-14472 GCA_964552405.1 uncultured Thermoanaerobaculia bacterium
CGGTTAGTCGGCGCCCGAAGGGGTTCCTCGGGTGTCATCACTTTCGTCTCGAGACTCATGTTTCGATGCTACACCCTCACTCACTTCCTCGTCATGAAGTAGCGCTTGAGCCACTGCGACAGTCCGTCGAGACCTGGGAAGAGCACGCGCTCGGTCACGTTGGCCTGATCGAGCTTGTCGCGAATCTCCCATTTCAGCGGCGCCGGGATCACGAGGCGGCGATACATCTTCTCGCGCCGTTGCAGCAGACCTTCGAGCGAGATCGTCGCGGAGGAGGGGAGCGAGAAGAGCGCGAACTGATTCACGATGCGCTCGTCGAGGGAGGGCGGCTCGAAGAAGAGGACGAAGTCGTTTTTCGCCATGCTGTCGAATTCTTCGAGTGTAGTCGCGACACGATTCAACATCTCGGTCGTGAAGATGTTCGCATCGTCGGTCGCAAGGAGGTTGCGCAGCGGTTTCGGCATCAGCTCGTTCGTCGCCCGGTAGTCGACGCACCAGATCGCGCCGTCGACATCGAAATGCTCGGTCTTGTGCGTGGCGAAATGCATCGCGACGTAGGGCGAGTAGGTCCAGTCGAGCAGACGCGTCGGCAGCCCGTGATGCTTCGCCAGCGAGAGCCAGTTCCACACCCAGTCGCCATGCACCGCATGGCCCATCGCGTACTTGCGAAAGCTGGTCAGGAGCCTGCGCTCATGCGCCTCGAACCCGCCCGTTTGCAGTGAAGTCTCGAGTCCGTGCGTGACGCGTGGCGCTCCGCGGAAGACAAAGTTCGAACGATGTCGCTGAAGGCCCGGCTGAAACGAGTCGGCAAAGATCAGCTCCTGAAGCTGGAGCCAGCTCTCGATGCGAATGTCCATTGTTCTCGTGAAGTCTAGCCGGTCTCACGGTTACGCGGGCTCGCGGGCCCGCAGTGGTGAGATTCAGTGGGTGAATTCTGCAGCGACCGAGCTCTCGTCATCCCGAGCGAGCCACGGCGCGCTCACGCGCCGCGACTGAGACAAATCGCAAGCCGCCGTCATCACGAGCGAAGTCGAGGGACCCGGGTGGGCGGCAGGTACGAACATCATCTCGCGCGCCTCCTACCCACCCAGGTCCCTCGCTCTCGCTCGGGATGACGGAGGATCGGTTACCGAACCCGCGAGCCCGCGGGCCTGCGTAACCACCCCGCCCCAAACCTGCGCTATTCTCCGCGCGTCATGAAACGCCTTCTCACACTTCTCTCCCTTCTGCTGATCTCGATTTCCGCCGTTGCCGCAGATGCGCCAAAGCCCAAGAGCTCGCTCATCGAGCGCGTGGGTGCCGATGGGTTCATCGAGGTTCAGGCGGAAGGATTCAAGACGCTCACTACGCGTCAGAAGGAGCTCGTCTGGTGGCTCTCGCGCGCGTCGATCGCGATCGACCCGATCATCTACGATCAGCTCGGCCGCAATGGACTTCGCGAGAAGTACGTCCTCGATCTGATCGCCTCCCACCCATCGGGCGACGAGAAGACACGGAAAGAAATCTCCGATTACACGAAGCTCTTCTGGGCGAATCACGGCAATCACAACGACATCACCGCGCAGAAGTTCGTGCCGTCGTTTACGCCTGAGGAACTAGAGAAGGCCGCGCTGGCCGCACGTGCGAAGGCGAAGAAGCCGATGTTCAGCGAAGCACAGCTGAAGCACGAGCTCGAGGAACTGCGTCCGACGATCTTCGATCCGGAGTTCGAGCCGCAGCTGACGGCGAAGAATCCGCGAGGCGGGCTCGACATCATCCAGGGGAGCGCCAACAATTTTTATGGCCGCGACGTGACTCTGAAGGATGTCGAGAGCTTCAAAGAGCAATACCCGCTCAATTCGCGTCTGGTGAAGGACGCTGACGGGAACCTGGCCGAGCAGGTTCTCCGTGCGGGTACGCCGGACGGCAAGATCAAGCCGGGGCGCGACGCGCGCTTCCTGCTGAAGGCGATCGGATATCTTCAGAAGGCGAAGAAGTATGCCGAGCCGGGACAGTCGGAAGTCATCGACGCGCTGATCAAGTACTACCAGACGGGCGAATACCGCGACTGGATCGACTTCGGTGTGAAGTGGGTTGCGAACAACGAGAAGGTCGATTTCGCGAATGGCTTCATCGAGGTCTATCGCGATGCGCGCGGCGCGAAGGGGACGTCGCAGAGCTTCGTCTCCGTCGTCGACGGCAAGCTCGATCCGCTGATGCAGAAGATTGCGGCGAACGCGCAGTATTTCGAGAATCACGCGCCGTGGGCCGAGCAGTACAAGAAGCTCGGCGTGAAGCCGCCTCTCGCCAAGGCCGTCGAGACGGTGATCGAGACCGGAGACTTTCCCGTGACGATCGTCGGCGACAACCTGCCGAACGAAGACGAGATCCGCGAGAAGCACGGCACCAAATCCTTCCTCTTCACCGGCTCCACACGCGCACTGGGCCGCGCACGCGGCGCAGGCTCGCGTCATGAGTTCTCCTACGACAAGGAAGAGGAAGAGACGATCGAGAAGTATGGCGACGAAGCGGGGGATCTGCTCACTGCACTGCACGAGATCGTCGGTCACGGCTCGGGCAAGGTGAATCCGAAGCTGACGCAGGATCCTTCGACATACCTCAAGGAGTATTACTCGACGCTGGAAGAAGCGCGCGCCGATCTGATGGGCCTCTGGAACGTGTGGGATCCGCACCTCAAGGAACTTGGCGTCGTCACGAACACGGAAGGCGTTGCGAAGGCGATGTACTACTCGGCCGCGAAAGCGCCGCTCGTGCAGCTCAACTCGAACAAGCGGGGAGAGACGCTCGAGGAAGACCACCAGCGCGATCGTCAGATGATCGTCGAGGACATCATGGACAAAGTTCCCGGCGCGATCGAGCGGACGCAGAAGGATGGCAAGACCTACATGCACATCGCCGACTTCCAGAAGATGCGGCAGGGCGTCGGCATGCTGCTCGCGGAGCTGATGCGCATCAAAGGCGAAGGCGACTACGAGGCGATCAAGGAGCTCGTGAACAAGTACGGCGTGCACTTCGATCCGAAGCTGCGCGACGAAGTCGTCGAGCGCTACAAGACGTTGAACCTGCCGACGTATTGGCACGGCATCAACGCTGAGCTGCACCGGACCGAGAAGGGTGTCACCATGAGCTATCCCGCTGATTTCACGAAGCAGCGGCTGGGGTATGCGGCGATGTATCACCCGGAGATGAAGCCTTAGGTACGGGGGCTCGCGGGTACGCGGGTACGCGGTGGTTTTTCACCGCGAGCCCGCGTACCCGCGCCACCGCGCGCCCTATCGTTTAAACTAGCTTTGATTCATGATCGACAAGATCAAGAACGCGGCCCGAAATGCCACGCTGCGCGTCGTAAAGAGTACGGCCGAGGTGACTGTCGATCCGCTGGTGGCGGGGGGAGATCCGGTTGAGCGATCACGGATCCAGGAGCCGGCGCTCGTCCTCCTGCACGGCGATCTTCCGGGGCAGGTGTTTCGTCTGCGGCCGGGACGTCAGATCGTCGGCCGCCGTCCCGAGTCCGACATCCGTCTGCGCGAACGAGCGGTGAGTGGAATCCATGCCGAGATCATTCGCGTCGGTGAAGATGTAACGATTCACGATCTCGCCAGTACGAATGGAACACTCGTCAATGGGACGCGCATCAAGCATCCGACGGCGCTGGTTCCAGGCAACCTTCTGCGCATCGGCAACTGCGTATTGCGCTACGTCGACTCGCTGTTGGAAGTGGAGTTCACCGAGTCGCTTCATTCGCGCGGCATCACGGATCAACTCACCGGTACGTTCAATCAGTCGTACGTCGTCGCGCGTCTGGCATTCGTTCTCGATACGGTGACGGAGGCAAAGCCGGTGAGCGTCATCGCGTTCGACTACGACGGCTTCAAAGCCGTCAATGACGAATTTGGGCATGCGGCCGGGGATCAGGTGCTGCGCGAAAGCGCCGCGTTGATTCGCGAGACGTGTATCCGCCCCGGCGATCTCTTCGGACGGATGGGGGGCGAGGAGTTCGTGATCGTGCTGCCCGACACGCCAATTGCGCGCGCAGTCGACATCGCGGAGGAGATCCGCCGCGCCCTTGCCAATCGCGCGTTCGATGTTGGAGGATCCGCCATTCGCTTCACCGCATCGTTCGGCGTTTGTTCTTCGGGTACACCGTCCGAATCCGCGGATGCGCTGCTCGGCCGCGCCGATGAACTGCTCTATCAGTCGAAGAGCGATGGGCGCAACCGAGTGAGCTGCGCATGAACCGGTACGTCGATCTGCTGGAACAGACGCCGCGGCTGGTTCGCAACATCGTGAGCCTTGCGCACGACATCGATCGGAAAAAGGGCGACTTTTTCTCCATCCGTGAGAACGTTGCCCATCTTCGCGACATCGACATCCTCGGGTACGCCGTGCGAGTCCGGCGCGTACTCGAAGAAGAGAATCCGTCGCTGGCGGACGTTCCTGGTGACAAGCTGGCGATCGAGCGGCAGTACGCGACGCTGGCCATCGAGCCGGAGCTCGCGGACTTCGAGATCTCGCGCGCATCGTCGATGGAATTGCTGCTTGCAACGCCCGACGCAATGCTCGAGCGAAGCGGAGAGCTCGAGGGTGTGGGCCGCGTCACGTTGCGTGACTTACTCGTGCGCTGGATCGAGCATGATCAGGGACACCTGGAAGAGATGCGCGGCCTGATGGAGTAGAGAGATGGAACGCGTTCTGAAGCTTGCGGTTTTTGCAGCAGTCCTCTTTGCGGTCTGGAAGTTCGGCGTGCAGAAGTATCTGCTCAAGTCTGGTGACACGACCACCACGACGGCGGCACCCGCCGGCTTCGTGAGCAATTCGTGCGGCGGCGCGGCGGACAAGGCGTCCAGCGCGTGGGGTAGCGGCATCGGACGCTTCACGAATCCTCCCTACGATCTCGACGCGTGGTCGGTGTTCCGCAGCGATGTCGAGACGAAGATCGCGAATGCGCAGGGGCAGTGCGCATGCGTATTCGAGTCGTGTACGAAGACGCAGAGCGCGTTGCAGGACCTGCGAGGATTGATCAACGATCTCGACTCGAGCATCCGCAACGGAACGCCGCCTCCCGGCGACATCGTGCAGAGGCAGGAAGCGATCGACCGCCAACTCGATGAAGCGCGGGAGCTCGCGAAGCAGGGGAAGTGATCCTGCCTGGCTCGGGAGCCGGCAGCCTCAACCCTGCTGTCTGCTGCCCGCTGTCTGCTGCCTGCACACGTCCCACAAGTACAAACTGAATGGAATCCACCAGACGAAGTCGTTCGTCAGACAGAGGACGAGCGTTCGCATTGGCCACGCGCCGGTGATCAAGAGGCGCGCGAGCCCGATAGGGCCGAGCACCTTACCGAGCAGGCCGACCGCCGCGATCCAGAAGCCTCGCTCGGGATCGCGCGTGACTTGCCAGTAAAGAATCCCATATACGCCGACGACCATGCCGAGGCAGGCGAAGATCTCGGGATAGTTCGCGCGCGGCATGTGCGCGTAGTCGAACAGCCACTGCGGAAATGCCATTGTGAAGGCACCCCACAAGAGGTTGTATGCGCCCGCGATTGCGAACGTGATGCGGTGGAATCCTCGGCGTTTCATCTCAATTGGGTGCAAGAGTATGTCACGCGGAGGCGCGGAGAGCGCGGAGAGCGCGGAGAGCGCGGAGAGAAAAGAAAAACAACTCCGCGTCTCCGCGTGAAAACAATCAGGCAAAACTACGCGGACGTTCGTTGAGCGACAGTGCGAGATCGATCAGCGTTGCGGTGTAGATCGGGTCCTCCAGCCGAAGCACGAGCGGTTTTTTCAAGCCGTCGGCGCGGATCGTCAGTGAGCTCGAATCGGCGTCGACCTCGAGATCGTCGATCTTCGGCAACGCGATCTCGGCCGGCTTTTGCGACGGCAGCAGGACGCGCTTGTTCGTGAGGGTCAGTCCATTCGAAGTGTGAATGCAGTACTCGTGAAAGCCGAGCCGCAGGTTGCAGTCGCTGCGGGGAAGTGTCTCTGGCCTGATGCCGCGCAGCCGCTCGAAGCCGGCGATTTCAGTCGCATCGAGCGCGGCGCCGAGCCGCTTGCGAAGTCCGTCGAGTGCAGCGCTTTGTTGGGCTCCGACTCGATCGTCTGCGGCCAGGTGCCAAAGCAATGTGCGGACGATGTCGTCACGTACGCCTGCTGCGTCCTCGTCCGAGAGGCCGGCAGCATGCGACGCACTGTCGAGAAGGTGCTTGAGCTTCTCCGACTGCAACGACTGAAAGCCAATCATCAGCACCGCGTGACGCGCGAGAGGTGACCAGAGCTCGTAGGGCAGCTCGAGCTGTTCGCGCTCACGACGTACGTCAGCGATCGTCGAATCATCCGGCTGGGCCTGCATTCGCTCCAGTGCGGCCGAGTACGACGCCAGCATCGCCCGATCCCGTTTCTCACGTTCTTCGTGGGCTGCGCGCTCACGTTCTTCCCGTTCGCGCGCGATGCGCCGCTCTCTTGCGATTACGATCATTGGGACGGTGATCATTGCCAGTCCGAGAATGACCTCGATCCATCCTTGCGGGCCTTTGTTGATCACGACCGCGAGTCCGATGAGCGCGAGCACGATGCCGGCCACGATGATGCCGAGCTGCATCCTCGGCAGTGCGAGCAGCGCCTGAAGGTAGGTGTTCGGATGTTGAGAGCGCGGAGCCTCGGCGGCACCCGGTGTGGCTCGGGAGGCGGCAAAGAACGACGTCGCGTCGCGGCGGCAAACGAACATCCCATCCGTGCCGGTGCTGAATTCAGGGAGCGCGTCGATCTCCTCCAGCCTGCGGCGGGGCGACACACCAAAACGAATCGGGCCGGTAGCGAGTCTCTTCGATACGAAGAACGTCATGTTTCGCTCCGATGCCTTTGCGAAGGTCGCGCCTGCTCCGTTGCGGTAAGGTATGGGCATGCTTACTGCGCTGCTTGCTCTTGCCCTTCTCTCGTCGCCGAGCGCCACGCGCACTGCTTCTGCGCCGGCAAGCGGCGTGACACGCGTCGTGATCAACGCTTCCACAGGCTCGCTTCGCGTCACCGGACGCAGCGGTGCGAGCGAGATCATCGCGAACGGAACTGCATCTGCGAAGGATGATGCGGCGCTCGCGAAGACGCAGGTCACGATACGCCGCAACGGATCCGAGCTGAGGATCGAGGCGCAGGTCCCGGAGAACGCGTCGCTCGATCTGGAAGTGAAAGTGCCTACGGAAGTGACGGTCGAGATCCATGACGGCAGCGGCACGCTGTTCGTCACGAACTCCGGCAATCTCGACATCACGGACGGCTCGGGTTCGATGGAGATCGACACAGTCACCGGCAATGTCCGCATCACGGATGGCTCCGGTTCGATCGATGTGAAGAAGGTGAAGGGGAGCGTCACGATCACCGACGACAGCTCCGGTTCCGTGCACGTTGCCGATGTGACCGGCGACTTCACGGTTCTGCACAAGGGGAGCGGGCATGTCGATTACGAGCGCGTTGGTGGGAAGGTAAGCGTTCCGAAGAAGTGAGGGACACGCGGGCGCTGGAGCGCTACGCCATGATGGCCTTCATCATCGCCTCGACATTCTCGGCGTTCTCGAAGAAGTGATGGGGATTCTCCGCGAGGAGTTTCTCCGCCGGTGTTTTGCCGGAGGCGACGGCGATCGTCGTCGCGTCGTGCGGGACGCCGCAGCGGACGTCGTAGATCGAATCGCCGATGATGACGACATCGCGTCTCTCGAATCGATGGCCATCGATGCGCGATGCGCGCTCGACCGCGATCGGCGGCAGTTCTTCGCGGTTCGCGGAGTCGCTGCCGAAGGCGCCGAATGGGAAGTAGTCGTTGAGTGACGCACCGCCGAGCTTGATCCGTGCACCGGGCTCGATGTTGCCCGTCAGGAGCGCGAGTGTCACTCGATGCTCCTCGGCGAGCACTTCGAGCAGCGAACGGATTCCGGGAAGAGCCTGCACGCGCTCGGACGTGGCGTTTCTCGCGAGATCGTGCAGGTAACGAGACCAGAGATCGGGGAGGCGCGCCGCGATGTCGTCGTCCGTCCATCCGGCATCGCGCAGGATCATGAACGCGATCTGCGGATCGGTGCGGCCGGAGAAGTCGTAGCGCGCGAGATCGCCGTCATACGCGTACGTCTCGAGCAGCGCCGCGGCGAACGCGTGACGCGCAGCGCCATGATCGGTGATCAGGGTGCCGTCGATGTCGAAGAGAACGAGCTTGCGCATGGTGAACAGGCAGCAGACAGCAGGCAGCGGGCAGCAGGAAAACGGTCCCCTGCTGTCTGCTGCCTGCTGTCTGCTGTCTGCTGTCCGTTCTATATCAGACGCTGCACCGTCCAGAAAATACCGGTCGCTGCAATCACAGCTGACGCCGGCACGACGAAGGCCGGGCGATACCAGGAACGCGTACGCGCCCACCAGGCCACGAGCACGAACGCGCTTCCGATCACGGCGAGTTGTCCGAGCTCCACGCCCACATTGAAGGTCACGAGTGCTGTGAGGAACTCGGAGCGCGGCAGGCCGAGCTCTTTCAGGACGCCCGCGAATCCCATCCCGTGCAGCAGGCCGAAGGCGAAGACGATCGCCACACGCCACGGCTTGAGGTGCGACGTCGTGATGTTCTCGATCGCGACATACGCGATCGATAAGGCAATCATCGGTTCCACCACGCGCGGCGATACCGACACGAGTCCGTAGATCGTCATGCCGAGCGTAATCGAGTGCGCGATGGTGAAGGCCGTGACCTGTGTGAGCACGGGCCGCAGTTTCGTCGACAGCAGGAAGATGCCGAGCACGAAGAGGATGTGATCGAGTCCGCCCGGAACGATGTGGGTGAAGCCGAGAACCAGGTATTGGCGGATGACGTCGAGGCGCGACGGAGGGAGCAACTCGCGCGACAGCGGAAAGGGGGCCGAAGTGGCATCGGCGTCGAGCCACTCCTGCCGCGGTCCGATCGTGAGTGCGTAAGAGCTGAATGTGAGGTGCCAGCGCCATGTGAAGGGGCCGGCGTTCTTCGGGATGTCTCCGTGAAAGCGGATGGTGTCGTTCGGAAGGACGAGCACTTGCGGCCGGACGAGCTCTCCGCCGAAATGAATCTCCGCGGCTGCAGCCAGCTCCTTCTGGTGGAGTTGCAGGAGAGGCTGCAGGTTCGGTGCGGGATTGACGCGGCGATGTTCGATCTTCGTCAGGAGCGACGCGGGACCGGTAACGACATCGACGTCGTACGTGTGGTCGCGATTGAAGCGCGCGGTGACTTGTGTCGTGCCGATCTCGTGCGCTGCGAGCGGCAGCGCGAGAAGCGCGAACAGCGCCGCGCGCGTCAGCGCTCGAAGGTGAGCGATGCCCACATGCTCTCCCAATCCGCCGGCGATCCGGCGGGTGCTTCGATCATCTGCACGGACTTCACGAGCCACACACCATCCTTCGGAAGGTTGAGCGTGACGCGTCCCTGCCTATCGCTGCGAAGCTGGATGCGCACGCTCGGATCGTCGCGATGCATTGCAGTGACGAGTGCGCCGGCCAGCGGTTTTCCTTCGAAGAGGAGGCGCACGCGCAGCGGTGTCTGCGCAGTCGGATCGGTCTCGGGCACGATCTCGTAGCGGTAGCCGAACGGCTGGTCATAGCGAGCGCCGGTGCCGGAGCCTGCGCGCAGGACCGCCTTGGCGTAGCGATAGAAATTTTCGCGATCCGGTTTCGTGGTCTCGTGCCGCTGCGCGCGGATCGTGCTGATACGCTCCAGACCTTCGAGTTTGAGAAACTCTTCGAACTTCGCCGCGTCGAGAGAAAGGAGATTGGCTTTGCTGCGATAGCCGATCAGCGTGAGGCCGGGCGAGTCGATGCGAAGGTAGCCGGCGGGATCGCGATTCTCCATGCCGACGACTTCCTTCTCGCCGCTGCTCTGACGGAACGTGAAGGTTTCAATGAATTGCGCGCTGCGGGGAACGGGATCGCCGATGAAGTCCTGTCCGACGCGAAGCGAGGTCGTGATCAGTTGTCCGGGAGCGGGCCGAAAGGTGGATGGCTCGATCCAGAAGTCGTGCGCATACGCGACGGTTGCCTGCGCGGCGAGGGCGACAATTACAGCAATTCGCTTCACGCCTCCTACTACGGGTGACGGAGCGAATCGGATGTGCAGGCAGCAGACAGCAGGCAGCAGGCAGCAGGCAGCAGACAGCAGACAGCAGACAGCAGGAGAGCGAGAGGTCTCTGCTGCCTGCTGCCTGGATGACTACTTCGCCGCGATCGAGCGGAGGAACGTCACGACGGCTTTGATCTGCTCCTCGGTCAGGCCTTTCTTCGTGAAGTTGTGCTTCGGATTCTCGCCGATGAATTTGACGAGATCCGCATCCGCCATCTTCTGAACGGTGGCGCCGCTGAGATCGGCCTTCGCATTCTTCTTGCCGTCGGCTCCGTGACAAGCGGCGCATTTCGCCTTGAAGAGTGCCGCACCGTCTTCCGCCGCGAAGGCGGCCGAGGCGAACAGCAGGGAGAGAATCATCGTGATCAACATGGTCTTTTTCATGAGCTCTTGGCCCTCCGGTAACCGTTTTAGAGCATCGATTGACCTGAGACTGTGACTCGCGGACATGAGTTGTTGTGATGGAGGAGGGCAACTGCCAGCCGGCAGCAGACAGCGGGGTGTGATCCCGTGCTAACGATTGGTTGCACCCGCTACCTGCTGCCTGCTGCCTGCTGCCTGCCTCCCGCTGGCTGCTGCCTGCTGTCGCAGATCTGCTATCGTGCCCCCGCCATGCGGCGTGTCTCGCTCTTCGTACTTTTTCTGACGGTGTTCATCGACCTGATCGGCTTCGGGATGGTCATCCCGTTCCTCTCGTTCTTCGCGCGCGAGTATCACGTGAGCGGGGCGGCGGTGGGTGCGGTGGTCGGCGTTTACTCGATCATGCAGTTTTTCTTCGCGCCAGTGTGGGGGAGGCTGTCCGACCGCATCGGAAGACGGCCCGTCATGCTGATCAGCCTCACGGCGTCGTGTGTTGGCTATCTGATGTTCGGTCTCTCGCGCAACTACGTCGTTCTCTTCCTCTCGCGTGTGATCGCGGGAGCAGGTGGGGCGAACATCGCGACGGCGCAGGCATACATCGCCGACTCGACGACGCCGGAGAATCGCGCGAAAGGCATGGGGCTGATCGGAGCGGCGTTCGGCATGGGCTTCATTCTCGGGCCACCGCTGGCCGGCATTCTTGCCCATCTCGGACTGAAGCTCGGACTGGTGATGAATCTGTTGCCGGGCCTCGTCGCCGCGTTGACCTCGTTCACTGCGCTCTCGATTGCGTTCTTCTTTCTTGGCGAGTCGAAGCCGGAAGGATCTCCGGTTCGCAGCTCGATTCCGCCGCAGTTCGACAAGGAGATCTGGGCGCGGCTTGGACATCGCAGCATTCTCGCGCTCATCGTGCTCACGCTGTTCCTGACACTGCTTTCGGTCGCCGGAATGGAAGTGAGTGTGACGTTCTTTGCACGCGATCGTTTTCATTTCGATCAGCGGCAGCTGGCTGCGTTTTTCTTCTTCATGGGAATCATCGTCGCGATCATTCAGGGCGGACTGATCGGCCGTATGGCGCGCGCGTGGGGGGAGAAGACACTCGTCGCGATCGGGACGGCGAGCTTCACGATCGGACTGACTTTGGCACCCGAAGTCACGCGAGTCGGTCTGCTCTACGTCGTCGCATTCTTCATCGCGATCGGGCAGGGTCTCTGCTATCCCTCCCTCACGTCGCTCGTGACGCGCGTGACGGATCCCGGAGAACAGGGAAGCATGCTCGGAATCGCGACGGCGATGGGCTCGCTCGGCCGCTTTCTCGGACCGATCGTCATGGGATTTCTTTATGATCACATGCATGCGCGCGGCGCGTTTTTCGGCGGCGCCACGCTGACGTTGCTCGGTTTTTGTTTATCGCTGGTGATGCGGCGGTTTTCTGCTGCGGAGGGTTGATTGTCGATTCTGAAAGTGGCGCGGCTCGGACATCCTGTGCTTCGCGAGCGGGCAGCCGATGTCGAGATCAAGGACATCAAGGCGGGCAAGTTCCGTTCACTGATCGACGACATGATCGAGACGATGCACGCATACGATGGCGTCGGACTCGCGGGACCTCAAATTCATCTGCCGCTTCGCGTATTCGTCTTCGAAGTTCCGGAGCGTGCCGCAAAACGCCGCAACGTGCAGCAGGTTGGTGCGGGCGTCTTCTTCAACGCGACGTACGAGCCGGCCGGCGAAGCGAAGATCACCGACTGGGAAGGCTGCCTCAGCGTTCCCTTCCTTGGCGGCGAAGTGCCGCGCCATCGCAAGGTGCGGCTCAAGGGAATCGATCACGAGGGCAATGAAGCCGAGCTCCTGGTGGAAGGATTCACCGCCCGGATCTTTCAACACGAAGTCGATCACACGGATGGGCACGTCTATCTCGACCGCATGCCGGATCTGACGACGCTCGCGTATACGGTGATTCTGTGACGGGGACCGCGGCTCGAGAAAAGGCAAAAGCGAAATGCAGAATTCAAAATGCAAAATTCAGAATTCAGAATTGAGGTGGCGCTTCGCGCGTCATTGTTCATTCTGAATTCTGCGATTCTGAATTCTGCATTTCGCTTTTCGTAGACGTCTCTCAGGTTGCCGAAATCCCATTTCCCTTTTAGCGCCTTTTTGACGCCCAGCCCCACGCCCCGCTGATGGACCCCCACCTACATTGAATTGCACAAAGCGCAGGGATTCTCCCCCGGTCAGCGCGTTGTGAGAGAGACGGCAGGCGGGCGGTGCCCACGAAGCACCGTCCGCCTGACTGTTTTTGCAGGAAACCCGCGACGGCCTCAGATGTCCAGGAGAAAGCGCTCCGGATCGGCGAAGGAGGCGTCGTATTCGGCCTGGAGATCGGTCTTGTGTTTCCACTCCATCTCCGCGAGCTCCATGAACAACCGGCCGAGCTCGGTGTTCGGTACGCGCTCCGCCATGAATCGATAGTAGCTTTCGGAATCGCGCTCGCGCTCGAGCGCGAGCTTGAGCGCGCGGCCCATGTCGAGATTCACGATGTCGTAGGGCAGCTCGACACTCACCGGTGCTGGTTCAGGAGGAGCATTTCCGATCAGTTCGCGATAGCGGCGTTCGAGGCGCGCGCGATGAAGGAGCTCGCCATCGGAGAGTTGCAGCATGCGCTGGCGCACCTCCGCTGACCCCGCGCGCTCCGCCATCTTCTGATAGTAAAGCCGCGTCTCCACCTCGGAATGAATCGCATTCCGCAGGACCTCTTCGACGGTGGTCTCGAGCGGTTTCATGTGGCGGGACCCGCAGCGATTATACGGCGCGGCTGGCCAGTATTACTGATCGCCGCGGTAAACGTCCGGATTCGGCTTGCTGTCATCCTCGAATGGCGCGCTGCGGATTGGCTGCCCGAGGCCGGTGCCGCCAGCCCAGCCCTGCTTGTTCATGTCGCCGTAGTAAGGACGCCATCCCATCGGACCAACAGGGAAGTTTGGTGGAACGACGAGATCGCGAAGGCCGACGACCGCGCGGGCGCGCGTGTCGATCGCCATCTCGTAGTCGCGCGTCATGTAGATCGCATCTTCGGGACAGGCATCGACGCAATAGCCGCAGAAGATGCAGCGAAGGAGATCGATGTCGTAGCGCGCCGGGAACTTCTCGCGCGTGCGCTCGTCTTCGCCCGCTTCGATCGTGATGCATTCCGCAGGACATGCGGTCGAGCACATGAAGCAGGCAACGCAGCGTGTGGTGCCGTCTTCACGCGTGGTGAGGATGTGGCGTCCGCGGAAGCGCTCCGAGTAAACGCGCTTCACCTCGGGGTAGGAGATGATCGGCAGACCTTTGATGTTGAACAGGTTCTTCAGAAGGTGGCGCAGGGTGATGAACATCCCCTTGATGACCTGCGGAAGGTAGAGACGGTCGCTGAGCGAGAGCGGCGTGCGCTCGACTTTGACGACTCCTGGTGCGATTCGAGTGATGGCCATGGTTAGCTCTTAATGATCCAACTCTCCGGCGATGATGTTCAAGGAGCCGAGTCCCGCGATGGCATCGGGTATCGTCTGGCCTGTGATCATCTGGGCGTACGCTTCGAAGATCGGGAAGCAGGGCGGGCGTACGCGGACGCGGTACGGATTCTTCGTGCCGTCCGAGACGACGTAGAACCCGAGCTCTCCGTTGCCGCCCTCGACCTGGAAGTACGCTTCACCCACCGGCGGCTGAATGCCGTGCATGATCAGCTTGAAGTGATAGATCAGGGACTCCATCTCGTTGTAGACGCGCTCCTTGGGCGGCAGCGCGACATACGGATTGTCGACGATGACCGGTCCCGGCGGAAGCCCGCGATCGATGGCCTGTTGCAGAATGCGCAGCGACTGGCGCATCTCTTCGAGTCGAACCAGGAAGCGCGCGTAGGTGGCGCCACCTTCGGCGATCGGTACGTCCCAGTCATAGGTTTCGTAACCGAGGTACGGTGAGGCTTTGCGAACGTCGGACGGAAAACCGGTTGCACG
>CAZKID010000101.1:0-14414 GCA_964552405.1 uncultured Thermoanaerobaculia bacterium
CCCCTCATCCGCCCTTCGGGCACCTTCTCCCCCGTGCGCGGGGGAGAAGGGACTATCTCAGCTCCTACTTCGGCAGGTCGATCAGCACCAGGACCGCGCCGTCGATCTTGTTCTCCATCGTCCGATAGGGCCGCACGCGCAGCGAGAACTTCTGCCCATCGCGATCCTGCACCTGCACCTCGCGGACTTTCAACTCCTCGATGACGTCGGTCACGACCTCATCGAGGTTGTCGAGTTGCAGTGACAGCTTGAAGTCGCGGATCGAGCGTCCGATGTCGGCCGGGATCACATTCAGCACACGCTGGGCTCCGGGATTGAATCTGCGAATGCGCAGCTCGTTGTCGAGCATCACGATCGGGATGTCGACCGACGACAGCAGATTCACGAGATCGTTGTTGGCCTGCGCCAATTCCTGATTGCGATTCTCGAGCTCCTCATTGAGGGTGGTCAGCTCTTCGTTGCTCGACTGCAATTCTTCCTTCGCCGTCTCCAGCTCTTCGTTGGTCGACTGCAGCTCTTCGTTAGACGACTGGATCTCCTCGTTCGCCGAACGAAGCTCCTCGTTCATCGCCTCCTGCTCTTCGATGATCGACTGCAGATACTCGCGCGTCGCCTCCAGCTCGCGCTTGAGCCGCGCGACTTTCTGATCATCGACCGGCTTCGGCGCGCCCCTCTTCGTCTTCGGTTCGGGTGCCGCCGGGATCGCCTCTTCGAACATGACGAGGTGATACCGCTCCTTCAGCGGCGTGACGAACGGAATCACTTCGATGTTCGCCAGCACCGACTTGCCGTTGTTGCGCACGCGCACGCCTTCGCGCCGGACCGGCGTCCCCTTTTTGCGCGCATTGTGAATTGCGGTACGCAGCTCGGCCAGCAGCCCTTCGCGCGCCATCTTCAGCAGATTAAAGGACGCCGTTCCAGGAGCCGGCTAGAGGAAAGCACTCGTCCTGCCGCGGAATTGCACGATTTCCATCGAGTCGTTGATCAGCACGCCCGCGGGGGTGAAGCGGCCGAGGAGAACGCGGTCCGCTTCGCGGAAGACGTTCGGCGCTCCGGCAATATCTTCGTCCAACGGCCGCGGGCGATCGAGTGCCGCGCGCGAAATCGGCGCCGCCTGAAATTCCACTGCAGGCCTCGTCGTCATGACGCGTTTCCGATAGATCTTGTGTTTGCGATCGGCGATCGTGAAGAGATCCGAGAACGTTCCGATCGTCTCACTCGCTCCGAGCAGCAGATAGCCGTCGCTGCGCAATGCGTAGTGGAAGATCGACATCACTTTCCGCTGCAGCAGCGAACCGAGATAGATCATCACGTTGCGGCAACTGATCAGATCGAGCTTGGAGAACGGAGGATCTTTCGTCAGATTCTGCCGCGCGAAGACGCAGCAGTCGCGCACTGCTTTCGTCACGCGGTACGAGCCATCGACTTTCGTGAAGAAGCGCCGCAGCCGGTCCGGCGAGACATCGGCAGCGATGTTCTCCGGATACACACCGGAGCGCGCACGGTCCACGGCGGCATCGCTCACATCCGTTCCGAAGATCTGCACCGGGCAGGACACACCCAACGCCCCGGCCAGCTCCATCGCGCAGATCGCGAGCGAATAGACCTCTTCACCCGTCGCGCAACCGGGCACCCAGATGCGCAGCGGCGAGTTCTCGTCGCGATCTTTCATGAGCGCCGGCAGGATTCCTGTCCTGAGCGCTTCGAATACCTCCGCATCGCGGAAAAATCCGGTCACGCGAATCAGCAGATCCGAATAGAGATCCTCGACTTCCTTCTGGCGTCCCTTGAGGAAAACGAGGTAGTCGTCGAGCGAATCGATTTTGTTGACGGCCATGCGCCGCCGAATGCGCCGTTCGACGGTATTGGGTTTGTAGTGCGTGAAGTCGACGTCATGCGCCGACCTCAGAATCGCGAATACCTCCAACAACTGCGCCTCGGACAACCGCCGCGGTCCATCATCCGTGAATGCATACGAGTGCCGTGCGATGCGCGTAACCTCGCGCGCGATCTCCTTTGGCGGCAGCACGAAGTCGACCGCACCTGCTGCGATGGCACTGCGCGGCATGCTGTCGAAACGCGCGCTCTCATCCTGCGCGAACACGATGCCGCCTTCGGCCTTGATGGCTTTCGCACCCAATGCGCCGTCAGAGGCAGAGCCGGAGAGCACGACCGCAACGGCGCGCGCTCCCTGATCCTCGGCCAGCGAGCGGAAGAAGAAGTCGATCGGCATCCGCGTCTGGCGCTTCGGAGTCTCGCCGATGCGCAGCGAACCGTTGAACACTGTGATGTCCGCGCCGCCCGGTGCGACATAGATGACGTTGGGCTCGATCAACGCTCCATCACTGACGTCGACGACCGGGATCTTCGTTTCGCGCGAGAGGATGTGACGCATGGATGAGGGATGCGTCGGATCGGAATGATGAATCAGGATGAAGGCTGCGTTCGGTGTATCGGGAAGATTGCGGAGGAGATCGATCACCGCCTCGAGCCCGCCGGCCGAGGCGCCGATGCCTATCGTAACGAACGGGGTTTTCTGGCGCTGGGCGAGCGGCGTTTCGGGCCGCTTCGAGCTCTTCTTCTTCCTGGCGGGCGCAGGCTTCTTCGTAGCCATCACGGTAAATTCTAGCGAGATTCGGCGCGGGTATTGCTGCGTGGTTTCAAATGGCCAACAAGCGAGTCGTCGTCATCGGGACCTCGGCCGGTGGAGTCGAGGCCCTCGGCGAGCTCGTAAGCGCGCTGAAGCCCGATTTCCCTGCACCGATCATCATCGTTCTGCACATTCCGCCGCAGCAGCCGAGCCTTCTTCCGAAGATTCTGGCGCGCCGCAGTCAGCTTCCGGTCGAGTCCGCGTCGGACGGTGCGAGAGCCGAGCCCGGCCACATCTACGTCGCGGCGCCCGACCTGCACGTGCTGATCGATGAGAAAGGGATTCTCCACACGCCGCGCGGTCCTCGAGAGAACAGTCATCGTCCCGCGGTCGATCCGCTGTTCCGGAGCGCGGCACTCGCTCATGGCGCGAACGCGATCGGAGTGATTCTGACCGGAACGCGCGACGACGGGACCTCGGGCCTGAAGGCGATCAAGGAGTGCGGGGGTATCGCGATCGTGCAGGATCCCAGCGATGCTGCCTATCCGGCGATGCCGAGAAACGCGCTCGAACACGTGGAAGCGGATTACATCGTCCCCTTACGCGACCTGGCAGCACTGCTCGAGCGCGTCGTAAGAGAGAGAACGAAGCCGGCGGCGGTCACTGCCGACATTGAGCAACTGCGACAAGAAGAGAGGATCGCAGCCATGACCAGCGAAAGCATGCAGGAAGACGAGCGCCCCGGAAAACCGTCTGCGTACTCGTGCCCTGACTGCAGCGGAGTGTTGTGGGAAATCCGGGATGGCGACTTCGTCCGCTATCGCTGTCGCGTCGGCCATGCCTTCTCGCCCGACAGCATGGCGGGTGCACTCGACGATGCCCTCGAGGCTGCCATGTGGACCGCGCTCAAGACTTTGCAGGAAAGTGCGCGCCTTTCGAAGCGATTGGCGGACAATGAAGCACAGCGGGGACAGGAGTGGCTGGCCATGCGATTCCGCGAGCGCGAAGCGGAAGCACGGAATCGCGCCGAGGTCATTCGACGGTTTCTGGGTGACGAACCGGGAACGAGTAAACAGAGTCAGGAGGATCAGTCACGAGCACTTCCACACTTCTCGAGCTGATTGAACGGGGCAGGGAATCAACGCGGACCAGCCACGATCTGCTCAACCATTCCCTGGAGCTCATGCAAGAGCGCACGCGGCTTCGCTCCCAGAACACGGCGATCTTTCGCGAAGTGATGCGAACGACTTCCGATTTCTACGCGATCGTCAGCGAGATGACGTCTCTCCGGGAGGAAAACCGAAGCTGATGCGCGCGGCCGCGTACTCGCGGTGCACTTTCCCATCAGTGCAGCGAATGGTTAGAGGCGCCTCGGCCACCCTCGGCTGACCTGCTGCCAGATCCTCTTTGCGCATCGCGCCGAAGAGTGAGACGAGCGGCGGCTCCCCTTCCTTGAAGATGATGTCGCGCCGGCGCAGCAGGACGAGCCCGTTGTCCTCCAGCGCGCGATCGACATCATCGAGCCGCAGAGTCGGAAAGACGAAGGCGAAGAGACCGCCGGGCGCGAGGATGCGCGACGCGGATCCTGCGTAGTCGCTCACGTCGCCGCGCACTTCGATCCGGGCCGGAATCGCCTGTGAATGCGCGGCTTCCGTCGCAGTGCCGGGCGGAAAGTACGGAGGCGAGCCCGTCACGAGATCGAACGGCGCGGCGTCCGCGAGGATCTCGGGATCGCGCAGATCGCCCTGGCGAATCGTGAAGCGCTCCTCGAGCCCGTTGTAGCGAATGCTCTTGCGCGCGAGGCGGATCGATTGCTCCTGCGCTTCGACCGTCCAGAAACGCGCGCCCGGCAGGCGCCACGCGGCGACGAGCGCGACGGAGCCGATGCCTGAACCGATGTCCGCCGCTTTCTCCACGCGCGGCGCCCACTGCGAGCCATACCAGCCGGTGATCACATCGTCCGTCGAGTAACGATGACCCTTGATGTACTGGAAGATTCGATAGTGGCCCGAGATGTAATCGAGCGACTCGCCGTCTTCGAGCGCGACGCCGCCGGGAACGCGAGGCCCGGGACGCCGCCAGCCGTGGAAAAAATCATCACTCATTCAAGAAAAAATCCGGGTTCGAGAAATCCAGTGGGGCGACAGGCGCCCTCGCCTGTCGGCTCGGTGCACAGGCGAGGGCGCCTGTGCCCCCACTGGATTCACTTCACCCTGTATCCCAATTTACGCAACTCCGCCGCGATCGTCTCCACATGCTCCCCCTGCACTTCGATCTCGCTCCCCTTCGCGGTCCCGCCTGCCCCGCACTTTTTCTTCAGCGCCGCCGCAAGTTTCGCCAGCGTCTCCGGCGTGCACTCGAATCCACTCGCCACCGTCACACTCTTTCCCGCACGCCGCTTCTTGTCGATCGCCACGCGGATCGTCTGCTTCGACGCCTCGACATCGCGCGCGGCATCCATCTTCCCTTCATCGCGCAGCTTCTTCGCGAGCTCGGGGTCGCTCGTCCAAACGAGTTTCGTCATGCCGCGATCTTAGCGCGCCACCACCGCGCGATGCGGAATCGCAGCAGACTCGCGCGATCGGCGGGATGAATCGGCAGCACGATGTCGAGCAGCAGATAACCCCAGAAACCGATCCCCTGCACAAAAATCAGCAGCACGAAGGCGACGCGAACGACCCACACCGGAATACCAAGCTTCTCCGCGATTCCGCGGCAGATGCCGGAGATCATTCGTCCATCCATCCTCTTGAAGAGCCTGGCAGGACTTCCCGATCGAGCCGACAGCATCAGCAACAGCGCTGGTCCGCCGAGCAGCACGGCGATCATCGATGCGATCGCTTCGGGATGACGATAGTGGCCCAGGTATCCGGCGTAGATTCCAAGACCAACACTCGCGAGAAGCACCATCGCTCCGCTCCAGTAAAGGCGCCGGCGATTGCGGCGCACGACCTCGGACTCCGCCGCAGCGGCAAGATCCTCGGTGGGAGCTTCGGCAACCGGCGACTCATCGAGAATCGATCCCAGTTTTTCCGCGCGGCGCACCACCGCTGCGCACGTCTCGCAATGACGGAGCTCTTCTTCCACGGACCCGGCGAGCGGCGTCCCCTTCTCCAGGTGGACGAGCAGAGCGGACATCGTTGCGAAGCAATCGTGTTCAGGCATGCAGAATCCTTTCGAGCTCCAGCCGCAGTTTGCGTATTCCGGTGTGCAGCCGGCTCTTCACCGTGCCGACCGGAATGCCGAGCCGCTGCGCGACTTCGCGTTCCGACAGCTCTTCGAAGTAGCGCAGCAGAATCGTGTCGCCGAGGTGTTCGGGAAGTGCCGCGATGAGCTCGCGGACGGCTGCAGCGCGTTGTTGGGCTTCGATCGTGGCATCCGCACGATCGGCGCCGCAGGGCAGATCGAGCTCGCCGATCGGCTCCGGAGCGCTCTTCTCCCACCGGCTGCGGATGCGGTTCATCGCGATCGCGAAGAGCCAGCGCGGAAACGGCTGCATTGGATCGTAACGCGCCGCGCTGCGAACTACGCGGATCCACGTGTCCTGGAGGACGTCATCGATGTCGTGCGGACGCACGCCCGCTTGCGCTGCGAGCCGCCGCAGCGAGGGGGTGTACCGCTCGACCAGCACGCGCGCGGCCTCGGGCTCGCCATTCACGATGCGCCCGATCAGGACGGCGTCGGTGTCAGTTTGGTGACTCACTCCCTCATATACCTTCATTCCAGCCAAAAGGTTCAGTATCCTCCCGGCCGTCATACCAAGGAGGGTTCATGCGATTCGTTCGCATCACGCTCGGGCTCCTGCTCCTCGCCTTCAGCGCCACGGCACAGGATCTCGCATCGTTCGAGAAGAAAGTCACCGTCAAGAAACTCGACAACGGCCTCACCGTCGTCATCATGGAGCGCCATGACGCTCCTGTTTTCTCCTACGCCACCGTCGTGAACTCGGGCTCTGCGCAGGATGTCGCCGGCAGCACCGGCATCGCGCACATGTTCGAGCACGAGGCGTTCAAAGGGACCGACAAGATCGGGACCACCGACTACGCGGGCGAGAAAGTCGCACTCGAGAACGTCGAGACAACCTACGCCGCGTACGACGCCGAGCGCCGCAAGTCCGTCGGACGCGACGACGCGAAAGTCGCGCAGCTCGAGAAGGCGTGGAAAGACGCGATCGCCGCGGCCGGCAAGTTCGTCGTTCCGAACGAGTACTCGAAGATCGTCGATCGCGCCGGCGGTGCTGGCGTGAATGCGTTCACAGCGCCCGACATCACCGCGTTCTTCTTCTCGATGCCGTCGAATCGCTTCGAGCTCTGGGCCTATCTCGAGTCGGAGCGCTATCTCCATCCCGTCTTCCGCGAGTTCTACAAAGAGCGCGATGTCGTCACGGAAGAGCGCCGCATGCGTACGGAGAGCACGCCCATCGGGCGCATGGTCGAGCAGTTCCTCGAGGCAGCGTTCGTCGCGCATCCCTATCATCAGCCGGGTGTCGGCTGGCCCTCCGACCTGCAGACGTTCAGCGCGACCGACGCCGCTGCGTTCTTCCGCAAGTACTACGTTCCCTCGAATATGGTCGTAACCGTCGTCGGCGATGTGAATGCAGCCGAGGCGATGGCGACGATCGAGAAGTACTTCGGAAGATTGCCGAAGGGTCCTGATCCGGAGCCGCTGCGTACCGTCGAGCCGCCGCAGAAAGCGGAGCGCATCGTCACGCTGCACGAGACCGCGCAGCCGTATTACCTCGAGGGCTATCACCGCCCGGCGATCACCGATCCCGACAACGCGACGTACGACGTCATCTCGATGCTGCTGTCGAACGGCCGCACGTCGCGCCTCTACAAGTCGCTCGTCCGCGACAAGCGCGTCGCCGCCGGCGCCTCGGGCTTCAACGGCTTCCCCGGAACGAAGTATCCGAATCTCTTCGCCTTCTTCGCCGTTCCGACGCCGGGCCACACGACGGCCGACGTTGCCGATCCGATTCATGCGGAAATCGAGCGGCTGAAGAACGAGGACGTTCCTAACGATGAGCTGCAGTCGGTCAAGACGCGCGCCAAGGCGGATCTCATTCGCAAGCTCGATGGCAACAGCGGACTCGCGTTGCAGCTCGCGATCTTCCAGACGCGCTTCGGCGACTGGCGCGAGCTCTTCCGCTCCGTCGATCGCCTCGACAAGGTGACGCCGCAGGACATCCGCCGCATCGCCAACGCGGTGTTCACGGTGAACAACCGCACGGTCGCCTCGATCGAATCGTCCAAGGGAGCCTCGAAATGAAATCAGTGATTGCCGCAACGCTGCTCGCAGCGACGACACTCTTCGCGCAGGTCAGGGACTACCGCGAAATCAAGACTCCTCCGATGAAGCCGTTTACGCAGGCTTCGCCGAAGCGCATCGAGCTCGCGAATGGAATGGTGATCTTCCTGATGGAAGACCACGAGCTGCCGGTCATCCGCGGCTCGGCGACGGTGCGCGGTGGCGAGCGCGATGTGCCCGCCAACCTCGCAGGTCTCGCCGATATCTACGGTCAGTCGTGGCGCACCGGCGGTACGGAAAAGCAGACGGGCGATCAGCTCGATGATTTCCTCGAAACGCGCGCCGCGCATCTGGAGACGGGTGCCGACGACGACTCGAGCTTCGTCAGCATGAACGTGATGAAAGGCGACTTCGACGCGGTGTTCCCGCTCTTCGTCGAGCTGCTCCAGCATCCGGCGTTCCGCCAGGACAAGATCGACCTCGCGAAGACGCAGGAGAAAACGGGCATCAGCCGCCGCAACGACGACGCGGATGAGATCGCAGAGCGCGAGGCCAACAAGCTCGTCTACGGCGCAACCTCCTCCTATGAGCATCAAGCGGAGTACGCGACCGTCGATGCCGTCACGCGCGAGTCGCTCCTCGCCTTCCATGACCGCTTCGTCCATCCGAACAACATCATCATCGGAGTATCCGGCGACTTCGACTCCGCGGCGATGGAGAAGAAGCTGCGCGCCGCGTTCGGCTCGTGGAAGAAGGGGCCACAGGCTTCGAAGACCGCCCCAACCGATATTCATCCGGCGACGCCCGGCGTCTATTTCGTCAACAAAGACGACGTCACGCAGAGCAATATCTATCTGGTCCACCTCGGCCTGCGCAGCGACAATCCCGACTACTACGCGATTCGCGTAATGAACGAGATTCTCAGCGGCGACTTCAGCGGCCGCTTGATGAACGAGATCCGCACCGCACGCGGGCTCGCCTACAGCGTCCGCGGCGGAATCGGCACGAGCATGGATCACCCCGGCGCGTTCTCCATCAGCCTCGGTACCAAGAGCAGCACGACGGTCGAAGCGATCAACGCGACTCGTGGTGTCGCCGCCGAACTGCAGACGAAACCGGTGACCGAGGAAGAGCTCGCACAGGCGAAGGACACGCTGCTCAATCGCTTCATCTTCACGCGCGACTCGCGCGCGAAGGTGCTCAACCAGCGCGTGATGCTCGAGTTCTACGGCTACCCTGCCGACTGGTACGACCGCTATGTGCCCGGCGTGCAGAAGGTGACCGCGGCTGACGTGCAGCGCGTCGCGAAGCAGTACGTTCATCCCAACGACCTCGCGACGGTCGTCGTCGGCAACGAGAAGGAATTCGACAAGCCGCTCTCGACGCTCGGCAAGGTAACGCCGATCGACATCGCGATTTCGGAGCCGGGCGCGAAGAAGGAGGGCGCGAAGGCAACGGCTGGCAGTAACGAGGAAGGACGCGCGCTACTGGAGAAAGTGCGGGCGTTCGTCGGTGACAAAGAGAAAATCGCCGCGATCAAGTCGACGCATGCGGTGATGTCCCTCACGGTCAACACGCCTCAGGGCGAGATGGCCATGGACATCGACAGCACGACGGTCTATCCGGACCGCGAGCACACGACGATGAAACTGCCGATGGGCGAGATGACGCTGGTCCTGACGCCCGACGCCTCGTTCGTGATGACGCCGATGGGCACGCAGGACATGCCGGGCGCGCAGAAGGAAAACATACGCCGCGATCTGAAGCTCGAGCTGCTGCCTGTGCTGATGTACGCCGGCCAGCCGGAACATTCGTTCACGGCGATCGGCAGCGAGAAAGTCGGCAACATCGACGCGAAGATGCTGGAGGTCTCGGCCGGCGGCTCGACGCTCAAGTGGTGGATCGATCCGGCGACCGGCCGGCTGCTGCGCAAACAATCGCGCGCGCAGACCCCGCAGGGGCCGGCGGACGTCATCACCGACTACGCGGAATGGAAGTCCTTCAACGGTCTGATGCTGCCGTGGAAGTTCACGACGACACGCAACGGAGAGAAGTTCGGTGCGGGCGAAGTGAAGTCGATCGAGATCAACCCGACGGTGGATCCCGCGATCTTCGTGAAGAAATAAATGGACAGGCGAGGGCGCCTGTCCCCCACTCCGGTGGGGCACAGGCGCCCTCGCCTGTGCTCCTTCCATCGTCACTGCTTCGCCTGAATTTCCTTCAACAGTCTCGCCAGCACGACCGTAATCTCGTGCAGCGAATGAATCACTCCGACCTGAAACGCCGAGGGCGCGTCGCCTGCGGCACATGCGCAGAAGTTGCAGGGCGCGCCGCGTCCGCCATCGTGCTGGTCGAGTGCGTGTCCGCAAGCACAACTGTCTTTCGCGAGTTGCATGTTCGTGACCTCCTGATTCTCTGAACAAGGATGATAATCAAGCCCGTGCGCCCCCGGTGGATCCTCGTTGCCCTTCTCCTCTCATCCTGTGCGTCCGTCGACAGCCGGCTTCCGGAAGATTCGCCCGACGCGGCGGCCGCGTATTTCGCGGCGAAACGCGGCAACGTCGATGTCGTTGCACGCTGGTCGGACGCCGCCGCCGCGATCCGCTCGCAATCGCACAATCCCATCGCCTCCAACGCCGCGATCACGCGCGAGCCGTGGCAATTTCTCGGACCGGGCAACATCGGCGGACGAACGCGCGCGCTCGTCATCGATCCCAACGATACGAACACGATCTACGCCGGCGCGGTCTCCGGCGGCATCTTCAAGACGACGAACGGCGGCATCACGTGGCGCGCAATCGGCGATGCGATGAACAATCTCGCGGTCGCCACGCTCGTCATGAGTCCCGCCGATTCGAAGACGCTCTTCGCCGGAACGGGTGAAGGCTACTTCCGCGAAGACGTGCGCGGCACCGATGTTCCGATCCGCGGCGACGGAATCTTCGTCACGCACGATGGCGGCGATTCCTGGACGCAGCTCGCTTCGACGAAGAATCGCGAGGACTTCTACTGGATCAACAAGCTCGTGGTCAGCGCTCACGATCCGCGGCGGCTCTACGCGGCAACGCGTACCGGGGTGTGGCGCTCGCGCGATGAAGGCGCATCGTGGACGCGCATCCTCGACACGAATGTCAAAGGCGGCTGCCTCGATCTCGCGTTGCGCCCGAAGTCCGACGGCGACTACGCGCTCGCGTCATGCGGAATCTTCACGCCCGCCACGATCTATCTCGCGAAAAATGCGGAGAGCGACGCGGCGTGGGCGGAAGTGCTCACGAGTCCGTCGATGTCGCGCACATCGCTCGCGTTCGCGCCGTCGGATCCCTCTATCGTCTACGCGCTCTCCGCGCGCAACGTCAGCGGTGAGTACGATCAGTCGCTGCTCGCCGTGTACCGCTCCGAGCATGCCGGCGAGGCCGGATCATGGATCGCGAAGCAAACGTACGACGGCGCGAGGCCCGGCTCGCTGCTGCTGTCGAATGCGTTCACAGAGACCACGCCCGAGTGCAACGAATCGCCAACGAAGGGCTCGGTGATCGGCATGGGCTGGCACTGCAACACGATCGCCGTCGATCCCCTCGATCCGAATCGCGTGTGGGCCGGCGGCGTCGACATGTTCCGCTCCGATGATGGCGGCGCGACGTGGGGCGAAGCGTCGTACTGGTGGAGCAACACGAACGCGGGCGGCTTCTCCCACGCGGATCATCACGCGATCGTTTTTGATCCGCATTACGACGGCGCCGGTAATCAGCGCATGTACGTGACGAACGACGGCGGCGTGTATCGCACGGAGAACTCGCGGGCGAATGTCGCGGTCGGCAACCGCGCGACCTGCGATGTCAGCAACACCGAGGTGCTGTGGACGACGCTGGTCCGCGACTTCGGAGCGACGCAGTTCTACCACGGCGCCGTCACGTCCGACGGACTCACTTTCATCGGCGGTGCGCAGGACAACGGCACGCTGCTCGGCCACTATGCGGATGGCGTCAATGCGTGGGACATGATCTGGGGCGGCGACGGCGGCTACGTTGCGATCGATCCGCACGACGACAAGCACTTCATCTATCAATCGCAATACGGCGCGCTCGTCCGCACAGTGAATGGCGGTGCGAAGGGCACGCCCACGATGCCGAGCTTCCAGGACAACTATCTCTTCGTCACACCATTCGCATTCGATCCGTTCGATAGCAGCCGTCTCTGGTGCGGCGGCACGAAGATCTGGCGCGGCTCATCGACGTCCACGTTCTGGCTGCCGGCTACGAATGCAATCGATGGTCACGTCAGCGCGCTCGCAGTCGATCCCGGGAACGCTTCGTTCGTCGTCGCGGGGACGACGAGCGGCAAGGTCTATCGCAGCGCGACGGCGATCAGCGACATCCAGGCCAACTGGGCGTTTTCTTCTCCACGCGCCGGCTGGATTGCGTCGCTCGTGTTCGATGGCGCGGCGATCTACGCAACGTATGCGAACTTCGGCGGTCAGCACATCTGGAAGTCGCTCGATGGTGCGCAGACGTGGACGGCGATCGACGGCGATCTCCCCGATCTGCCGGTGCATGCGATTGCAGCGAGTCCCCTCGACCACCATCTCTACATCGGCACGGATCTCGGCGTCTTCTCGTCGAGCGACGGCGGCGCCCACTGGCAGCACGACGACGCGCTGCCGCAGGTGATCACCGAGTGGGTGCAGATCGCGCGCGGCATGCGCGGCCCCGCGGTCTACGCCTTCACGCACGGCCGCGGCGTCTGGCGAGTGGAGTTGACCTCGGCACCGCCACGGCGGCGGAGCCTCGTTTGATAAGCGAATAAACTGCAACGCGATGAACACCGGTATCGCCCGCGGCCTCGCCCTCTTCCTCGGCTTGTTCACGCTGATGAACATCGCGGCGTCGACGTATTTCGACGCGAATCTCTGGTGGATCGACCTCTGGCCGCTGCCTGCCCGCGTGGCGATTGCGGTGTACATCGCGTTCGCAGCCGGCATGATCGCGTTTGCCTGCGGGCGGCGCGAAGGACGCGCGATGGCGCTGGTCATGCTGATCTTCGCGATCGCGAACACACTGCACTATTACGCGCTGCTTCGTCGCGGCGAGATTCACACCACGATGCCGGTTCCGCTCTCGCTGTTCATCGCGCTCGCGCTGATTGCCATTGCATTCGTCGAGCGCCGGGATCCTTCGCCGGTCGCGGACATGCTCGTCTCGTTTGCGATTGCCGCGATCGTCTTTCCGCTCGCGCAGATCTCGCTCTTCGGCCACACGGACTATCGCCGCCGCGCCGACATGATCGTGGTGCTCGGGGCGAAGGCCTATCCGAACGGCACGCTCTCGCCTCCGCTCGCGGATCGCATGCGTACGGCATGCGATCTCTATCGCGCCGGCTATGCCCCGCGCATGCTGTTGTCCGGCGGACCGGGAGAGCCTGAGTCGATGCGGCGCTACGCGATGAAGCGCGGAGTGCCGTCCGAGGCGATCATCGAGGATGCGGCGGGAGTGAATACGGAGGCGACCGCGCGCAACACGGTGCGCCTCACGCACGGCCGCGTGCTCGCCGTCAGTCACTTCTATCACCTGCCGCGCATCAAGATGGCGTTCCAGCGTCACGGGCTGGATGTGTACACGGTGCCATCGGAAACGACGCTGTACCCGATGCTGTTGTTTCAGTTCGTCAGGGAGGACGCGGCATTCTGGTGGTATTGGCTGCAGCGCTAAAACGTCTCCGCGATTCGCCGCGCGATCAGCGCGTAGCCCTCACCACTCGGGTGGAACCGATCGAGCGACAACCGGTCGTGCCATTCGAACAGATCCGCCGACGGCACGATCGAGACATTCACATCGTTCGCAAAACGCTCGCCGAGGTGCGCGTTCCAGCGCGTGACGAGAGGGGAAAGCATCGAGCCCTGCGGCGCAGAAATGAACGGGTTGTATAAGCCGATGATGTAGATCCGCGCAGTGGGATTCGCTTCGCGCAGCTTCGCGACGATTTTCGAAAGACGATCGAGCACGCCCTCCATCACCGCGTCGGGATCCCTGGGCGGCGCGTTGCGCCAGTCGGTGCCGCCCCACAAATCGTTGCCGCCGATCGAGACGATGATGACGTTCGACTGCGCGACGACTTCCAGCGTGTTGTGATTCTGGAGGCGCTGCAGCAGATCGTTAGTCCGCGCGCCATCGACCGCGAGATTCGTCGCGCGATCGCACGAGATTCCCCGATGCCGCAGTTCATCGACGAGACGGCCGCCGATCCCGAGTCCTTTCTCATCGCCCGTGCCGCGTGCAAGCGAGTCGCCGACGATGAGCGGAGCGATTTTCTCGACAGGCGCCTTGCTCTTGACGGCCACTGGCGCGAGATTCACGACGGTGCCGGTGTCGCCGCGCAGCCAGGAGACGAACCCGAAGCCGAACGTCGCCGCCGCCGCGAGCGAAGTCAGGAGTGGCAGATACCAATAGAGAAGGCGTCGCACGCCGCGATTCTACAAGTGTGGGCTTCGCTGATTGCAGTGCGTAGATTCTGCAGCGACCGATCTCTCGTCATCCCGAGCGGGCGACGTCGCTGCGCGACGCGACTGAGTAAGAGAAACTCG
>CAZKID010000102.1:0-12154 GCA_964552405.1 uncultured Thermoanaerobaculia bacterium
CCGATCACCTTGTATCCGCGCAGCCTAACCAGCGTCGGCAAGAACCGATGCATCCCCGTGTAGAGCGTCACGCGATCGATCGCCTCGCGCTTCACGAGCTTGAGCGAGCAGCCGGTGTCGGTGATGTTGTCCTTCGTGATCCAGTTGCGGACGCCGTTGCCAATCCGCGACTGCATCTTGCGCGACCACGTGTCGTTGCGATTCACCCGCACGCCGATGATCATGTCGACGCCGCTCTCCTCGAGCTTCTTCATCATCAGCGGAATGTCTGCCGGATCATTCTGGAGATCGGCATCGAGCGACACGACGAACGTCCCTCGTGCCGCACGCCATGCCGCATCGAGCGCCGCGGTCTGACCGCTGTTCTTCTCGAAGGCGAGCACCCGCAGCGTCGGATGCTTCGCACGCTGCTCGCGCAGAATCTCGAGACTCCGATCGCGTGAGCCATCATCCACCGCGACGATCTCGTACGACCAACCCTTCCCGTCGAGCGCCTTCGCGATCTCGTCGAGGAGGATCGGCACGTTCTCTTCCTCGTTGTAGACAGGGAAGACGACGGAGAGATCGGGGCGGTCTGTCATTGCGCGACCGGCAGTTTAACGCTGAACGCGCGCTCGAAATTGGCCGTCGTCTGCCGGGCCACTTCTTCGATCGGCACGCTCCATCGCGACGCGAGCAGTTCGGCGATCTTCACGACGAACGCCGGCTCGTTCTCTTTGCCTCGATAGGGCACCGGCGCGAGATACGGCGTGTCGGTCTCGATCAAAACGCGATCATGCGGCAGCGCGCGCGCGACCTCGCGCAGCGACTCCGCGGTCCGGAACGTCACGATCCCGGAGAATGAAATGTACCAGCCGAGATCGACGAGGCGCTGGGCGACTTCGAGCGATTCGGTGTAGGAGTGCAGCACCCCTCGCGCGCCGCTGCGCGAAAGAATCGACACCATGTCGTCCGTCGACTCCCGGTTGTGCACGATCACCGGCCGATCGAGGCTCTTCGCCAGTTCGATGTGACGCTCGAACACCGCGATCTGCGTCTCGCGCGGCGAGTGCATGTAGTGATAGTCGAGCCCGCACTCGCCGATCGCGACCACGCGCGCTGAGTTCGCCAGTTCCTCGATCTTCGCGAACGCCGCGTCATCGCAATCCTTCGCGTCGTGCGGATGAAAACCGACCGCGGACCACACATCCTCATGCTGCTGCGCGATCGCGATCGCTTGCGGCGAATCCTCGAGCTTCGTCGCCGGAACGACGAAGCCGCGCACTCCGCCGGCACGGGCACGCTCCAGCGCCGCGCCGGCGTCAGCCATCGTGAGATGACAATGCGAGTCGGTGAACGTCAGCATCGCTCGACGAGCAGACTGATGCCCATTCCTCCGCTGATGCAGAGCGTGGCCAGCCCGAGTTTCTTCTGATGCGCCTTCAGTGCATGGAGGAGCGTCGTCGTGATGCGCGCCCCCGTACAGCCGATCGGATGTCCAAGCGAGATCGACCCGCCGTGCACGTTGAGTTTCGAATGATCGAGGTGCAGCTCGCGATCGCACGCCAGCACCTGCGCCGCGAATGCCTCGTTCAGCTCGATGAGATCGATGTCGTCCAGCGTCAAGCCGGCATCCGCCAGCAGACTTCGCGTCGCCGGCACGGGCCCGAGTCCCATCACCTTTGGATCGACACCCGCCTGCGCATAACCGACGATCCTCGCCATCGGCTGAAGCCCGAGTTTCTCGACGGATACGCCCGACGCCACGAGCATCGACGACGCACCATCCGTCACGCCGCTCGAGTTTCCGGCGTGCAACGTGCCGGTCTTGCGAAACACCGGCGGCAGTTTCGCCATCGAGCCGAGGTCCACGTCCGAGCCGGGATTCCCCTTAATCTTCAGCCTTTCGAGCGGAAAGCTCTCGTCCTTGAATCGCTCTTCTTCGTACGCGCGTCCCGCCTTCACCTGCGACTCGACCGCGAACTTGTCCTGCTCTTCGCGCGAGATGTCGTATTGCTCCGCCAGCGTCTCCGCCGTCGCCCCCATCAACTCATCGGCGAGCGGACACTGGAAGCCATCGCGGTACATGCCGTCGATCACTTCACCGTGCCCCATGCGCTGACCCCAGCGCGCACGCGTGAGCAGATACGGAGTGTTCGACATCGACTCTGTGCCGCCGACAAGCAGGACCTTCGCCTGGCCGAGGCGGATTTGATCGGCAGCGTTCATGATGGCGCGGAGTCCGGAGCCGCACGCCTGATTCACGGTGTACGCCGGCGTCTCGTGCCGCAGGCCGCTCTTGATCGCGACTTGACGCGCAACATTCGGACCGACGCCCGCCTGCCGTGCGTTGCCGAAGATGACTTCGTCGACATCGGCAGGATCGATCCCGCTGCGCGAGAGCGTCGCCTTCGCCGACTCGATCCCGAGCTGCGCGGCCGTCACCGATGCGAGCGCGCCGCCGAACTTCCCGATGGGAGTGCGGACGGCAGCGATGAGATAAATGTCTTCAGTGAGTTTGGTCATGAGTTTCGTGGGACCTCTGGGACCTCTAGGCCGAATGATTCACGGGACGTGACCGGAGATTGAAGTGCTGGCACGGAGCAATCTCTCGTCATCCCGAGCGAAGTCGAGGGACCCGGTGGGCGGGAGGTACGAAGGTCATGTCGCGCGCCTCCCACACACCCAGGTCCCCCGCTCTCGCTCGGGATGACGAAACCAACGCAGGCGGATCGTTTTCATGCTCGTCTCTCTCATCCTCAGATTCGCGCCAAGGCCGAGACCGCGTCGTAATAAACATTCACCGCGTCCATCAATTCTCTCTTCCCGATCTTCTCGTTCACGCCGTGCGCATCGAGGATCGAGCCCGGGCCGAACAGCAGCGGCTTGCCGAGCGCAGACAGATGCGGCACGTCCGTATTGAACGCGACGATCGTCGACGGCGCACCTTCCGGCACGGTCATGTGCTGCGGCGGATTGCCGTGGGTCCAGGTGATGCGTCCACCGTGCGGGGCGATGATCGACTCGAGTTTCGCGCGCACATCGTCCGGTGTCGTCACCAGGCGAAACATGATCTGGCACTCCGCCTCGGCTGCGATGATGTTCGGCTTCACGCCGCCTTTCACTACACCGACGTTCACCGTCGCATCGCCGAGGACCGCGTCGTGGCCCCAGTCCGCGGCGTTGATGTCGTTGATCGCCGCGACCATCTTCCTGATCGCGGAATCGCCGAGATGGGGATACGCCGAATGTGCGGCGATCCCTTCGAAACCGACGAACGCGGTCAGCGCACCTTTCGATGCGCGCGCGAACTTCGATTCCGTTGGCTCGCCGACGAGCACGTAGCTCGAGCCGAGATCCTTGAATGCGATGTTCGCGGACTTTGCCCCGATCGAGTCTGTCTCTTCCCCAACCACGAGCAGCATCGCGAAATCGTTTCTGCCATCGGCGCGCAAACGCTCCGCCGCGGCAATCATCGCCGCGAGAATGCCTTTCGTGTCGCAGGCACCGCGGCCGTAAATGAAGTCGTCATCTTCGCGCGAGGCAAACCATGGGGGCACTGTATCGATGTGCGTATTGAGGACGACACGCGGACGCCCACCCGCGAGCGCGAGCACATTGAACCGATTCGGCGCAGCCTCCTGCTTCTGACACCGGTAACCAAGATCCGACAGCAGTTCGAAAACGTGGTTGCCCATCGCGAGCTCTTCCCCAGTGGGTGAAGAAATGTCGATGAGCTGGCGCGCGAGAACGAGAGGATCGATGGCCATTCGGCGCGGAGTTTATCTGAAGGAGTTCTGAGTTCTGAGTTCTGAGTCGAACCGTAATGCCCGACTCAGTACTCAGAACTCAGCACTCAGAACTCAGTACTATGTCCTCGTGGATCTTTCTCAAGGTACCCGCCTCGGCCCTTACGAAATCGTTGCGCGCCTCGGCGCGGGCGGTATGGGCGAGGTCTACCGGGCGCGCGATACGCGGCTCGATCGCAGCGTTGCCATCAAAGTCCTCCCCTCCGAGCTCGCGAAGGAATCGCAGTTGAAGCTTCGCTTCGAGCGCGAGGCGAAGGCCATCTCCCAGCTCAATCATCCGAACATCTGCACGCTGTACGACGTCGGCGACGGCTATCTCGTGATGGAGCTCCTCGAAGGGGAGACGCTCGCGCAACGCATCGCGAAAGGGCCGATGCCGGTCGCCGACATCCTTCGCTACGGCGCGCAGATCGCGGACGCGCTGTATCGGGCGCATCGCGCAGGAATCGTGCACCGCGATCTCAAGCCCGCGAACGTGATGCTCACGCGCAGCGGTGCAAAGCTCCTCGACTTCGGACTCGCGAAGCCGGTCAGCATCCGGGTCAGCAGCGACGACACGACGATGCAGGCTGCACCGCTCACTGAAGAGGGAACGATCGTCGGCACGTTCCACTACATGGCGCCTGAGCAGTTGGAGGGCGTCGAAACCGACGCCCGCACCGACATCTTCGCACTCGGTGCCGTGCTCTACGAGATGGCGACCGGCCGCCGCGCATTCGAAGGTTCGTCGAAGACTTCGATCATCGCTGCGATCGTGACCGGGCAGCCGCCGTCGATCACGTCGCTTCGCCCGCTCGTCCCTTCGTCGGTCGAACATCTCGTGCAGAAATGCCTCGAGAAAGATCCGGAGGACCGATGGCAATCATCGCTCGATGTCGCGAGCGAGATGCGCTGGCTCGCGTCCTCCTCGTCAGTCACGCGCGAACCCGCCGTCGAGTCGGTCACACGTGCGCACCGACTGAGGCGACGTTTGTCGCTGGCCGCCGCATTCGTGGCGACAGCAATCGTCGCGGCGATCGGCGGGCACTACGCATTTCGCAGGCCGCAGAGCGTGCCGCGCGTTCGCTACATCAGTTCTTCGGGCGCAGACTTCGCTCCTGCCGGATCGCCGGATGGCAAGTCGATCGCGTTCAGTTCGGCGCGCGACGGGCGCAGGCGAATCTGGGTCAAACAGCTCTCGGGTGGTGGCGAAATTGCGATCACGGATGGACCAGACACGACTCCGCGCTTTTCTCCTGACGGAGCAACGCTGCTGTTCGTGCGCGGCACACCTCCCGAGTCAGCTCTCTATCGCGTACCCGTTGTCGGTGGCGCAGCACAGCGCATCGTCGCTCCCGCGGTGGAAGGGGACTGGTCGCCTGACGGGCACACGCTCACCTTCACGCGCTATGTGTCGGAGAACGGGCGCAATCGCTACAACGTCTTCGTCGCCGATGCCTCGGGAACGAATGAACGCATGCTGTTTTCGTCGACTGAACGATCGGTGCAGACGCCACGGTTCTCGCCCGATGGAAAAACGATCGCGGCTTCACTGACGCCTGGAAACGCGAACGTCGCAGGCGCGATCGTGCTGATCGACGTCGCGAGCGGAAAGAACCGGATCATCGAGATCACCGACACGCCGACGGCAGTCGTCTGGTTGACCAGTGACGAATTCCTCTACGGCCGGCTGCAGGCGGTGACCGGCGTACAAATCGCGGGCGGCGAGTTCGTGCGTCACGAGGTGCGCTCAGGCCACGAAGAAACCCTGTTCTCTCTTCCAGTCTTCGGGTTTTACGTCGATCGTGTCGGAGACGACTCGCTCATCGTCGAAACGCCATCGCGACGCGAAAATCTGCGCGAGGTGGCGCTGAAGGGAACACCAGGCTCGGCGTGGCGCACGCAGGGCAACAGCAACGATCGGCAGCCGGCACTGTCTGCCGATGGGGAATGGATCATCTTTTCGTCGGATCGCACGGGAAACCTCGACGTCTGGGCGCTCTCGCGCAAGAGCGGCGAGATGCGGCAGCTGACGGACGATCCGAAGCAGGATTGGGATCCGCAGTTCACACCCGACGGGAAACACATCCTGTTCAGCTCGAATCGCACGGGTCACTTCGAAATCTGGAAGGCGAACACCGACGGCAGTTACCCTCAACAGGTCTCGAACGACGGCTACGATGCGGAGAATCCAACGCAGGGTCCGGGCGGTGAAATCTACTTCGCCTCGGTGAATCCGAAGAAGTTGGGACTGTGGCAGATCAAGCCGGATGGAAGCAGCCGCGTGCTCACTCCCGGCAACACACAACAGCCCGAGGTTTCGCCCGACGGCGCTTACATCGCATATCGGTTGTCCACCCCTGATCGGGTCATGGTCATGCGCGTGAGCGATCAGAAAGTCGTGCCATTCGCGGCTGACTTCGGATCATCCATCCTCATTTCAGTCGGGCGTGCTCGCTGGAGACCCGACGGCAAGGCAATCATCTTCGTTGGCGCATCGAAGGATGGGAAGTACGGCCTCTACGAACAGGAGTTCGATTTCGGCCGCGATACCGCAGCGACGCGCCGCCCACTTACCGGGTTCGATGGCGCATCGCAACTGGAATCGCACGGGATCACACCGGATGGCTCCGCGCTCATCGTCGCGCAAATCGACGATCTCGACACGCTGACCATGGTGCGAGAGCTGCCGTTCCCGAAGAGGAAGTGAACGTCTCTTAGAACCGTCTGCGGCGCGGGAAGAGTTTCGGGCGCTGCAGCGGCTCCTCGGCAGGGAACGAGCTCTTGATCTGCTCGAAGTCGGGATCCTCCGGATAGATGCGATGAAACTCGCGTCCCAGCTCTCCCGCACGCAGCCGGTCGCTGGTCGAGATCGCGAGGCAGATCTCCGCAAGCCGCCGCTCACGATCATCGAGTCCTGCAGCGGAGTCGAGCGCCTTGCGCAGCTCATCCGACGCATGTCCGAAGTTGTGATTCATCGTCGCGATCTCGCCGAGGCGAAAGTGCGCTTTGGCGTTTGAGGGATCCTGCTTCACGACTTCCAGAAATTCCTCGCGCGCCTCGGAGCGGCGCCCCTCGGCCAATGCCGACATTCCTATCTGATAGTGATCGATGGCGGCAACCGACTTCGGCGCCGGCGGTGGTGCAACGGCTGGTTGGGGTGCTGGCTCCGGCTTTTTCTCTTCGACGATGACCGACGTCTCTGCCGGTTTTGGCGGCGGCGCGGGCGCTGCCGTGGTCGTCGTCACCGCGGCGGCAACGGGTTTCGCCGGAATCGGCATCGGAGCGGGAGCCTGATGATGACTCGCAACGAGCCCTCCGACTGCACCGAGAATCACGACTGCCGCGACGATGCCCCAGATCCATCCGCGCGACTTCGGCTTCGCGACTTCGCGCACCGTCGGCGGCGCAGGCGGAATCGGCGTCACCGGCTTCACGACGGTCGGCGCGGAGAACATCTCGGTCGACGCGCGTGCCATCTGCTGATCGAGCGCCTGCGACAACTCGCTCGCGCTCGCGAACCGCTCGTCGCGATTCTTCCGCAGGCATCGTTGAATGATCGCGTTGAGGCCCGGCGAGAGTTGCGCGTTGAGCCGAGCCGGCGCCGTCGGCTCATCGCGCACGATGTGCGTGATCGTTTCCGTCACCGTGTCACCGACGAACGGCAGCTTCCCGGTGATCGCCTCGTACAGCACGACGCCGAGAGAGAAGATGTCGGAGCGCGGATCGAGCGCCTTGCCGAGGGCCTGCTCGGGGGACATGTAGTGAACGGTGCCGACGATCATCCCCTGCTGCGTGACGAAGGCGGTCGGCGCGTTCGAGCTCATCACCTCGGGGCCGAAGCGCTTCGCGATCCCGAAGTCGAGCACCTTCACGCGCTGATCGTTGACGATGATGTTGTCCGGCTTGATGTCGCGATGCACGATCCCTTTTTCGTGCGCCTCCGCCAGCGCTTCCGCCACGCCGCGGCCGATGCGGCAGACATCCGCCTCCGTCAGTGACCGCTCCTTCATGAACTTCGTCAGCGGATCGCCGAGTACGTACTCCATCACGATGAAGAGCTGCCCGTTGTCGTCTTCGATCGAATGAATCGTGGCGATATTGGGGTGATAGAGCTGAGCCGCGGTGCGGGCTTCGCGCTGCAGGCGGAGCATCGCTTCCTGATCGGTAGCAACGGTTGCGGGAAGAATCTTGATCGCGACCGTACGGCCGAGCCGCGGATCCTCGGCCTTCCACACTTCTCCCATGCCGCCGGCGCCAAGGCGATCGATGAGCTGATACGCGCCGAGCTTCTGGCCGGGAGTCATTTCGCCGAGTATACCGTTCTCACTGGACGTGGGCCTGATCGCGCCGGTGATTCTTGCGAGCATCACGTTTCTTTCTCCGCAGCAGGGGGCGCAGGCTGTCGGTCCGCTCGCGCTGGAGATCACGACCGATGCGCGGAACATCGATCGCGTCGAGTTCTACGTCGACAACGCGATCGTTGGCGTCGCGCGCGCGGCGCCGTGGCGCGTCGCGCATGACTTCGGTACGTCGCTCGATCCTCATGTCGTCAGTGCAATCGTCTGGTCCGGCCATTACAAGGCGAGCGAGAAGGCCGAAGTGCGTACAGCCGCGGTTGCAGCGAGTGAGTCGCTCAACGTCGATCTCGTCGAAGTGCCGCTGCGCGTGCGGTCATCGAGGACGGTGAAGGCGGAAGATCTCCGTCTCACGGAGAACGGCGTGCTGCAATCGATTCGCGAAGTACGGCCGGGGCGTGACGCGGCAACATTCGTGTTCGTCGTCGATCGGTCGCTGAGCATGGGCGAGGGAAAGCTCGAGGCCGCACTGCGCGCGGTGAATGAGTCGATGACGCTGCTGCGCGCAGGCGATACGGCTCAGTTGATTCTCTTCAATCACAACGTGCTGCCTGCCCTCGCACTGCCAGTGAGATCGAAGCTCGAGATCTCGCCGTCGGGAGGAACGTCATTGCGAGACGCGGTCGCATCGATCCCGCGCGGTCACCGCACGTACGCGATCGTGATCACAGACGGCGGCGACCGCAACAGCGAGCTCGATGAAGAGGAGGCGTTGCGGCGCGTGAGTACGGCCAACAATGTACTCGACGCACTCGTCCTCGGCTCATCACACGTCAGATTTCTCGATCGTGCCGCGAAGAACACAGGAGGCCGCGTGGTGGGCACATCGCGCGATGGACTGAATCAGGCATTGCGCGACGTGATCGCGGAGATCAACAGCCGCTACACGGTGATCTATCAGAGCAATGCGACGAAGCGCGGATGGCGAACGATCGAGATCAAAGGCGTGAAGGTCGTGCAGGCAAGGAAGGGATATTTCGCAGAATGAAGCGAGCGCGATTCGCATTCCTCCTGCTGTCTGCTGCCTGCTGTCTGCTGCCTGCTCCGGGCTGCCTGCTGCCCGTCCACGCCCAGACCCGCCCCTCTTCCGACTTCGAGATCGCACGGATGGAGAAGCAACTCGCGCAGTCGCGCGACTTTCTCTCGCAGCTCTCCGGTCATCTGAATCTCGGCGACCTGCGGTTGTCGCGCGGCGAGAACGCGAGGTCGCGCGCGGAGTATCTCGACGCGCTGGCGCTTGCTGAGAAGCAGCGAATGACGGCGCGCGCGGCATCGAACTTGTCGCAGTACGCGACGGCGACTGCGTATGCCGGACTCGCGAAGGCGAAGCTCGGCGATGCGCGCGCATCGTTTGCGCTATTCGAAGAGGCGATCCGCTACGCGGGCGACGACGCGAAGAGCTGGAATCTCTATTCGAGCGCCATGTCGCTCCTTGGCCTTTCGGCGAAAGCAACGAGCGCTGCGCGGAGCGCGGTCGCAATCGCCGAGCGGGAGAATGGCGTCCGGCTCGACCTCGATGTGTATCGCTACACGCTCGCAGCGACGCTGCCGAGCAGCACGGAATCTGAACAGTTGCTCTCGACGGTGATCGCTGACCTGCAGTCCACGCAGTTCGACTCATTGCGCAAGGCGATCGCGAAGAGCGAATCGTTCGAGATCTATTCGTCGGCGCGCGGCGATGTTGCCGCGTACCTGTCGCTGCTCAATCGCGCACGATTGCGGCTCGGCGCACTGTACGAAGCGCGCGGCGAGATCGCACGAGCTCGCAGCATCTACGCGGAGGTGCTGAAGGATCGCAATGACGAGCCGGCAGCGCTGGCGGCGATCGCGCGGCTGTCCCGGAGTGAGAGCGACTATGCCGCGGCGTTCGACGCAAATCCGTTTTCGATTGCACTGATGGACGACTACCTTCGCTTCGCTCAGCGGACCGGCGGGGCGCCCGTCCCCTCACAGGACACACTCGGAGGGCGCATTCGCAGCGCCCTGCGCGGCGACGTCGTGATCGCGAAAGAGCTGGCGTCGAAGTATCCCGACAACGCCGCGATCGCGTTTCTCCTCGAGCGGATCTCGCGCCCACTGCCCGTATGGCTGCACGGCGGCAGTGAACAGGTGACTGCCACTCCGGACGAACTGCGCGCACTGCTGACTCACGAGCTCACACCGGAAGAACGTGCCGCACTCGATCGCCTCACGTTGACCGCGACCGCGGTTTTCGAGCCGGGAGAGCAGGGCGCGCTCGAGCGGGGAATGATCGGCGGCGTACCCTTCCATTTCTCGGAGCCGATGAAGTTCAACGGCAGTTTCGAAGCTAACCAGCCGCTGCACCTCACCTTCCGGCTCCTCGGCGTCTCGAACGGGTCGCTGCTCGTGGAACCGATCCGACTGGAGCCGGCGCGATGAAAAGGCTCCTGTTCCTCGCACTTCTCGCGACGACTGCCGGCGCGCAGTCGATCGTCGCCACCGCGAAAGGCATCGTCGTTGCCACCGATGGCACGATCGAGTTGCGGGGAGGCTGGCGCGTCGCGGGTGTCCGCAATCCTTCTTTCGCCGTCGCGAGCCAGGATGATGTCGCGGTCATCGACTCGCTCGCCAATGACGCGGTGAGCGTCGAGCTGGCAACGGGGAGAGTCCGTCGCGTGAAGACCGGCGAGACTCCAATCGGCGCGGTCTTCATCGGGCGCGACCTCTACATCCTCAACCGCGACTCGAACACCATTTCCGCGCCGGGCAGGAACATCCCGGTCGACCCGGGTGCGAACTTGCTGCGCGAGTCGCGCGGCAAGCTCTATGTCTACTCCCCGATCACCGGCAGTCTCGCCGACATCATGTCGTCGCGAGCAATCGTCGTCGCGCCTTTCGCATCCGATCTGCGCGTGGATGGCGATCGCGCCTGGCTCGTCTACCCACGCAGCGCGAAACTCGTCACAGTCGATGCCGGCACGATGCGCGTGCTGGGCGAGCGCAAGACAGGCGCGGTACCGGTCAGCGTCGAGCTCGCCCAACGCTCCGTTGCACTTGCTGATCCTTCATCCAGGCGCGTCTGGCTCCTCGATCGCGATGAGTCGTTCAGTCATGCATTCCTCCGCGGCTTCTTCCGTGGTCTCACCGGCCTCGGCGGCTCCTCGCGCTCCGATTCCGATTTCCCGACAGGCGTCGATCGCGTCGTGGCACGCGGAGCCGTCCTCGTCGCCTACGACTCAGCGACGGGCAGCCTCTACCGTTGCGACCGCAGGAAGTCCGTGAGGCTTGCGCAATCCATTGCACCCCACGCCTTTGCAATCGCCAGCGACGGCCGCGTGTGGTGGCTCGATGCGGCACTCGCGTTGCACAACGACGGAGGAGATGGCTGATTCGAAACACTGCGTCCATTGTGATCGCACAATCGACGCTCATGCGCGGCTCTGTCCATATTGCAATTGGGATCAGGCCGAAACGCCCACAGCGGCGGCTCCATCACCGCAGCCGGCGGACAGCTACGTACCACCGGAAGAGCATGACAAGCGGCGCACGATCTACATGGCGGGCGGCGGCGTCGCGCTGCTACTCGTTTCCTTCGCGCTAGGTGCCCTGATTCACGGCGCGAATCCCGAAGAGACGGCTGCGAAAACCGGCGGCTCGCTGGTGTCACAGACCGCGGCACCTCCGCCGCAAGTCAGTGCGCCACAGGGACCACATGCGAATGTCGATCTCGTGCAGGTCGATGCCAGCGCGCCGATTACCGAGACACCGATTACGAGCGCGCCTGCGCCCGATGCATCACAGGGGGTACCGAGCGAATATCAGCGGAGCGACGCAACGGCAGTCTCTTCGGCGGAATACCAGCAACTCGCCGCGCGAGAGAAGATCGAACGGCAACAGGCTCTTGCCGATCCGCGTTTGCTCACCGCGCCGGTGTACGCCAAGCCGCGGCCGCGGCCACCAGTGCAGGCGGCGAGCAACGACGAGGCCCCACCCCCGAAACCCCAGGCCAAGTCGAATCCCACGGCCCCCACCACGGAATCCCTACCCTTCCGAAAACTACCCCCCCAA
>CAZKID010000102.1:12164-14325 GCA_964552405.1 uncultured Thermoanaerobaculia bacterium
GGCTCCACGCGCGGAGTCGATCTCGTTCGGAAACGTACGCGTCGATCGCGACACGACGATTCACCTCACACTGCTCATTGGGGCGGACGGCCGCGTCCACTCGGTCGACATCGACGGATCGTTACCGGGACAGACTGCGCAATTGATCGCCGCAATCCACAATTGGCGCTTCAAGCCAGCGACCGAAAACGGCGTGCCGGTACCTGCACAGTTTTCGACGGCAGTATCATTCCGTGCCAATGAATAAAGCGCTCTGCGCAGCGTGTAAGCGCAAGATCGACCAGACGGCTCGCGCCTGCCCCTACTGCGGCGCAAACCCCATCACGGGAGAACGCTTCGACACGGAGTCGATCCTCGAGGAGATGTTTCACCCTCGAAAGGTGAGCACGACCGAAAGCGTTCTGGAGTATGCGCGACAGCGACAGGGCATCGTGATTGCCGCCAGCATTCTGCTCGCACTCGTTGCCCTCGGCGGGATTCATCAATACGTCTCGACCCGCAACGCAACAGCGACGACCACCAGTCCGGCCGTTCCGCTGACGGAAATCGCCGACCTGTCGAACCAGCCGCGCGAAGCTCCACAGCCCATCCCGACTCTGCAGTACCAGCTCGACGGCAGTTCGGAAACAATGCGCACGATGCTCGTCGAACCGGGCGCAGTCGCACCTGCGGCACAGACCCAACCAGCCGCTGCACCAACAGTTCCGCCAGCACACCCGCGATGATCGGGCTGTTCCTTCTCGTCGCCTCGCTCATCGTCATCGGATGGCTCGTCGCCTACATGCGCGCACAGAAGCCGGTGAGTGCGGCCCACCCGCTCAATCAAGCCGATGCACTGAAACTCGCCGGACGCTTCGATGAAGCGATCGCGATCTACCGGCAATCGAGTGATCCCGTTGCCAGGGAAGGCATCGCACTCTGCCTCGCCCACCTCGGCCGCGACCTCGATGAGGCGCGAAGACTGATGGAGTGGATGATCGCGAATCATCCGCAGATCCAGGAGTTCCAGGCGCTCGGCCTCGCCTACATCTTCTTCAAGCAGGGTGATCGCGATGCCGCCCTCCGTCTCTACGAAGACAACCTCGTGCTGCTCGAGACACGATTCCGCGACGACTACACCGATCCCGATCCGTCGCTCGCCGAAACGCTTTCGATGTACGCCGCGCTCGCAGAAGCCGCGGGCGACATCACGCGCTCGGTTGCGTTGCGAAAGAAAATCGCACAGTGGGCGCCGGGGAGCTATTTCGCCCGCTGACGGCCGAGGTGGAGGACAGGCGCCCTCGCCTGTCCGCAGAGCCGACAGGCGAGGGCGCCTGTCGCCCCACTGGAATCTCCGAGCTATCATTGATTTCCCCGGGGACTAGGGTTGCGCCAAACCGATCCAGCGGCTGTGGCTTCTCACGTGAGCACGGATGAGTCCGTCCTCCGTGAGAATCGTGCACTCACCGTGCTGCACGAGACGACCGCCGCACTCATGCAAAGTCTCGATACGGCGGAGCTGCTGCAGCTCGTCGTCAACCGCGCAACCGAACTCCTCGAGACTTCCTACGGATTCATCGGACTACTCGACACGGACGAATCCGCGATCGTCATCCGTCACACGATCGGCGGCGTGAAGAAGACCGTCGGCATGCGAATCGTGCGCGGCGAAGGAATCGCCGGCCGCGTCTGGGAGAGCGGGCAGCCGATGGTGATCAACGATCTTTCGGAAACCAGCGGAATGATTCTCAGTGGCCTCGCGGGATATCGCTCGGTCGCCGAAGTGCCGCTGCGCCTGGGAGGGAAGTTCCGCGGAGTGCTCGGCGTCGCCGCAACCGACTCACGGCCTCCGTTCAACGACTTCGATGTGACGACGCTTTCTCGTTTCGCCGACGTCGCCTCGATCGCAATCCGCAACGCGGAGCTGTTCGAAGCAGAGCGTCTCACGCGCCACCACGCGGAGACACTGCTCGAAGCGGCAAAGGCAGTCACCTCCTCCCTCGAGCTCTCCGAAGTGCTGGAGACGATTCTCCAGCAGTTGCAGAGAGTCGTTCCGTGCGACAGCGCAACGGTGCAGACGCTGCGCGGGGATCGCTCGGTGATCAACGCCGAAGGCGGCTTCCAAAATTCGGAACAGCTCATCCGCATCTCGTTCGATCTGAAGAAAGAAAAACATCCCACC
>CAZKID010000103.1:0-14300 GCA_964552405.1 uncultured Thermoanaerobaculia bacterium
GCGAGCTGATTGAGGCGGCGGTAATCACGACCGATCATGTGATCGTGTCGGGTGTCGCGTCGTTGATCGCCGAAATGAGTCGCGCGGCGCAGGTGATCGACGATCGGTTTCTCTGTCGAATTGAACAAATCGAGGTGAAACGGTCGCCGCGACGGACGCGAGCGGCGCGAACATTCGCCGATCGAGGCTCGCGCACCTGGCTAGTTAGTGTTTCTGAGGTCGCACCCGATGATTTCCCTGACGAGGAACAACAGGTGGAGCAGGGGACAAAGAAGGCTCAGAGGCTCTTGAAGGGGAAACGCAGCGAAGTTTCGTGGGTGCGCTTCACGGGGAATTCGCGTTTCCGTCGCACTGCGCGCGCCGGCGACGCGGTTATACGGATATGGAAGGCGCGTGGCTCAAAGAGACCGCGCGCACTGGCTCACTCCCCGATCTTGTGGGTCCAGCGGGAGCTGAATTGGACACGCTTCTATGTCGAGAGTTCGCCGCGAGAGGATGAACTAAGTCTGTCGTGGACGCAGTACACGCGCCTCGCGCGGGCTTGCGGGCTAACGAACATAAGCAAGGGTGCCTGTCGGGAAATTGACGCTGAGATTGCTGAGTCACTTCGAAGTCACTGGAGATCGCGAAAGCGAAAATAGGAGGGTAGGCCGTCAATGGACGCATTCGAGCAGGTCGTTGCAGCAATCCTCGATCGAAAAGGCTTTTGGGTACGTACCAGCGTCAAAGTCTCATTGACGCCAGAGGAAAAGCGCGAGATCGGACGGCCCTCGGCGCCGCGTTGGGAACTTGATGTCGTGGCCTACAGCGGGTCGCGTAACGAGCTGCTCGTCGTCGAATGCAAGTCGTACCTTGACTCGTATGGCGTGCGTGCCAGCTCATTCGAAGGACCGAAGGCCGAAGAGGAAACTCGTTACAAGCTGTTTAGTGATGAGGTGCTGCGGCGCGTTGTGCTTTCGCGGTTGGAATCGCAGCTTGTCGAGCAGGGATTCTGTCCGCCCGGAACGAAAGCATCGCTGTGTCTTGCCGCCGGTAAAATCTATGGCGATCCCGCGCCGCTTCGTGCTGTGTTCGAAAAGAACGGCTGGCGACTGTTCGAAGCCGACTGGCTGCGCGAAGGTCTCGTCAGCCTGGCCGACGAGAGCTATGACAACAGTGTGGCGGCGGTCGTCGCGAAACTACTGCTCCGGAATCAGAAGGCAGATTCGGCTGAGAGCAAGGTACAGAGAGAACCTGTATATCGCGATCACCTGGACACAGACACGCGGCGACGCGTTCTCGTGACGGCGCTTTATCTGTCTCGATTTGGTCACGAGGCGCTCGATCTTGGGAACCAGGATCAAACGTTCGAGCGCGCGGCGGCGATGCTGGGGACGAAGAAGAACACGTTAAAGAACCATCGAGACAGGTTCGATCCACACACTGAAAGTGGTCGACGTGGATGGTGGCAGGCAGAAATGGGCGACGATCTTCGCGAAGTTCTCGAAGAGTTTGCTGCGGAGTCAGAGCCCGAGCTTCGAGCCCGTGTAATTGCGGCGTTTAATCATTCGAGAGAACCTGCCTCTACTCCTGACTACTCCACACGGATCGGGTTTACGAACAGGAACGGACAAACCGTGGTCCGGCCGACAGGACTTCGCGGCACGGATCATGGCCAATCGATCTACGTGCTGCGGTGCGGCCAGTGCAATCACGAGTACGGCGACAACGGGAGTGGCCTGCATTAACGAAAGTGTCCGTCGTGTCAGGGTGGCAGGCCAGGACTTCCTTTTCGAGCTGAATAGGGTTGGTCTCAATGAATCCGTTTCGCTCGCTCACTCGATCTGCTCCCTTTTTGGCGGACATCGATGCCGAAGCCATTAAGCGATTCAATGCGAAGGCACCCGATCATCATCGTGTGCATCTCGAGATTGTTCCTGAACCCTATCTTGGGAACCCGCTTGCATCCGTTGTTTTGCTGAATCTGAATCCCGGGTTCGTCGACGACGATCGCAACGTCCACAACGACGAAGCTTTCAATGCGGCCGCTCGTGCAAACCTGACACACGAGCACCCCGATTATCCGTTCTACCTATTGGATCCGGCGTTCCCATCGCCAGGACAAGAGTGGTGGCGAAGAAAGCTGCGAACACTGATCGCCGCGGTTGAATCTGATCCTTCGCGCCCATTGCGTGTGGCGTCGCAGGTTTTCGTCGCGGAGCTGCATGGCTATCACTCTCGACGCTTCTCCGCTCGGCTTCAGGTTCCGTCGCAGGAATACACTAAGCACCTCGTACGCGCAGCCATCGACAGGGGAGCCACATTCGTCGTGATGCGTGGCCGAAAAAATTGGATCAGCCTCGTGCCTGAGCTTGCGCATGCTTCCGTTGCGCATGTTCGTAATGTTCAGAACCCCGCGATTTCGCCCGCCAATCTGCCGGATGCATTCGACAAGATTGTTGCCGCCCTGAGAGAGAGCTAGAAGGCTTTTATTGTTCGCCGTGTGCTCCAAGCGTCGTTGCCGCAGCTGCCCAAAGTGCATACTGCATCGTGTCATCGAGAAAGATCGGAGGAGTGTCGTCACTACTTCGCCCGACGTGATGGGTGGCACACCTGTCTTCTCAGGGACTCGTGTTCCGATCGCCACACTGATCGATTACCTCGCAGGCGGCGAATCGATCGATGACTTTCTCGAAGGCTTTCCGACGGTTATGCGCGAACACGTCGTCGCGTTTCTCGAAGAGACGAAGGCGAGGCTTTTCGATTCGTCGTCATGAGGATGTCTCGTCTGTACTCCGAGTGGTGCGCTGCGAATGATCTTGCACACACTGTGTGCGAAATTGATCAACGGGGATTCGTCGGCGACCGAGCGAATCGATCGCCATTCGGCTTTCGTTTCGGTTTCTCGCTGACGAAGCTGCACGCTTCACTCCTTTCAGCCGTCGCGCTTCCTGGATGTAGGACGCAATTCCAGCCCTCGTAGAGAATGAACGCGCTTCGCTCGTGAGAAGTGAGGCAGCGAAGCCCGATGAAACGCTGCAACTCCACTCATCGTAGAAGAAGGGGCACGGCCAGGTTTCCACTGCTACGATGCGTGCGAGCTTCATGAAGCACTTTCACGAGTTCCGCGATCCGATTCACAACTTCGTTCGCGCTTCGATGGACGAAGTGAAAGCGATCAACTCTCCTGCGTTTCAGCGGCATCGCAACGTCCACCAACTTGCTTTGACATACCTCGTGTATCCCGGCGCGACACATCGCAGGTTCGAGCATTGCCTGGGCGTCATGGAACTCGCAGGCCGAGTCTTCGACGTCATCACGGCTGAAGGCAACCGCGAAGCTCGATCGAGTTTCCGGACCACGACACGCTTCGCGCATGGCGGAAGATCGTCCGCCTTGCGGCGCTCTTCCACGATCTCGGTCATCTCCCGTTCTCTCATGCAGCAGAAGAGCAACTGCTGCCTGAAGGCCGGCACCACGAATGGTTCACGGTCGAGGTCATCCGTTCTTCCGAGATGCGAGACATCTTCAGAGGAATGATGCCTGCACCAGAACCGGATCAGATCGCGAAGATTCGCGATCGGAGCAGAGAAGTGGGCGAAGTGGTTCGGCAATGCCACCGACTTCGACGAGTGGGATCTGCTCATGACGGAAATCGTGACAGGCGATGCATTCGGAGTCGATCGAATCGATTAACTGCTTCGCGACTCTCACCATGCCGGAGTAGCGTATGGACGATTCGACCACTATCGTCTCATTGACACTTTACGTATCCTTCGCCATCCGAAAACCGAGCAACCGATGATCGGCATTCAGAGAGGCGGGATTCACGCCGCGGAGGCGCTGCAACTCGCCAGGCAGTTCATGTTTCTGCAGCTCTACTACCATCACGTGAGAATCGCATACGACATTCATCTCAGCGAATTCATGATCGATTGGCTGAAGAAGTATCCAGCCGACGTTCCGGGTCATCTGCGGCTAACAGACAACGAGGTCCTCGCCGCGATCGCCGATGCCGCGAACAATCCGGAAGCCACCGGGCACGATCCAGCGCGACGAATCGCAAAGCGTGAGCACTTCCGAAGAATTTACGAACGGAATGCGATGGATCAACAGATTCGTCCTGATGCTGTCGCCAGGGTCGCGGAGAAGCTCCTCGAACAGTTCGGCCCGGATCATGTTCGATCGAAGATCGTGCCTCCGAAGCAACAGGCAATCGATTTTCCGGTCCTTCTCGATTCGACCGAGATCAGCACGTCGATCGCCGAGTCACAGATCTATGCCGACTTCAAACCGGCGGCAGTTGGATATGTCTTCGTCAGCCCGGAAAAACGTAAGGATGCGACGAGCTGGTTGAAGGCGAACAAGCGAAATTACTTTCCGAACAAATGGAGCTGGAACTATGAGTCTCACGGAATTGCAGAAGTCAGCGCTCATCGCCTCACTGGTCAAGGAGTACCGCGCGCGCAACCTTTTCTGCGGTGAGACGCACGTTCAGAAGTCCGTCTACTTTCTACAGGCTCTATTCGAAGTGCCGCTCGGTTTCGAGTTCCTGCTGTACAAGTACGGTCCGTTCTCTTTCGATCTGCAGTCGCACGTCGCGGCGATGCGAGCCGACGACATGCTCAAGGTGCGGCCCCTCGATTACGCGGCCACCTTCGAACCGGGTGATCAAGTCTCCTACCTCGAGAAGAATCTTCCGAAGACGATCGAGCGACACAAGAAGGCGATTGATTTCGCGGTCGAGAACCTCGGGCATCGTGGCGTGAAGCAACTCGAGCCGCTCGCTACCGCTCTCTTCTTTGCGGTGAATGAAGGCGACCAGTCGATCGATGCGAGGGTCACGCGGATTCGCGACGTGAAGCCGCATATCCCGGATGAAGATGCTCGGAGCGCGGTGAAGCAGATCGATGAGTGGCGTGCGACGTACGGATCACACTGAGCCGCTTTGTCCGCCGTGACCGCGAACCGCTGCAACACGGCCAACCGAGGGCGAGAGTACGTTCGAGCTTTCGGAGCTAATTGGGTAACGAGCTGCTAATCAAGTAATGGATTAGGTAATAACGCGCTGATGGGGCGGGCCTCCAGGATCTCACGTGTTCTGCCACGGTTTCTCGATTCCCAGGGGTTTCCTCCCATTGGAGACTGTGCGCATGCTGCGGACACAATCTGGAGGAGCATCGGCAGGAGGTCGCTATTCCGTTGTTGCTATTCTTAGACGTGGGAATCTGCGGATCACTTCTAAAGGGCAGGTGACCATTCCGCGAGAGAAGAAGCCAACGCGCGGCGAGGCGATCGTTCAAAGGCTGCAGGGGCGGTCCACTTCAAAGATGTCGACGGATCAGATTCTCGCGCTGACCAGGAGATGAGACGGCGGTTACCTTCGTCGACAGCAATGGTTGGTTTGGAACGCCTCGCGAATTCCGAAGCACCTCCTCCAAGTCTGAACGCGGCTAGATCCGATCTGAGCTTGTTATACGAATGATCGTATAATTAAGCGCGATGAAACCGGGAGCCAAATCATGAAACCGAAGACACGTAGGAGCGGCTCTCAAGGCCGTAACATCTTCCTCGACGTCGGATTCGAGCCTCATGAGGCGGCCGTCATGCTACTGCGATGTGAGTTGGCGGAGGCTCTGCGAAAGTGGATTGATCGCGAAGGGATTACTCAGGCGGAAGCGGCTGAACGTCTCGGCGTAGCGCAGCCTCGCATCTCGGAAATCGCCCGGAACAAGGTCGACAAGATTTCGCTCGACTACCTCGTCGGTCTTTGTTCGAAGGCCGGCGTTTCTGTGAAGGTGAAGACGGCAGCGTAGCACGCGCTCATGCTCCGACTCTTCCTCGCCTCCGCCTCTTCCGATCGCCTCCACGCGGCGAAGGAGTACCTTCGTGCGTTTCCTCCGGCGACCGAGGTGTTTGTGGTCGCGCAGGAGCGGGGGGCGGCGGATGATCTTGTTCGTTCGCTTGCTGCGGAATCGATCGCTACCTTTGGTTTTCATCGATTCTCGTTGACACAGCTTGCCCTTCGGTTGGCAGCGGGAAAACTGGCGGAGCGCGGGCTTACTCCTGTTTCCACGCTTGCGGCGCAGGCGGCGGCTGCGCATGTTTCTTATCGGCTCGCCTCGGATGGGGCGCTGCCGTATCTGGAGAAGGTTTCGAACTTTCCCGGGTTTGCGCCTTCGCTTGCGAACACGCTTCGTGAGTTGCGATTGGCGGAGATCTCGGATGCTGACGGCGATCTTGGTGGATTGCTTGGCGCCTATAACGAAGAGTTGAAGCAGTACTCCTTTTCCGATGCCTCTGTCCTGTTTGAGCTGGCGGCGGAGAGCGTCGAACTGCATGTTCCGCTGCTTCTGCTTGACGTGCGCATTGAATCGTTGCGGCAGCGCGAGCTCATCGCGGCACTTGTGAACGCTGCGCCGGATGTCTTTGTCACCGCGCACACGGCGGACGAAACCACGCGGCGATTTTTTGGCGACGCCGAGATCGTGCTGGCTCCGCAGCACTCGCCGAAGTCATCCCTCGAGCGTCTTCGTGCGAATCTCTTTTCTCCCGAGTCGCTCGCGCCGGCAACGTTTGACGAAAGCGTCGCCTTCTTCTCCGCTCCCGGCGAAGGACGCGAGGCGGTCGAGATCGCGCGCGCGATCCTCGATCACGCTCGTCGTGGCGTCCGCTTCGATGAGATGGCGATCTTTCTGCGCAGTCCCGCGAAATATCAGGCGCATCTCGAATCGGCGTTCGACCGCGCCGGCATCCCTGCGTACTTCGCACGCGGCTCGCGTCGTCCTGATCCATGCGGGCGTGCGCTACTTGCTCTGCTTGCCTGTGCGGCGGAGCGACTCTCTGCTCGGCGATTTGCGGAGTACCTCTCGCTTGGGCAAGTGCCGCGCGATGAGAAGACTGATACCTGGCGGGCACCCGAGGACTTTCCGACGCTGTTCGAGGAAGAAGAGCCGGATCGCAAGGAGCCGAAGAACGATCGCAAAGAGCCGTGGCGATGGGAGTCGCTGCTCATCGAAGCCGCGGTCATCGGCGGCAAGGATCGCTGGCAGCGCCGCCTGCGCGGACTCGAAGCCGAGCTCGAGCGCAAGCTCGATGAAGTGATCAGCGAAGAGCCTGAGTCCTCGCGCGTGGAAGCAGTCCGCGCGCAGATCACGCGACTCCGACAGCTCGCCGACTTCGCACTGCCAATCATCGCGCGGCTCGAAGCGCTGAAGGACTGTACGTCATGGCGCGATTGGATCGACGCACTCCGCGAGCTCGCCGCCGCCACGCTTCGCAATCCTGATCGCGTGCTCGAAGTGCTCACCGAGCTCGAGCCGATGTCCGACATCGCCCCCGTCTCCATCGACGAGGTCCGCGTCACTCTCAGCGATCGTCTCAGCTCACTCGAAGTGCGCCCGCCGAAGCGCCGCTTCGGCCGCGTCTTCGTCGCACCGATCGAACAGGCAGCGGGCCGCGCGTTCAAAGTCGTCTTCGTCCCCGGCCTCGCCGAGCGCGCCTTTCCGCAACGCGTCCGCGAAGATCCGTTGCTCCTCGATGTGGAACGACGCGAGCTATCGAATGAGCTCGAGACGAACGAGCAGCGCGCGAACAACGAACGTCTGCGCTTGCAATTCGCGATCAGCGCCGCATCGCAGGCCGTCTACATCTCCTATCCGCGCATCGACGCCGCGCAAGGCCGCTCGCGCGTCGCATCGTTCTACGCACTCGACGTCATCCGCGCGGTCACGGGACGCATCCCCGATCACAAAGAGCTCGAGCGGATGACGACAGGCGCCGCCTCGCGCCTCGCCTGGCCCGCGCCCGACGACGCGCACGCCGCCATCGATGACCTCGAGCACGATCTCGCGATCCTGGGACCGCGCCTCGCACTCGCCACGAAACAGGATCAGGCCGGCCGCGCGCGCTACCTCCTCGAGCTCAACTCATTCATGGCCGCATCACTCCGCGCACGCTTCGGCCGCTGGCAACTGCCGAACTGGAATCGCTTCGACGGCATCACGAAGAAGAACGACGCACTCGACGCGCACTCGCTCAAAGTGCGCCCATACTCCGCATCCTCGCTGCAGCGCTACGCCGCCTGCCCGCATCAATTCTTTCTCTCCGCGATCCTCCGTCTCGCGCCGCGTGAAGATCCCGAGCCGCCCGTGCGACTCGATGCGTTGACACGCGGCCTGATGATCCACGCGATGCACGCCGCAACGCTGCGCCGCTTGAAGACACTCGATCTATTGCCGATGACCGCGGAGCGCATCGAGGCCGCTGAAAAAGTTCTGCACGAAATCGTCGACGAGATCGCCGTGAAATGGGAGGAAGAGCTCGCGCCTGCGATCCCGCGCGTCTGGAGCGATGAAGTGCAATTGATCCGCACCGACCTGCGCCTCTGGCTGCGCGAGATCGCCGCGGAAACCGATCAGTGGATCGCCGAACAGTGCGAGCTCGCCTTCGGACTCCGCCCCTCGCCCGACTACGATGAAGCGAGCATGCGCGATCCCGTGAAGCTGCCGGGCGGCTGGCTTCTGCACGGTGCCATCGATCTCATCGAGCGCCGCGTCGTCTTCGGCGACCTCCGCGTCAGCGACTACAAGACCGGATCGAATCGCACGCGCGACGATCTCGTGATCAACGGCGGTGAAACACTGCAGCCTCTGCTCTACGCGCTCGCCGTCGAAGAGCTCTTTCCAAACAGCAGCGTCTCGGTCTCGCGTCTCTTCTTCTCGACATCGAAGGGCGGCTTCGCGAAGCGCGACGTCGACCTCAATGACCGCAACCGCGAACGCATCCTGCAGGTGCTCGTCGATATCGACGAAGCGATCACGACGGGCTTTCTCCCACCCGCACCGCGCAACAACAAATACAAGAACGCATGCGACTGGTGCGACTTCGTCAGCGTCTGCGGTCCGCACGAAGTGCTCCGCAGCACGCAACGCAAGAAGCAGGAGCCGCTTGGCCAGTTGAAGGAACTGCGCGATGTCCCGTAAGAACGTCCTCGTCGAGGCGGCCGCGGGCACCGGCAAGACCACGTGGCTGATCGCGCAGATCATCGAGATGATCGTGCGCGGCGACGCGCGCGTGCCGCACATGGCCGTGCTCACGTTCACGGAGAAAGCCGCGGGCGAGCTCAAGCTGCGGCTCCGATCCGAACTGGAACGCGCTCGCGCGACCGCATCCTCCGCGGACATCGGACGCATCGAGCAGGCACTGCTCGAGCTCGAAGAAGCACGCGTCAGCACGATCCACACGTTCTGCTCCGATCTCTTGCGCGAGCGTCCCGTCGAAGCGCGCGTCGATCCCGCGTTCCGCATGCTCGCGGAGCCGGAGTCGGTGCGCCTGCTTCGCCTCAGCTTCGATCTCTGGCTGCAGCGCTCGCTCTCCGATCTTCCCGAAGGTCTGCGCCGTTTCCTGCGACGCATTCCGCGCGGCAATCGTGAGCCTGTCGATGCGCTGCAGCGCGCGGCGATCGAGCTCGCGCAGTGGCGCGACTTCACCGCGCCGTGGTCGCGCGATGCGTTCGATCGCGATCAGGAGATCGCGGACCTCACGCGCGAGTTGCACGCGTTCGCTGATCAGCTGCGCGATTGCGACAACAAGAAGAACGATTACTTCTTCAGAGACACGAATCCCGCGCTGCGCGTCTCCGATGAATTGCTGCGACGCGAGGAGATCGGAGAGAGCGATGCGGATTACACCGAAGCGCGCCTCATCGATCTTCTTTTCGGCAAGTTCATGCAGCCGCGCGGCCGCAAGGCCGGACGCTTTGGTCCGAACACGATGTGCAGCGATGTGCGCGACGCGCATGACAAGCTGCTCTTCAAGCTGCGCTCGTTCGAAGCGCGCGCGAATGCGGATCTCGCAGCGCTGCTCCACGACGAGCTCCGCGGCGCCATCGAGCTCTACGAAGAGCACAAGCGCCGCCTCGGCGCACTCGACTTCACCGATCTCCTGCTGCGCGTGCGCGATCTCCTGCGCGATGACGCCGAGGTGCTGCAGCATTTTCAAAACGAGATCAGGCACGTGTTCGTCGATGAGTTCCAGGACACCGATCCGATCCAGGTCGAGATCCTGCTGCTGCTCTCGAATCAACTGGAGCCGGGACGCCTCTTCCTCGTCGGCGATCCCAAACAATCCATCTACCGCTTCCGCCGCGCCGACCTCGGCATGTACGCCGATCTCAAGCAGCGACTGCGCGAGTCCGATGCGGAGATCCGCGAGCTGACGACGAGCTACCGCTCGACGCCGGAGATTCAGAACTTCGTGAACGCCGCGTTCGCAAAGGCGATGACCGGCGATCGCAAACTGCAGCAGGCGGATTACGAGCCGCTACGGCCGCATCGCAAGAATCTCGAGCGGCCGTCGATCGTCGCGCTGCCGGTGCCGCGGCCGTATGGTCAGCGCGATATCACCGACGAGGCGATCGAAGAGTCGCTGCCGGACGCGGTCGCTTCGTACATCGAGTGGCTGCTGACGAAGAGCGGCTGGGGCATCGAGCCGCGCGACATCTGCATCCTCTTCCGCCGCTTCGAGAAGTTTGGCGCCGATGTCACGCGCAAGTACGTGCAGTGCCTCGAGGCGCGCGGCATTGCGCAGCTGCTCGTCGGCGGGAAGGCGTTCCACGCGCGCGAAGAGATCGAGACGCTGCGCACGGGACTCACTGCGATCGAGTGGCCGGATGATGAGCTGTCGATGTACGCGACGCTGCGCGGGTCGCTGTTCGGCATTACCGATGAGGAGCTGTTCGAGTACCGCAATCTGCATCATCGCTTGAATCCGTTTGCGATCCCCGAGGAGTTGCCGGAGCGGCTCGCGCCGATCGGGACTGCATTGAAGTTCATGGCGTCATTGCATGCGACGCGCAATTACCGTCCGGTCGCCGACACCCTGCGCCGATTATTCAGCGAGACGCGCTGCCACGCGGGCTTCGTGCTGCGGCCTTCGGGCAAGCAGGCGCTCGCGAATGTGATGCAGATGCTCGAGCAGGCACGCGTGTACGACGAGTCGGGCGCGCTGTCGTTCCGTGGATTCGTGGAGCAGTTGCTCGATGAGGCGGAGCATGGGCGGTCGTCCGAGGCGCCGGTGCTGGAGGAGGGGAGCGACGGGGTGCGGCTCATGACCGTACACAAGGCGAAGGGCCTCGAGTTTCCCGTCGTGATCCTCGCGGACATCACGTGCAATGAGACGCGCGGCTCGTCGTCGCGCTATGTCGATGCGGAGAAGAATCTCGCGGCGATGGAGCTTTGCGGATTGCGTCCCGTCGATGTGATCCGGCATGAGGCGGAGGAGATCGTGCGGGAAGAGTCGGAGGCGGTGCGGCTCGCGTATGTCGCGGCGACGCGCGCGCGGGATCTCCTCGTCGTGCCGGCGGTGGCGGATCGGCCGCTCGAAGGGAAGTGGATGTCGGTGCTGAATCGCGCGCTGTATCCGTTTTCAGACAGCAGACAGCAGGCAGCAGACAGCAGAAGGGTGAAGCGCTCGGGGTTTGGTGAGGATGCGACGGTTCGTCCTTTCGAGTTACTCGATCGTGGTGCGAATACGGTCAAGCCGGGTGACTATCGTTTTGAAAACTACAGCGTGACGTGGTGGGACTCGCGCGCGCTCAATCTCGATGTGCCGCTGGCGCTCGGGATTCCGCAGCAGGAGTTGCTGGGGAAGGATGCGCCGGAGGGATTGATCGAGAACGATCTGCGGACATATCGCGAGTGGCAGCGCGATCGCGAGGCCGCAGTGGCGAAGGCGTCGCGCGAGTCGGTGCGCGTGCTCACCGCGATCGAGCGATCGATGTCGGGCGACGTGCCTGATGTCGACATTGTCGTTGCGTCTCGATCGGGAGTGCATGGCCAGCGCTACGGGACGCTCGTGCATTCTGTGATGTCGCTCGTTTCGCTCACGGCATCACGCAAGTCGATCGAGTCCGTGACGAACATGCAGGCGCGCATCCTCGGGGCACCCAACCCTGAGATCGCCGCATGCGTGACCGCAGTCTCCCAGCTCCTCACGCACGAGCTGCTGATTCGTGCGTCGAAAGCAGTGTCGCTGCGCCGCGAAGTGCCCGTGACGTTGACCGAAGGTGAGTCGATCGTGGAAGGTGTTGTCGATCTCGCATTCGAAGATGCGGACGGCTGGACCGTGCTCGATTTCAAGACGGACGCCGAGCTCGAAACGCGCGCCGACGCGTACAAACGTCAGGTCGCGATCTACGCGAGTGCGATCGCCAGCGCGACGGGCCGACCCGCGAAAGCCATCCTCGTGCAGGTGTAGCTCCACCCACCGTAGAAGATCGGCGCTGCTCGACATGCGCTGCTAGGATGTTTCGCATGACGCCTCCAGCCGGCGAGATCGTCGTTTATCAGACGGAAGATGGGCGAACACGTGTCGAATGCCGGTTCGCCGACGAATCGATCTGGATGAGCCAGGCGTTGATCGCCCAGCTTTTTCAGATCAGCGTTCCGACAGTCAATGAGCATCTCAAGAATATCTATGCCGAAGGCGAGCTCGAGGCACATCCAACTATTCGGAATTTCCGAATAGTTCGACAAGAAGGTGCTCGAGCGGTGACACGCAACGTCGAACACTACAACCTCGACACCATCCTCGCAGTCGGTTACCGCGTCCGCTCCGAGCGTGGAACACAGTTCCGCCGCTGGGCCACGGAGCGCCTGCGCGAGTACCTCGTCAAGGGCTTTGTCATGGATGACGAGCGGCTGAAGAATCCGCCGGTCGATGGCTCGGGTGTCCCCGACTACTTCGACGAACTGCTCCAGCGCATTCGCGACATCCGCGCGAGCGAGCGGCGGATGTATCTGCGCGTGCGAGAGATCTTCGCGCTCTCGGGTGACTACGATCCACACAGCGGAAGGACGAGCGAATTCTTTCAAACGATTCAGAACCGCCTCCACTTCGCGGCCACGGGAAAGACCGCTCCCGAGTTGATCCGCGAGCGCGCAGATCACACGAAGCCGAACATGGGGCTCAGGAGCTGGAAGGGCAATGCGGTCGTGAAAGGCGACGTCACGATCGCGAAGAACTATCTCAGCCAGGAAGAGATCAGCGAGCTGAACCGCATCGTGACGATGTGGCTCGACTTTGCCGAGGATCAGGCGCGCCGTCGCAAACAGGTCTTTCTTGCGGATTGGGAAACGAAGCTCGACGAGTTTCTGCGCTTCAACGAACGGGACGTTCTACATGGCAAAGGAACCGTCAGTAAGACGGAGGCAGATTCGCGCGCGGAAGCGGAGTACGAAACCTATGCCGCGCAACGTCGTGCCTTGTTGGAAGCCGAAGGAGAACGCGAGCGGCTGGACGCGCTGGAATTGGTCGCGAAGAAGTTCGGGAAGTAAGCCAGGCAATTCGTGAAGCAGATCGCAGCGTTCGTCGCGAGGAATCACGCTGAACGCAGCGAGGCGTGAACCAGGGCGCCACGCTGCAACGTTGTTCACGCGCCGGCCCGCAATGCTCTTTCTCGCGGCGCCGTCGTTGTTGCTTCGCTTCATTCAGGAGAGTTCGTGCTGATGCGGATCTCCCTCTTGACGATAGTCGTTATCACGACTATTGTTGAACGTAATGAAAGGCATCATCGCAGGCCGGCTCAAGCAGAAGCGTTTCGCTTCCCACGAGCAGGAGATCTTCCTCGGCCTGGTCATGGCTGCCGCGCGCGTCGTCGAACCGTGGGAGCAGTTCCTCAAGACGGAAGCCGATCTCACGCACAATCAGTACAACGTCCTGCGCATCCTCCGCGGCAGCCACCCCGAGCACCGCACCTGCAGCGAGATCGCCGAGCGGATGGTTGCGCGCGATCCGGACATCACACGCCTCGTCGACCGGATGGAGAAGCGCGGTCTCGTCAAACGCGAGCGCAGCGTGCGGGACCGGCGCGTGGTCGAAGTCGGAATCACGAGCAAGGGCCTCGACCTCGTCAACAGCCTCGACGTTCACGCCCTGCGCATGCCCAAAGCCATCCTCGGTCACCTCGGCCTCAAGCGATCCAAACAGCTTCGGGATCTGCTCGAAGCAGTGCTTTCCGGACTCGGAACCTTCCCCTGATTTTTTGTCAAATCGTCGTTATAACGATCATCGTGAAAACATAGGAGGATGCCATGGAGAAGAAGGTCATTGCAGTCATTGGTGCCACCGGTTCCCAGGGCGGTGGACTCGCGCGCGCGATTCTGGCCGACGACAGCGGCGAATTCGCCTGCCGCGCCGTCACACGCGATCCGTCCAAGGCTGCAGCGCAGTCTCTCGCAGCCGCCGGCGCGGACGTCGTGCAGGCTGACCTCGACGACGTCGAGAGCCTGAAGAAGGCGTTTGCCGGCGCCCACGGTGTG
>CAZKID010000104.1:0-14190 GCA_964552405.1 uncultured Thermoanaerobaculia bacterium
ACCGCCCCAATCACCGAAGCCAGCACCCGCGCCGCACGCTGAAGGTCGTAATTCTCGACCGCATGCGTTCTCCCTGCAGCACCGGCCGCGCTGCGCAAGGTGGCATCGGTGAGGAGCCTGCGCAGTGCTTCGTACCATTCGTCGGGAGTGGTCGCGGCGAAGTGCGTGGTTCCTTCGATTCCCATCGTTGCGCAGACTCCCTCGGGTGTCATCACGAAGGGGATTCCAGCTGCCATGTACTGCACCGCTTTGAACCCCGATTTGTACCGCGTCCATTCGTCGGTGACGAGAGGATAGACGCCGATGTCGATCGACTGAAAGTCGTCGATCTCACGATCGAGGTGCCACAGGCGGCTGATGACCTCGACGCCGGCGATGTCGATGCGGGACTCGCCCGACCCGACGATCAGCAGGCGGAATCGATGTTCCCGCGCGAGCCGCTCGAACACGGGAAATAGACTGCGCAGGAACGGATAGGTCGTGTGCGTGCCGATCCAGCCGATCGTGGGAATGCCGGCGTGCGGTCCGCAGCGAGGGGCGAACTTCTTCGTGTCGACCACGGTCGGAATCAGCATGGCTTTCGCGCCGCGCGATTCTGCATAGGCCGCGATGTTCGGGCTGCCGCAGGTGACGCAGTCTGCCCAGTCGATCAGTTGGTTCGTCTTCGACGGAAACTTGAGCAGCGTAGCGAGGCGTCCATAGACAGGACTGTCGAACGGCATCCAGGTAGGATCGTCGATGTCCAGAATCATCGGCATGCGGCGTGCGATCAGCCACTCGACGACCGGCGGTCCGAACAACATGGCCTCCCGCTGGACGAAGACGAGATTCGCATCGGCGAGAAACGCCTCGAGCGTCCGTTGCGCCGTGCGAATCGCGAGACGCGGAAGATGCTTCCAGAGCCGTTGCGGCGTGTAAAGAGATGAGAAGAGCGTGTCGTCGAGGAAGGAGGAGAGCTCGAGGTCGATTCCCAGCTCTCGCAGCGGCTCGATGAACTGTACGATCCGAAAGCGCGTGCAGGCGGCGGCGACCGGATAGGTCGCGAGTGCGCGTACCCGCGTACGGCTCACGACGCGGCAACCTTCCGGTACAGACGTTCGTAACGGGGGCCACCGACGATGTGGAGGTCATAGCGAGAGCGGGCGATCTCGATGCAACGGCTGGTTAGATCCGGATCGCGCCGCAGTTCGGCGAGTTCTTCCAGTGCCGCGGTGTACCCGGCCGCATCGAGACTCTTCAGGATTACGCCGACGCGATGCTCGCGGATCTCCTCGTCGAGATCGCCGATGCCGGCCGTCATGATCACCGGCAGGCCTGCCGCGAGATACTCGGCGTACTTGGTGGGGGATGAGGCTCGGCGTGCGAACGAGGGGCGAATGACCGAGACGCCGGCATCGGCCGTGCGCAGCAGAGCCGGCACCTCGCCGGGGCGTGCGCGAACGACCCGAAAGTCATCGTCTTGAAATCCACGCGCGCGAAGCGCCTCTTCGATCCGCGAGGACGTATCCATCGTCAGGATGAGCGCGAAGGTGCGCGGATCGCGCGCGCGTGCGGCAGCGAGCAGGTCCGCCGTCTCGTCGATGAGATAGCAGCCGCCAAGTGCGCCCGAGTAGGCATAGACGACGCGTTGAGGGTTGCGTCGGGGCGGCGTTCCCTCGAAGCGCGCGGTGTCGACGCAGCATGGGATGAGCTCGAGCGGCCGATTGCCGGTCCCATCGGGAAAGATCGTCTGCTGCACCATGCCGGTGAGGACGACGAAGCCATCCGCAGTTCGAAGCAGTCCGCGCTCGGCTGCTTTTGTGAGGCGGTACTTGAGGCTGCGATGCTGCCAGTTGCCGTTCTCCGCATACTCATCCGCGAGCAGTCCCCGAATGTCGAAGATGAGCCGGCCGCCGGAGAGTTTCTTCGCCAGCGCTCCGATGGCAGTGCCGACATGACTCCGGCCATGGAAGAGTGTGATGGATTCGCGCCGCGCGAGACGTGCGGCGAACAGCGCGCCACGCACGATGTCGAAAACCTTCGCGGCGGCCAGGCGCTTGTGATACGGCAATGCGTACCACGCGATCCCCGACTCTCGCAACGCCTGGGCTGCCTCCGCTCGTGCTTCCGCACTCCAGCGGCTCTGCATCTCCGGCTCGAAGGTCAGAATCGAAACCTCGATCCCCGCGCCCGCGAGCTCGCGCAGATACGGGAGAACCTGCGTCTGAACGAGCGGCTCGTTCAGTCCGAAGTAACAGATGTAGAGGGCGCGAAGGGGCTGGGTCATTCGGGTTGCGCGAAGGGTAACACCGGCTGTCGAATTAGAATGCGCGCGGTCCGATGAAGAATCCCAGAGGGTTGACGACAGGAGTTGCGCGCGGCGCACTGCTGAGCTTTGGCGGACAGATGCTGATGATGCTCGCCACGCTCGTTGCCACACCCTGGACCATTCGCCTCCTCGGTCCCGAGCGCTATGGCGTGCTGGCGTTGATGCACGTCCTCGTGGGCTACCTCGCATTTGCGGATCTCGGGATGGGAACGGCGTCGACGCGCTTCGGCGCGATGGCGCACGAACAAGGCGACGAGGAGGGGGAAGCCGCGGCCATCTGGTCCTCGCTCATGCTCGCGCTCGTTCCAGCGACCCTCGTCGGTGCAGCGCTGTTCGCACTTGCACGGCCGCTCGTCGTTCAGGGGCTGCGCCTTCCGCCGTCATTGCATGAAGCGGGCATCTTCTGTGTGCGGCTCGCCGCGATTGGATTCATGGGGCGAAACGCGTCAGGAGTGCTGAATACGGCGGCGTTGGTTCGCCTGCGTGTGGAGTTGCTCGTTTCCGTTGCGAGCGGCTCCGCGATCCTGCAGATCGTGCTCGTCCCGGTCGTCCTCTATCTCGGCGCGGGATTGAAGGGTGCGGCAATCGTCATCGCGTGCGTCGCCATCCTCAACTCGCTCATGCACGCGGTAATCTCGATGAAACTCCTGCCGGCGCTTCGACGGCCGATCGTCCGTTCGGATCTGCTCAAGGCGCTGGCCCGCTTCGGCGGAGCTCTCGTCGTCTCGACGATCGCGGAGACGGCGCTGACCAATAGCGAGAAGCTGCTGATTCCGCGCTACGCGTCGGTGCAGGCACTCGCTCACTACTCAGTGGCATTCACACTCGCGTTCATGATGACGGCCGTTCCCACAGCGATGTTGCAGATGCTGATGCCGGCGTTGTCGCGTATGCACGCCAACGACGACCGGCCCGGACTCGAGCAACTCTACCGGCGCGCTCTGCACGGAATGCTCTACTGGGGGTTGCCCGCCGTGCTGTTCGTCTCCGTGGTCGCGCGTCCGTTTCTGACGCTTTGGGCCGGCCCGGAATATGGCCGCGAAAGCGCACTGCCATTTTTCCTGCTGATCGGCGGTGTGCTCGTGGAAATCCTGTCGTTCCCTTCATACGGGTTGCTCATTGCGTACGGACGGACGGATCTGGTTGCGCGCTGCAACGTCCTCCTGCTCTTGCCTTATCTCATCGTCGCGGTCGTGCTCATTCACTACTTTGGCGCAGCAGGTGCTGCGGTCGCGTGGAGCCTGCGCACCTGTGCGGGCACCGTGCTCTTCGCGTGGTACGCAGGGCGGGAGTCCGGATTCCGCTTCCCTCTCCTGCCTGACCGCCGCGGTTCGTTCGCGATGAGTATCGCCGTACTGATCGCAGGAGCGGCGGGCTTCTTCGTCCCGTCGGCGATCATGAAGGTCGCGATCGCGGGGACTGCTGTGATGATCTACGGCTCGCTGGTTTTCGCGCGCGTGCTGACCGCCGATGAGCGCACCGCGATTCGGGGGATCGTGTAGGGGGCGAGACCGGCGAAGACAGATTCTTCATCGTCGCCCCAGCCAGGCCTGCAGCATCAGGATGCCCCACAGGTGATGCTTCCAGTCTCTCTTTCCGGAGAGGTGATCCTTCCATTTGGCGCGGATCGGCGCGGGATCGAGCAAACCTTGCGAGCGCAGCAGCGACTCATCGAGGAGTGCTTCGGCCCAGTCGCGAAGACGGCCGCGCAGCAATGACTCCAGCGGAATTCCAAATCCCATCTTCGGACGCTCGATCAGTTCCGGCGGGATGTGGCGGTAGAGCACGCGCCGCAGCACATGTTTTCCTTTTCCGTCGCGCACCTTCATCGAAAGCGGCAGGGTCCAGGCAAACTCCACGAGGCGGTAATCGAGCAGCGGCTCGCGTGCTTCGAGCGAGACAGCCATGCTCGCGCGTTCGACCTTCGTCAGGATGTCGTCAGGCAGGTAGGAGATCTGGTCGAAATACATCATCCGCAGGATGGGATCGGCGAGTGAGGGCCACTCGCTGCGCAACGTGACGGGAGCCGTGTGCGCGTGGGCATCGAGCGCGATGTCCGGCCAGTGCGAGACGAGCTCGAGATACATCGAGTCGGGATCATTCGCCGCAAGCATGCGCGCCGTTTTGTGAATGCGCTCGCCGGAGCGCGGCTGGCGCAACGCGCGCGGGAGCAGCGGACGTCCGAGCGCCAGGAGGCGATCCCATGATTGCGGCGACAGCGACGTCAGCGTCCTGCCCGCGAGTGGGCGCAGCGCCGAGGGCATCCGCCGCAGATGTCCGAAGAGGCGCTGGCCGATGAAGTAGCGGTTGTAGCCGCCGAACAATTCATCGCCGCCGTCGCCCGAGAGACTCACCGTGACGTGTTGCCGCGCGAGCCACGACACGAGATGCGTCGGGATCTGCGACGAGTCGGCGAACGGTTCGTCATACATCGTAGGCAGCTTCGGAATGACGTCGACGACGTCGTCTTCCGACATGTACAGCTCGGTGTGGCTGGTGCCCAGATGTTGGGCAATGGCTTTCGCGAAAGGTGCTTCGTCGTAGGCCGGATCGTTGAAGCCGATCGTGAAGGTGCGGACGGGAACCGCACTCTCACTCTGCATCATCGCGGCGACCACCGACGAATCGACGCCGCCGGAAAGGAAGACGCCGAGCGGGACGTCGGCCACCATGCGCAGTCGAACGGAATCGCGCAGCAGCGTCTCGAGCTCGTTGGCCGCGTCGTCTTCCGATCCCTGAAACGGATGTTGCGCGCCGTCCGTGGCGGCGTCGCGCGCGGACCAGTATGTCGTCGTGCTCGTCGCGCGCTTCGCCGGGTCGTAGGTCAGGATCGTGCCCGGCATCAGCTTGTAGATACCTTCATAAATGCTGAACGGTGCTGGGACGTAGAGAAAGCGGAGGTAGAGCGGCAGGACATTGCGATCGATTCTGCGATCGAAGTCGGGATGCTGCTCGAACGCCTTCAGCTCGGAGCCGTAGAGAAAGGTGTTGCGCGCCGTGCCGTAGTAGAGCGGCTTCACGCCCATGCGATCGCGCACGAGGTGCAGGCGGCGCGATTCGCGATCCCAGACCGCGATGGCGAACATGCCGTTGAAGCGCTTGACGGCGCGTTCCACGCCCCACGCCTCGAACGCGGCGAGCATCACTTCGGTATCGGAGTGACCGCGGTACGCGATCTTCGGCAGTTCGCTGCGCAACTCCTCGAAGTTGTAGATCTCGCCGTTCAGGGTGCCGGCGAAGCGGCCCGATGGGGAGAGCATCGGTTGATGGCCTGCGGGGGAGAGGTCGATGATCGACAGCCGCCGGAAGCCGAGTGCAACGCCGAGTTGGGGATCGATCCACTCGCCGCTGTCGTCGGGGCCGCGGTGAACGAGCGCATCGCACATCCGGCGGACGTCGGCGGTGAGGTCGTTCGATGGGGATGCGGTGACGAAGCCGGTGAGCCCGCACATGAGTTGGTTTTCAGTTTATCCCGAGCGCCGCGAGGGATCAGCGATGGCACCGCGGGATAAACTGGAGACCGCTTACGGTTCTGCCGCGATGTCCGACGCGATCTCGAGCAGCGTCTCGGCGGGCGCCGGCTTCTTGATGATCTTGCGGATGTTGAGGTTCTCGATGAATGCGGTATCGATGTCGCTCGCACCGGAGAAGACGATGGTGCGCTGCAGCAGCTCGGGACGTCTCATGCTCATGTGGCGAATCACGTCATAGCCGGAAAGGCGGGGCAGCATCATGTCGAGCAGCACGACATCGAACATGCCGCTCCACAGCAGCTCGATCGCCTGCTCGCCGTCCATGGCCGCCGTGACCTCCCACTCGGTGAAGGCCGCCTCGATCCGCTCGCGAATCAGACGTTCATCTTCCACCAGCAGCAGTCGGCGTTGAGAGCCTGTCGGATTGTCCATGTGATTTCGGGCCGCGCTCATTGTAACGCGATGACGGATTTTCGCAGCGTTTCCGCGATCTGCAGAGCGTCTTCCTTGACCCGTTGCATATGGTGAAACCGGAGAGGCGCACCGATTTTCAGTTTCAGCTTCCGTGGCCGGGGAATCCATGCACCCTTCGGCCACGCGCGGAACGCCCCCTCGATTCGGCACGGCACGACGGGGATGTCGCTTCCCGCGATGAGGAATCCGATTCCCGGTTTGAACGGCCCGATGCTGCCGTCCTGCGTTCGCGTTCCTTCGGGGAAGAGAATCAGCACGTGGCCTTTCGCATCGAGCAGTTGCCGGCAGGCGTCGATGCTCTGCTTCGGATTTTCCTTCCGGTCGAACGGCATCGCGTTCATCACGATCGCGGAGAACGCGAGCACCGGCAGATTCGTGAAGAAGTAATCCGCGGCTGCCGCGGGGAACGCGCGATGCACCTGCGCCAGCGGCAGCGCCGCCATCAGCGATGGCGCATCGAGATGGCTCGCATGATTCGCGACCATGACGAACGACTCGCCGTCCGGCAGATGCTCGCGGCCCTCGATCTCGAGACGATTGCCGAAGCGGAGAATTGCGCGCATGACGAGGTTCGCGAGCGAGCGTGCCGCGTAGACGAAGAGATTCGGATGACGCGGAAACCCGCGCAGCCGCTCGAACGGTGTTTGATCGAAGTCAGGAGTCGGGTCGTAGTGCCACTCGTCCATCACAGGCAGCAGGCAGCAGGCAGCAGGCAGCAGGCTACTCCAATCTGCTGTCTGCTGTCTGTTGCCTGCTGTCTCGTCACAACCCCACGAAATACCGCGCCATGTGAAAGAACAGCGGCGCAACGTAAATCAGGCTGTCGACGCGATCCAGGATTCCGCCGTGTCCTTCGATCACGGCGCCCATGTCCTTGATCCCGATGTCGCGCTTCATCACGCTGATCGTGAGATCGCCGAGCTGCCCGCCGATCCCGACGATCACGCCGGTGAGAAGGAGCTCCGTCGTACCGAACTCGGGAAACGAAAAGCGGACGAGCCAGGGCAGAACCATCGACACGGCGAACGCGCCGAGAGAGCCCGCCCACGTCTTGTTCGGACTGATGTTCGGCCGTAGCTTCTTTTTTCCGAACGTGCGGCCGAATGTGAACGCGGCGATGTCGTTCAGCGGCACCGCAAACAGTAGATAGAGGAGGTAGCCATAGGCGTTCTTCCCGTTCACGAGATAGCTGAGGTGGCCGAACATCCAGCCGATGTAGACGAAGCCGACGACGGAGAGCGCGATCGGTTGCAGTTGACCCTTCGCGCGATCGCGAAGGATCGGGATCATCATGATCGCGGCGACGACGTAAACCGGCAGCGCCATCAGCATGCCGTACCAGCCGTGGGCGTGCAGTGCAGGATCGGGATCGTCCATCGCGGAGACCACGCCGACGGATGCGATGCCGATGATGACGATGCTCGTCATCCACCAATCGCGATAGAGGCCGGTCGCTCGCGCAAACGCGATGAACGCACCGATCGCGACCGAGGTGAAGAAGACGATCGTCGCCACGCGCCCGATGAGCAGCGCGACGAAGATGGGCGGAATCATGATCAGCCAGCCGCGATAGGCCTTCCACGCGTGATCGACGTTCTTGTGAAGACCGAAGCGGAGAATCGCGATGAGGGCGCCGGCGAAGACGAGCAGCCCCATCAGCACCACGAAATAGATGCGGAACACCGGATTGTGCAGCGCGTCGCTCGTCACGATTTCAAAAATGATCTCACGAGGAGCGTTGCGAGTTGCATGACGGTGATCACGCCGAGGATCGTGACGAGCCGTCGTGCACCGCGGCAGCGATCCTCGAGCGGCCGGCCGCTCTTCCTATGTGGCATTGCGGCATCAAACTCTTCGAGAGTGAGTTTGCCGTCTGCGATGTCGCGGAAGATCCGCGCGTCGAACTCGACGCGGAGTGCGTAGTAGAGCGCGACGATGCCGAGCGCCATCACGATCGGGTCGCGCGAGAAGACGGTGAGCGCGATGCTCGCGAGCGAGACGACGCGCGCGGATTCGAGGAGTCGGGCGGTGATGAGAGCGTGGTTCATGTTTCCACAGGAGCTCCCGTGGGGGCACAGGCGCCCTCGCCTGTGCTGCCGGTGCTCACCAACGCCTTCAATGCCGTTACATGCCGCTCCTTCAACACGATCCGCGGCCTCGCCGCGCGAATCCGCTCGATCGCTTCGCCGACGCTCTGCGCGCGCCCCGTCGTCATCATCCACGCCACCACGGTCGATGCGCTGCGCGAGAAACCGAGCGCGCAGCAGACGAGCACTCGTCCATGCGTGCGGCCCTCCTCGATGGCTGCGACTCCCTTGCGGAAGATCTCGTCGCTCGCGACGACATGATCGAGCACCGGAAACGATCGATAGAACTTCGGACGGCCGCGGCATGGAATCTCCGCGCAGAGATCGACGATCGCGTCGAAGTCCGCGCGCCGCGTCGGAATGCGGCCGAGGAAGACGTTGTCGGCGATCAGAGAAGGCTGCCTCGCGTTGAAGCTCCAGAGCCGCGAGTTCAGCCACGCACCGAACGTGAACGGCGCGAAGAGCACATGCGCGAACGGATCGAGCGAGCCGTCGCTCTGCTTCTGAAAACCATGCGCACCGGCGAACAGATAGTTGAAAGCGACGAGGAGCAGTGCGACGGAGACCCAGAGAAACCAGAGGAATGCGCCGCCGGGAAGCGCGAGTGCAGCGAAGAGTGAGGCTCCGATGACGTAGATCGTCGCGAGACGTATGCGAACGCGATCACGCGTGACACCCAGCTCGCCTTCGCCGATCCAAAGCGCAATCAGCCCGACGGCGAGTCCCGTCGGCAAATCGATGAAGTGATGCTGATACGTCGTGAGAATCGAAACGCCGATCAATGTCATCCACGCGTGTAATGCAACGCGCCAGCGCACCGGCGTATGTGCCGCGAGCCGAGCCCAGATCAGAATCAGGAGAGCAATGTGCAGCGACGGCGCCTGGTTGAACGGCTTGTCGAAACTGCCCAGCGCGGCGAACAGCGTGCCGGCGATTCCGCCTGTCTGCGGTTTCGGAAACGTGAAGCGCAGCGGGAACGCGATGAAGCAGGCGACGCTCACGAGCTGCACGAAGAGCAGCCGCAGCGCGTGCCGATCGAGCTCGCGCTTCGTCGTGCAGAGAAAGATCGAGACGACGTAGAGCACGTCGATCGACCAGTAGGGGATGATCGTCCACGGTATGAATGGGATGCTGTGCTCCCATCCGAAGACGATCGAGCCGACGTGTGCGCGCCGGCTTGCAAGATAGTTCGCGAAGCCGTAGCTCGCGAAGAAGAAGGGTCCGAGAAACGCGAGCCAGACACAGGCGCGGCGCCAGGGCCGCTCGCTCGTCACGTCCGCACCGCGAGTGACACCGTGAAGATGCCCCACTCATCGATGCGCTCCGCGACCTTCCGGAATCCTGCGCGCTCCGCGAGTTGATCCATCTCATTCTGCGTGCGCCGCCGCATCACCCACGCTTGGCCGCCGCGGTGACTCGTCAGCGCGCGTGCGATCAGCTCGAGTTGCGGATGCCACGGCTGGCAGGTGTAGATGAGATAGCCGCCCTGCGGCACGGCGTCCGCGATGCCGGCGAGCGAGCGCGAGATGAGCTGGTTGTCGCCGAACAATTCGTAAAGGCCGGAGACGATCGCGATCGTCGGCCGGGGCATGATCGCGGCGAGGTTCGCGCGATCGAAGGCATCGCCATGCTGAAACGTCGCGACCTCGTCGAGGCCGCGCGCGGAGATCAGCTCCGAGCCCTTGCGCACATTCAACTCGCTGTAGTCGCGCAACAGAATCGACGCCGGCCTCACCTCGGATGACGCGATCGCGTCGAGCACGTAGCGGCCGTGTCCCGCCGCGACATCCATGATCCGCACGTCGCTGCCGTAGTCGTGCGTGCGCTGCATCGCATCGCGCAGCAGCTCTTCGACGTGGACTTTGCGCTGCCGGATTCCGCGCCAGCCGATCGACTGCAGATAGTTGTAATCGATGAAGCGGCCGAGCGCGGTCTTGCCGCGCGGTTGATTCTCGTAGACGTAATCGAGCGTGCTGCCGGAGTCGAAGCCGGTCCTGCCACCGAGATTCAAGCCTTCGGAGAGGAGGCCGCCAACCTTGATGCCGAGACGTGTCGCGGTCCAGTAGAGGCCGCGAGGCGAGATCGGGGAGAGCGGCGTCGCGAGCCGGTCCGATTCTTCGCGCGTGTGACCGCTGCGATCGGCCTGCGTGACATCGACCCGCGCCGGCGTATCGTCGAACTGCGTGTGAATGAAGCGGCGGATGTGCTGGAACGCGAGCTCGCGATCCTTCTCTCCGAGTGTGTCGTGAAAGAAGCCGGGCAGCACGTGGCGCTCCTTCACGATGCTGCCGAGGCGGTTGAAGAACTCGTGTTGCGGCGCGTGATGGACGACGAAATCGGAGCCTGAGATCAGGATCTGCGTCGGGATCGTGATCGCGTTCGCATCAGCGACGACGCGCTCCGCGGTTTCGTAGAGTGCGAGGAGGATGTTCGCGGAGATGTCGCGCGTGATGAGCGGATCGGCGTCGAACGATGCGATTCGCTCCGGATCGTGCGTGAGGAACTTCGACTTGACGTAACTCTTCACGAAGAAGTTGCCGCGCGCTTTGTACATCGCGGTGAGGCCGGTGCGCGCGAGCGGCACGTAGAGCTTCACCTTGAAGGCGGGCGAGGCGAGGATGGCGCAGCGGATGCGCGGCGCGTAGTCGTGCATCCATGCGGAGACGATGACGGCGCCGACACTCTGCGCGATGATCGCGATGTCGGAGATCGCGTGGCCGGAGTCGCGCGAGACTTCGTCGACGAATTCGCCCACGTCCCGAATCGAGGTGCCGAGGCTCGGGCTGAAACCGCGCGGTCCGGGTGAGCGCCCGTGACCGCGCGCGTCCCACGCATAGAACGCGAAGTCGTCGAGGCGAAGCTCGTCGGCGAGATGCGCCATGCGGCCGGAGTGTTCGTGGCCGCGATGAAAGAGCACGATCGCACCGCGCGACTTTGGCGCGAGTGCGGGCCAGTAACGGTAGAAGAGCTCCGTCCCGTCCGAGGTGTGGAACGTGCGCTCCTGGCATTGCCTCATGTCAGCTCCTGCAGGCCGTGGCGAACGCGATTGATGACGGTGAGTGCGGCGGCGGCCGTGATGGCCCACATGAACACGACTGCGTATTGCGGGAGCGTGCCGCGCATCACGGAAATCCAGATTGCGAGAAGTGAGAACACGAAGGCGCGATCGCTCTTTCCCATCGGCCCATCGTAGCGGCGCGTTGCACCGATCATCACGGAGACGACGCCGGTCATCTCCGTGAGTGCGGAGACGAAGATCGCGGCGCAGACGGACATCCAGTCGAAGGGCGGCACGAAGGCGAAGGGGAGGTAGAGCGCCGCGTCGGAGAGCACGTCGGTCAACTCATTGAGGTAGCCGCCGAGTGCGGACTTCTGATTGAACTCACGCGCGAGCATGCCGTCGATGGCGTTGAGCGCCATGCGGAGGAACATCCAGATAGGGATGAGTGCGAACCAGACGCGCTCGGCGCGGATGAGCGCCGCGCCAATCGCGATCGAGACGAGGCAGGCGAAAAGCGTAACGTGATTCGCCCGAATTCCAATCCGCTCGAGGAAGCGTACGAACGGCCGCAGAAGCCCCTGAAATCGCGACTTCAACGCATAAATCGTCAATGTGACGCCACAATACGCTCTCGTGACTGAGACTGTCGACGCCGTCATCGAGCGCATCACGTTTCATAGCGAGGAGACGGGCTTCTGTGTGCTGCGCGCGCGAACATCGAAGGGCATCCTGACCATCGTTGGTCACTATCCGTCCGCGAAAGATGGTGATGCGATTCTCGCGACGGGCGAATGGCGCGATGACAAGCGGTACGGCCGCCAGTTCGCCGCCAGCTCGATCGTCCCCCGCCGCGCCGAGGGCCGCGCGCAGATCGAAGCCTTTCTCGGCTCCGGCGCCATCAAGGGCGTCGGCCCGTCAACGGCGACGCTGCTGTGGACGCACTTCCGCGAGAAGGTGTTCGATGTGCTCGACAACGCGCCGCAGCGCCTGCGCGAACTGCCCGGCATCGGACCGAAGCGAGCACAGACGATCATCGACAGCTGGCGCACGCAGCAATCGATGCGCGAACTGCTCGTGCTCCTCGCGGAGAGCGGCATCGGCCAGGCGCGCGCCGCGCGCATCCATCGCCAGTACGGCCCCGACGCCGTGCGTCTCATCCGCGAGAATCCGTATCGTCTTGCGCGCGAGATCCGCGGCGTCGGCTTCGCGAGCGCCGATCAGCTCGCGATGAAACTCGGCATCGCGCGCGATGCTCCGGAGCGCATACGCGCCGGCATCCGCTACGCGCTCGAGGAGAGTGGGCACGATGGTCATTGCGGACTGCTGGCCGGCGCGCTGATCGACGAAGCGGCGCGCCTCCTCGACGCGCCCCGCGATGCGGTCGAATCCGCGATTCGGCACGAGGCCGAGGCGAGGCACATCGTCGCGTCGACGCTCGATGGTGCCGCGGCGTACTTTCTCCCGCGTCTCTTTCAGGCGGAGCGCGACATCGCGGCTGTGTTGAAACGTCTCGCGAAGGAGCCGGCCCCATGGCCGAAGATCGATCTCAACCGGGCGTTGCACTGGGTCGAGCAACAGACAGGGATGAAGCTCGCGGCGTCGCAACGCGCGGCGGTCGAGACGGTGCTGCAGTCAAAAGTTGGGGTGATCACCGGCGGCCCCGGCGTCGGCAAGACCACTCTCGTCAACTCGATCCTCCGCATCCTCGGCGCCAGGGAAGTGGAAGTCGCGCTGGCAGCGCCGACAGGCCGCGCAGCGCGGCGGCTCGCCGAGAGCACTGGGCGCGAGGCGAAGACGATTCATCGCCTGCTCGAGATCAATCCCGAGTCGGGGGCGTTCGCGCGGTCGCGCGAGGAGCCGCTGGAGTGCGAGCTGCTCGTCCTCGACGAGGCGTCGATGATCGACGTTCCCCTCATGGCGGCGGTGACCGAAGCGTTGCCGGGCGAGGCAGCGCTGCTGCTGGTCGGCGATGTCGATCAGCTTCCCGCCGTCGGGCCGGGCTCGGTGCTCAGCGACATCATCCAGTCGAACGCGATTCCCGTCGTGCGTTTGACCGAGGTCTTCCGCCAGGCGGCGGAGAGCCGGATCATCGTGAACGCACACAAGATCAATCACGGCGAAGTGCCGGAACTGACGAACGTCGAAGGGAGCGATTTCTTCTTCATGCGTGCGACGGCCGAGCAGCTCGCGGAGCGCGTGGTGAAGGTCGTCGCCGAGCGCATACCGGCGCGATTCGGACTCGACCCGTTGCGCGAAGTGCAGATCCTCGCGCCGATGCGATGGACGGTCGACGTCCTCAACTCTGCGTTGCAGCAGGTGCTCAATCCGAGCGCGGCAGCGCCGGATGCGCCACGCATCGAGAGAATGGGAACGGCGTTTCACGCCGGCGACAAGGTCATGCAAACGGTGAACGACTATGAGAAGGATGTCTTCAACGGCGACATCGGCGTCATCCAGGAGATCGATGCGGAGGAAGCGACCGCGCTGACCGACTTCGAGGGGCGCATCGTGGAGCTCGCGGAGGACGACTTCGAGGATGTTGTGCTGTCCTACGCGACGACCATTCATAAGTCGCAGGGCTCCGAGTATCCGGCGGTCGTGATCGCGCTGACGCGCCAGCACACGGTGATGTTGCAGCGCAACCTGCTCTACACGGCAGTGACGCGCGGCAGGAAGCTCGTCGTGATCGTGGGCGAGGAGGAGGCGATGCGGCGCGCGATCGCGGAGAAGAGCGTGCGGCGCAGATGGACGAAGTTGCGCGAGTGGCTAACGCTCTAGGGGCGCGGCCTTTCGAGAAACTCGCGGTGCTCTGGCCGTCAGTTTCCTTCTCCCCTCCGCGAGGGGAGA
>CAZKID010000105.1:0-1151 GCA_964552405.1 uncultured Thermoanaerobaculia bacterium
GCGTATGATGTGGGGTGAGACGATGGGGCGGGACTACTTCCATCATGTGTATTTCGGAGAACGCTTGGAAGATGTACTGGGAACGGCGGGCTCGTTTCGCGAGGAAGGCAAGATCCGCTTCGTTGGACTCTGGGATTGGGAAGCGCCGAAGATCATGAAGCACATCGAGCGCTTCGACCCTGATGTCGTGCAGCCGTATCGCAATCTGATCGACGACGAATACGAGTCGAGCGGATTGAAGGCGTATGTCGACGCGCACGATCTCGGAGTCGCGTTCTTCTCGCCGCTCAAGCATGGGCTGCTGCTCGGCAAGTACGACAAACCGCATCAGTTCGAGGAGGGAGACTTCCGCCGTAACGTGCCGGAGTTTCTGGATGCGGCGTTCATCGAGCGGATGAAGCGCGCGTCATCGGTCGTCGCGGAGAAGATGCCGGTGCTGCGCGCGGTCACCGGCGCTCTCCTCGCCGGCAACCCGACGGCTTGCGTCCTCCTCGGGCAACGCAATCCGCAGCAGGTGGCCGCGGCCGCGGCGGCTGGCGATGCGTTGTCGGAAGAAGAGGCGGAGTGGGTGAAAAGGACCTATCGGCGCTAGCATTTCACCATGCAAAAGCTGCTGGCTGTTCTCGCGCTCTTTGCGTGCGTGAGCGCCTCCGCCGCGATTCCGCAGACACAGCGCGACGCCCTCCTCGCGTTCTACAACAGCACGAATGGCAACTCCTGGACGAAGCACGATGGGTGGGGAGGCGCCGCGGGCACCGAGTGCACATGGTATGGCGTCGGTTGCGACAACGATCAGACGACCGTCGTCGTCATCGAGCTCTTCGCGAACAACCTCACCGGTACGTTGCCGTCGCGCATCAGCGACGTTCCCGATCTGCGATCCCTTACGCACTACAACAACCGCATCGGCCGCCAGACCCCCGCCCCAAACGGGGCGCCTCCTCGCCCTGATCTCGGCCGTCATCCTGGTCGGCGATTCGCTCGGCATGGTCATGCACGGGCTGGAGACCACCGTGCCGGTGACGCTCGACATGATGATCCTGCAGGGCCACGCTGTCATGCGCGGCTCGAAGCACGCACTGGTCGTGGTCGACCTGCCATTCGGCACTTACGAGGTGTCCAAGGAACAGGCGTTCACAACCGCGGCGCGC
>CAZKID010000105.1:1161-9317 GCA_964552405.1 uncultured Thermoanaerobaculia bacterium
AATCCGCTACACGGCACGATCCCTCCTGCTCTCGGTCAACTCCACAATCTCAAACAGCTGCACATCAGCGGCACCAACATCGGGGGCGTGATTCCGCGCGAGCTCGGAGACATGTCTTCGCTGGAGGGACTCCAGCTGTCGTACAACTCGCTCAGCGGTTCGATCCCGGCAGATCTCGCCCGTTTGTCGAACTTGCAGAGTCTTGACCTGCAATCGAACAAACTCTCGGGGGCGATTCCGAAGGAGCTCGCGTCGCTCTCCGCGCTGACGTACCTCAACTTCAACATCAACGAGCTTTCCGGATCGATCCCTCCGGAGCTTGGGCAGATGCCGAATCTCGCGATTCTGAATCTATACGCGAACAGACTGACGGGAACGATTCCATCGATGAGCGGTCTGCGCGCGATTCAAGAGCTCTATCTCGGGAATAATCAACTCACGGGCGCGCTACCGTCGGATCTCTTCAACCAGACGACGTTGCAGGTTCTCGACCTCGAGCAGAATCAACTGAGCGGACCGTTTCCAGCCGACGTCACGCGTCTGACGAACCTGCGCGAGCTCGTGCTGAGCTCCAATCAGTTCACGGGAAACATTCCTCCCTCGATCGGGACGCTGAAGAATCTCGAGCGTGTGACGCTGGGCAGCAATCAGTTCACCGGTACGCTCCCGGCGGAGATCACGACGCTGCCGAAGCTGCGCGGGTTCGATGTGGGAAACAACAAGTTGTCAGGACCGATCCCCACGGACCTCGGCAATCTCACGGAGCTCACGGGAATCGAGCTGGGCGGCAACCAGCTGACGGGATCGATTCCGCGAAGCATCGGACGGTTGGCAAAACTGCAGTACTTCTCGGTCTACACGAATCTCCTCGAGGGCGGCATTCCGGCGGAGTTTGGCAACTGCACAAGACTCGACACACTCTTTCTCGGCGACAACCGCCTCGGCGGCACGATCCCCGACTCGCTGCGCAATCTGCACGAGCTCGTGGAGATCACGCTCGGCGGCAATGGCCTCACGGGATCGATGCCGTCATGGATCGGTGAGCTGACGAAGCTTCGGAGGATCGATTTCTCGTACAACGAATTGACCGGAACGATGCCGTCTGGAATCACGAGGCTGACGAACCTCGTCACGCTGGCTCTCAATGAGAATCAGCTGAGCGGACGGTTGCCGAATGACATCGGTGCGCTGCAATCGCTGCAGTACCTGCAACTCGACGGAAACCAGTTCGAAGGCTCGATCCCTGCTTCGATTGGACAGTTGTCGAACCTCGTCTCGTTCACGGTCGAACGCAACAATCTCTCCGGTTTGCTTCCGCGAGAGCTCGGCAATCTCGGGAGCCTCGAAACGTTGTCGCTCCTCGTCAACGAGCTGGAAGGCTCGCTGCCTCCCGAGCTCGGGAACCTGAAGAAGCTTCAGTCGTTTTCGATCTACAGCAATCACTTCACTGGCGCGATCCCGAAGGAGCTCGGCAATCTGACCGCGCTGACCTACCTCGATCTCTCGAACAACGCGCTGCGAGGAGCAATCCCCGCGGAGATCAAGAATTTGACAGCGCTGCCCGATAGATCTTCGGACTTCAGTTTCAACTTGCTCGTGACGAGCGACGCTTCCGTACGCGACTTCGTCAATCGGAAGCAATACGACGGCGACTTCGAGTCGACGCAGACGGTCACGCCTGCGAATGTGAAGGTAACCGCAACGACGGATCGAAGTGCAACGCTGAGTTGGGATTTGATTCGGTACACGGACGATGGGGGCGGATACCAGGTGGTTGCAACGCCCGCCGCGGGCGGTGCGCCGGTTTCGATCGCCACGTCCGAGTCGAAGGAAGTCGATTCGATCGTGATTCGCGGGCTCGCGGCCTCGACGAACTACTCGTTCACGGTGTCGACGGTGACGCATCCGCATTGGGCGCAACAGAATCTTCTGGTCAGCGATCCTTCGCCGGCGGTCACGGCATCGACGGGACCGGCGGTGATCGCGCCGGCCGATGTCGTCGTGGTCGAGCCGGCGAGCGGCCTGGTGCAGGTCGACGGCGTGCCGAAGAACGTAGACACGTTCACGCTGCGCAACTATGGCGACGCAGCGGCCAGCATCACCGTCTCGCGTGGGGATGGGGACTTCTACACGATCTCCCCCGCGACGTTCACGCTCGCTGGCGGGGCATCGCAGATCGTCACGATCAGTTCGACGCCGAAGCCGGCCGGCACGTACTACGGATATCTCGCCGTGACCGGCGACGGCACCGGTGCCGATGGAATCGCCATCGGTCTCGCGCTGCTGTCCGTGCCGAAGCCCACGGGAACAGTGGTTGCGGAAGCGGTGAGCACACGCATCGAAGTCGCCGGCGCTCCCGGTTCCGACTCGGTCGGCACCGCGAAGTTCAAGAACGTCGGCACCGCGGTGCTTTCGGGCATTCTGATCTCGGATCAGCCGTGGGTTCAGACGCCGACGGATCCGATCACGATCGGACCGGGCGACACGATCTCGCTGAACTTCCGCGTCGTGCGCTCGAAGCGCCCCGCGGACGCGGGTGCCCTGTCCGCGAATCTCAGTCTCGTCTATGTCGATGGCAGTTCCGTGCAATCGTTGATCGGAACCGACGACACGCCACCCAGCGGCGTTTCGGTCACGCGCGTGACGGTGATCGATGTCTCGAAGCCGCCGGTTGCGCCGGGCACGCCCTCGATCACGCTGCAGGGCGAAGTCGCGCTGTTCGCGCCGGGCATTGCCGCGTTGCAGAAGAGCGGCGCGTTCGTCTCCACCGACGTGTCGATCGTCAACGCGTCGGGCGCCCAGCCGCTCCGCGATCTGCGGCTCTTTTTCACGCCGGCCGGTGCGTCGGGGTCGAACGTCGCGACGCTTCCGACGATCCCCGCGATTCAATCGGTGAGTCTCGTCAATGTCGTCGGCAATGTTTACGGCGCGAGCGATTCCGTCGGCACGCTGCAGCTGCGCAGCAACGATTGGAGAAATCTCTCGACAGCCGTGAAGCTGCTCAACACGAAGCCTGCGCGGACTTCGATCGGCGACGTGCCGGTGTTCCGCTCCGATCGCTCCGCCAGCGCGAGTCAGGTCACGTATCTCACTGGTGTGCGTGGCGGCGCGGATCTCTATCTGCAGGAAACCGCGGGTGGTCCTTCCAGCGTGCGCATTGATTTTCTCGACGCCAATGGTGCGGCAGTCGGAGCACCGCGAACGGAAACGCTCACGCCGTTCGGGCTGCTCGAGCTTCGTGGTGCGGTGCCTGCGAATGCGGTGACCGCGACCGTGACCAGCCTCGCTGGGTTCGCCGGACGCATCGCCGCGTACGCGCGCGTGAGCGATGAGACGAGCGGCGACACCTGGAGTGTCATCGACTGGAGCCGTCTCAACGACTATCAGTTGACCGAGGCAGTGAGGATTCCGTTCGCGGAGGGGAGAGCGTCGTCGGGTGGCGGCGGGAGGCGCCGCGCTGCGCCGCATGCCACGGCCGCGAACCCAACGACCGATCTCACCATCTTCAATCCGAGTGCAACGCAAGTCGAGGCGAAGGTGCAGGTGATCACGGCGAGCGGACAGGTGAGCGAGCGTGACATCACCGTGCCGTCGAAGAAGACGATCACGATGAGCGATGTCGCCTCTCCCGGTGCAAGCGGACACATCGTGGTCGCGCCGGTTCGCGGACAGCTCGTGGTGTCGGCGCGCGACTATCGAACCGCAGCGGGGACATTCGGCAGCGCGATTCCGGTCATCTCCGCGGGAACGGGATTGCGGGTTGGCCAATCGCAGATCTTCGCCGACCTCGAGGATTCGACCGCAGCGACCGTGGCCTCGGCGAAACCGTCGACGTTCCGCACGAGCTACGGCTTCACCGAGACGAGCGGCGAGAGCGTGACGGTTCGCGCGAGCGTGACCGTGACGCAGGCGAAGTCGGTGACGAGCGCCGTGCTGTCGCGCACGTTCACGCTGTCGCCGCGCCAGCAGATCCTGGAAGCGGAGCTGCTCCGCTCGATGGCGGGCGACGCGCGCGACACGAATTTCAGCGATCTGCACGGCCTCGCGCTGCAGATCGAGGTGACCGGAGGGAAGGGCTCGATCGTGCCGTTCGTGATCATCACGGACAACGGGAGCAGTGACACGATCGTACGGCTGGAGTGACGCGCCCCGAAGGGGCAAAGGAGAATAGCCGGTGGTGACGCATCGCGTCACCACCGGAAATGCGAGAGGGGCGCCGTGGTGTCCAGTGGCGCGGCGCGCCACTGGCTATGTTCCTTGCACGCCTTCGGCGTGCGTCTACATCAATACGAAATCAACAGTCGCGCGGCGCGCTCGATCTGCTCCTCGTTCGGGAGAAACACATCCTCCAATGGCGGCGAGTACGGCACAGGCGTGTCGAGCGCTCCGATGATCCGCACCGGTGCGTCGAGAAACTCGAACGCCTCTTCCTGGATCACCGCCGCGATCGACTCACCGATCGAGCCGGTGCGCGTGTCTTCGTGCACGATCAACACACGGTTGCAACGTCTGGTTAGGGCGAGGATCGCGTCGCGATCGAGCGGCATCAGCGAGCGAAGATCGAGGACCGACGCCTCGTGTCCCGATTGCGACAGCTCCTCCGCCACGCGCATCGCCACGTGTACGTACGCGCCGTAGGAAATGATCGCGAGGTCAGCGCCATCGCGGCGCAATGCCGCGCGGCCGATCGGCATCGGCGCCGGCGCTTCGTCCCCGAGCAGCTGCTTCACGCGCGGATCGCGATAGAGCGCGATGTGTTCGTAATAGAGAACGGGATCAGGATCCGCCGCTGCGCTCGACATCAGCGCGCGGGCATCGTGCGGCGTCGACGGCGCCACGATCTTCAATCCCGGCACCCGATAGAACCATGCCTCGGTGTTCTGCGAGTGATACGGCCCGGCGTGACGCAGGCCGCCCCACGGCAGGCGCAGCACCATGGGAACCGATGCGCCCCAACGATAGCGGGCCTTCGCCGCGTTGTTGACGAGCGGATTGAAGCCGGTCGCGATGAAGTCGTTGAATTGAATCTCGCCGATGGGACGCCGGCCTGCCAGCGCTGCGCCGATGCAGACGCCGACTGTCGCTGCTTCGCTGAGAATCGAGTTGATGATGCGATCGCTGAAGTCCTTGAGCAGCGGCTTGAGCAGCAGAAACGCGTTGCCGTACTTGCCGCCGACATCTTCGCCGTAGACGAAGGCGCGCGGATCGTTGCGCAGCACGTCGCCTACGCCGAGCATGACCGCATCGAGAAACGTCCGCCCCTTCGGATCGAACGGCGGCGCCTCTTCCACGTGTAGGACAGGCGCCCCCGCCTGTCCTGGCGCCCCCGCCTGTCGGCGTCTCTGCGCGTCATCGAGCACTTCAACCCGCGCACGCCGCGGCTCATCCGCCAGTACGCCTTCACCCGCGAGTGCTCCGTCAGGCCACGGCGCTTCGATCACCTTCCGCGCCTCTTCTTCGACGAGCGACTCGAGCTCGCGCTTCCATGCCTCGAGCTCCCCCTCCGCGAGCACGCCGTCCCATTCGAGCTTCGCGGCATACGTCGCAATCGGATCGCGCTCTGACCAGAACTCGTACAGCTCCCTGTTGGCGTAGCCCGCCTCGGTGAGCTGCGGATAGTTCCACGACGGCTGCGGGTCTTTGCCGAGGTAGAGCATGTCGTCGTGATGGGCATGACCGCACATGCGCATCGCCACGAGCTCGATGAGCGCGGGGCCGAGGCCGGCACGTGCGCGTTCTGCAGCCCAACCAAACGCTGCAGCAATCGCTTCGGGGTCCGTGCCGTCGATCGTGACGGCGGGGATGCCGTAGCCGATTGCCTTGTCGGCAAAGACGCGCACGGAAGACTGCTCGGGCACCGTCGTCGAGAGCGCGGTCTGATTGTTCTGCACGCAGAAGATCGCCGGCAGTTTGCGTGCGGCGCAGGCGTTGATTGCCTCGTGCCATTCGCCGAGGGAGGTGGCGCCTTCGCCGACGAAGGTGACGGCGATTCGATCGTTCTGGTCGAGCGCGAACGCCATCGCGATGCCGGCGATCGCGAGTGCGGGGGAGCCGAGCGGTGCCATCGCGGGGAGGATGCCGTGCTCCCAATCGCCGACGTGCAGATCTTTTCCGTTCATCGGCGGACCGGCCTTCGCCATCTGCGCGCTGAGGACCATGCGGACGGTGTCGCGGGAGTTGTGCATCGCGAGGACGGCGCCGAGGTCGCGGATCATCGGAGAGATGACGTCGCCGCCGGGACCGCGGCGCAAGCGAATCGCGGACGCGTAGATCGCTTCCTGGCCGAGCGAGCGAAAGCCTTTTCCCTGGAACGAGGCGTTGCCGTAGCGGACATCGCCGCCGGAGAAGAATTGCTTGAGGCGGTTGTCGGTCGCGCGCGTGAGGAGCATGCCGCGGAGGATCTCGCGCTTCTCGTCGTTCGAAAGCGAGGCGGCGATGGCGGCGCGGCGGAGGAATCCATCGCAGTCATCGATGACGTCGATGACCGCCTGGTGCAGCCGGTGGTTGAGGGAAGTGCCGGGCGTGGTTTCCGGAACGCGATCCTGAATCGGCGAGGCCGGAACGATCGCCTCGCTGAGCTGCTGCTCGAGTGCGGAGCGCAGCGGCGGGCGGAGCGCGTCGATGGCGAATCCATCGCGCTCATCGAGCGCGGTATTGCCGATGGCTTGCTCGAGCGCGATGACGGCGGCGCGGAACGCGAAGGGATGGCGCTCGGCGATGAAGGCGGCGAAGTTTCCTCGCAACATTGGGGGCGGATGCTAACAAAGTTAGGCAGCAGACAGCAGGCAGCAGGCAGCAGGTGGGCCGACAAAGGTGTTGGCGATCCCTCGGCGAGGAAAGCGCGGACCGAAACAGCGAGCAGTGGTAACGTTCGTTGCGTGCCTCCGTTCGACACGACGACACGCGCCCGCGAGATCCAGCTTCAGATCTTCCGGAAGCAAACTGCCTCGGAGCGTTTTCAGGCTGCCATCGAGATGAGCGATTTCGTGCATGAGCTCGCGGCTGCCGGGCTGAGGTCTCGCCTGTCGGGAAGTGATGCCGAAGACTTTTCTCGCGCATTCGTCGAAATGCTCTATGGGGTGATTCCTCGACGTGAGCGTTGAAGACGTCTTTCGTGCCGTCCAGCATGCGCTGGCGGTCGCTGGCATTCCCTACATGATTACTGGTTCCTTCGCCAGCTCTGTCTGGGGCGAGCCCCGCGCTTCGAAAGACATCGACATCGTCATCGCGCCCGCTCGCGACCAACTCGCCACGCTCATCCGGCAGTTCCCACAGGATCAGTACTACGCGGTGGAAGAAGACGCGCTCGAGGCGTTTGACCAGCGGAGCATGTTCAACATCATCGATTTTCGCTCAGGCTGGAGAATCGATTTCATCATGCGCAAGGCGCGCCCCTTCAGTGAAACCGAGTTCTCGCGCCGCAGAGAGCACGAAGTGGGAGACCTGCGGCTCTCGGTCGCGAGTCCCGAAGATGTCCTCATCGCCAAGCTCGAGTGGGCGAAGCTCGGTGAGTCCGAGCGACAGCTCGAGGATGCCGCAGGAATCATTCGGCTTCGCGGTTCCGCTTTGGATGTTCCGTACATCGAACATTGGGTTTCGGAGCTTGGCCTTCAACAGCAATGGCAGGCAGCTCGGCGACGTTCCGAGGTTTGAACGTAACAATTTGACGCGGTCCCCAAAGTGGGGAGCTCTTCACAACCTGTGAAGAGGCTCCCTAGCTGACGGGTCGCGTTTTTCGCCCGTAATCATTCCGCCCGGCAAAGGCGAAGAGCCACTCCACGATTCTCTGCTCCGCCCAATACGTCGCGAGCCATGGCGCCGGGCCCATCACGAAGCCGACGTGTCCGCCGTGCTCGGTCACGAGGAACGTCACGGCCGGCGATGCTGTGGCTTGTGCGCGCGGCAGTACATCGGGCGGCAGGAACGGGTCGTCCTTCGCGCTCAGGCAGAGCGTCGGCACCGTGATGCGCGACAGGAACTGCAGCGAGCTCGAGCGCGTGTAGTAGTCCTGCGCGTTCTCGAATCCGTGCAGCGGCGCCGTTGCTGCATCGTCGAATGCACGAAACGACTTCGCGTTCATCGCGCGAGCGAGATCGAGCTCGATCGCCGGATGTTCGCTCACCATGCGCGCGACCTTGCGCTTGAGCGTTCGGAGG
>CAZKID010000105.1:9327-14177 GCA_964552405.1 uncultured Thermoanaerobaculia bacterium
CGCAAATCCGGCACATCGCTTGAAAACCTCGAGATTCCGGGTTCGCGCTTTGCGCGCCCCGGAATGACATCAAAGTGAATCGTAGGTCGGTGTCACCGAATTAGCGGACCAGGGAAAACGGCAAGATCCGCTTGAAGAATGAAATCGGCGACTGCCGCGACAGATCCAAGCCAGGATTGACCACGTAGAGGCGGCCGATCGGATTCTCATCGAGGTACTTCGCGCCGGCGCCGAGGTCGTAGGGAACAGAGACGGTGGCAGCAGCGGTGAGGATCGTCTCACCTGCATGCTCGCCCAGCCACTTGAGCAGCACGTTGCCGCCCAGCGATGCGCCGAACGCGACGACCGGAGTCGAGAGCCGCGCAGCGAGCATGCGCGCGACGAAATCGAAGTCGCTCGTCTCGCCGGAGTGGTAGAAGCGCGGCCGGCGATTGAAATGGTCCGGTTCGCGCGCGCAGGAGCGAAAGTTGATTGCCGTCGCCGAACAGCCGCGCCGTGCGAGAAGATCGAGAATTCCCTGCATGTAGACCGAGCGCGAGCTTCCCTCCAGCCCGTGCATCAGGATGAAGTGCAGCGGCGGGTTAGCCGCGTCGAGATGATCGAGCGCCAACTCATCGCCATCCGGTGTTGATACGATCTCCCGTCGAAAGTTCACGAGTTGCCGCGAGCGGACGACGCGCCCCCAAACGGTCTGGGCGTGCGGGTTGCGTAGCCACCAGGCGGGGGAGAAGGTCATGGCTGTGGATTGTATTTGGGTCTCGCGGGCGCTGAGGCGCTGGGGCACCGGGGTCCTGGCACGCCGGTTCCCCACCGCGAGCCCGCGAGCCCGCGAAACCGCGCGACCAATCCTCGTGCTTCTCCTCTTGCTGGCGCTTCCTCTCATGGCGCAGACAGCGGAGGAAATCACCGTTACCGCGACGCGTACTGAGACGCGGCTGGCCGACACGCCGGCAAGCGTCGTCGTGCTCGACAAGCACGAGACCGAGCACGCGACGACCATCGACGATGCATTGCGGCAGGTGCCCGGCTTCACACTTTTTCGCCGCACGGGAAGCCGGACCGCGAATCCGACCTCGCAAGGCGTTTCGCTGCGCGGAATCGGTGCGAGCGGCGCATCGCGCGCGATCGTTCTCGACGACGGCATTCCTCTCAATGATCCATTCGGTGGCTGGGTCTATTGGGGCCGTGTTCCGCGCGAGGCGCTGTCGCGCGTCGAGGTGTTGCGCGGCGGCGCATCGGATCTCTACGGCAACGGTGCGGTGAGCGGTGTCGTGCAGTTCATCCGGCGGCGTGACGAACATGCGATCGACATCGATGTCTCGGCCGGCACGCAGGGCACCGGCAACGCGTCGATGTATGCAGCGTTGCCCCACCTTCGCATTGCCGCGGATTGGCTGACCACCGACGGCTACGTGCTCGTTCCGGCGGAACAACGTGGTGCAGTGGATCGTCAGGCCGGCGGACACCACTCGGTCCTCGACCTCACCGCACTCGCAGGTCCGTTCTTTCTCCGCGCGTCGCGCTATGCGGAGTCGCGCAACAACGGGACTCCGCTGCAGACCAACGACACGTTCCTCCGCCAGCTCGCGGCCGGCTTCGATCGGAATGCGCTGTCGCTGCGCGGGTATGCATCGCATCAGGACTATCGCCAGATCTTCTCCGCGATTGCGGCCGATCGTTCGACGGAGCGTCTGACTGTCGATCAGCGTGTGCCGTCGCGCAGCCTCGGCGGAAGTGCGCAATGGTCGCTGCCCCTCGGCAATCACCACGCGCTCCTCCTCGGCGGCGATTGGCGCGATGTGCACGGCAAGAGCGATGAGCTGCAATACGCTGTGAGCGGCAAGGTGACGCATGTGGTCCATGGCGGCGAGCAGCAGATCGGCGGCGCCTTCGTCGAAGACGTCATCGCCGCGACCGACCGCCTGGGCATCACCGCCGCGCTGCGCGTCGATTCCTGGCGCGATCATGAAACGGCAACGAGCCCGCGCCTTTCGATGATCTATCGCGCCTCGAACGAGCTCTCGCTGACGGCGAGCGCGTATCGCGCGTTCCGCGCGCCGGCGCTCAATGAGCTTTATCGCGGTTTCCGCGTCGGCAACGTGCAGACGCTGGCGAATGCGGAGCTGACGCCCGAGCACCTCGAGGCGCTCGAGGCCGGCGCGCGCTGGCGCTGGCTGCGTGCGACGCTCTTCTCGATGTCGATGGAGGACACGATCGCGAATGTGACGCTGTCGACGACGCCGTCGCTCATCACGCGCCGGCGGCAGAACGCCGGAACGTCGCGCTCGCGCGGCGCGGAGGTGGAAGGGGAATGGCGCCTGCCGCGCGACATGCGCCTGTCGGCCGGCTATCTCTTCACCGACACGGATGTGAATGGGAAGCGGATTCCGCAGGTCGCCCGCCATCAGGCGACGCTGCAATGGATGGTTAGCTCTTTCGGGATGCAGACCCGCTGGTCGTCGCGGCAGTTCGATGACGATCTCAATCAGTTCCCGCTGCGGTCGTACATCGTGACGGATGTCTTCGTTTCGCGCGGCTGGTTCGCCGTGAGCGCGGAGAACATCTTCAATCGCCGCGTCGAGGCGGGCGCGACACCGGTGATCACGCTGGGACAAACACGGGCGATTCGGGTTGGAGTGAGGTGGGCGGGCAGGTAGCAGGCAGCAGGCAGCAGACAGCAGACAGCAGACAGCAGACAGCAGGCAGCAGGCAGCAGACAGCAACAGCAGCCAGCAGGCAGCAGGGCCCAGGCAGCAGGCAGCAGACAGCAGATAGCAGGCAGATAGCAGATAGCAGATAGCAGACAGCAGATAACAGATATCAGATAGCAGGGTGGGAAACCGTAGCCCCTGCTGTCTGCTGCCTGCTGCCTGCTGTCTGTTGCCTGCTGCCTGCTGCCTGCTTTGTGATCCTGCTTACATTTTCCTGCCCGCCTTCCCTCCACACTAAGTACGGGTCCAAAGGTCATGGCCGATTTCTCGACGGTAGCCGTGTCGTTTCAGACAGCGGGCAGTCTGCTGCTCGCTCTGATGATGGCGCAGCTCGGGCGCATGTTCTCCTGGCGATATGCGCGCAACTGGTCGCTGGCGTGGCTGGCGATGTTCGTCGCGCTGGCCTCCGTACGCATTTTCATCACGTCACACCTCCGCATCTTCTGGATGGTTTACCTCGTTGCGGAGTGGGCCTTCCTTGGACTGCTCTATGCGGGATCGCGCGAGCTCGCTGATGGCACGCACGTTCGCATTCGCTATTTCTTTTATTGCGCGCCCGCGGCAATCCTCCTCGCCGCGGTGCCGATGAAATTCGCCCGCTCGTTCAACGATGTCTTCGTTGGGCAGGCGGCCGCGGTCTCGATCGGTGCCTTCATCTCGTTCCTAACGCTCGGCAGCACCCATCCCAATCGCAGGCAAGTCGGCTGGCAGTCGATGCGGTTCGCTCTCGCGGCGATGACCATCGCGTACGCGGCCTACGTCCCGCTCTTCGCCATGGTCACCAACGGCTGGAATCTGCCGTTTCTCAGTTACTCCTCCCTGGCCGATCTTCTCGGCTGCATCATCCTCGGCTTCGGCATGATCCTGTTCATCACCGAGGAGGCGAGCCGTGAGCTGAAGGATGCGGTGACTGCGCTCTCCGTTGCCCGCGATCAGCTGCAGCACAAGCTGCACACCGATCCGCTGACCGAGGCGCTCAGCCGGCATGCGTTCCTGGCGATGCCGCGCGGGATGACCGGCGTTGCGATCATGCTCGACATCGATCATCTGAAACAGATCAATGACGAGATCGGACACGACGCCGGTGACCTGGCGATTCGCACGGCGGCCAACGCGATCCGCGCGCGCATCCGCGCTGACGATCTGCTGTTTCGCTGGGGCGGCGACGAGTTCCTCATCGTCGTTCCGAATTCCACGATCGAAGTGGTCAACGAACGTCTGTCGCCCCTCAGCGAAGGAGTCGAGATGCTCCTCGGCGAACGTACGCTGCGATTCGAAGTCTCGTGGGGCGGCGCGGAGTTCGGCAACGATCGCACGCTGGAAGAGGCGATGCGGATCGCGGATCAGAAGATGTATGAGAGGCGATTAGCGCGGCGAAGCGCGTAATTGGTTACGCGGTTGCGTAGCCGCGAGCCCGCGTGTCCAATCACACCCGCCGCCGCTCCCGCGTGACCGTCTTCTTCTCCAGCTCCACTTCCGGCTCGACTCCTGCCACAGTGCAGCGCGGAATCTTTTCGCCGAGGGCAGTTTCGATGTTGCGGATCATCTGCATGTCCTGCCAGGTCGCGATCGTCGACACCGTGCCGACCGCGCTGCCGCGCGCGGTGCGGCCGCTGCGATGGATGTAGTCCTCCACCGTCTCCGGGATGTCGAAGTTGATCACTTGCTGGATGCCGGGGATGTCGATGCCGCGTCCGGCGATGTCGGTTGCGACGAGGATGCGGTGCTGGCCCGTGCGGAACTTCTCCAGATTCGCGACGCGCTTTCCCTGCGAGAGATCGGAGTGGATGCGCGTGACCGGATGTCCCTGCCGTTCGAGGATATGGAACAGCCAGTCCGCGTCGATCTTGCGTCGCGCGAACACGAGCGTCGAGCCGAGCTCCTGCAGCAGCAGCGCGAGCAGCGCGGGGCGCTTGTTCTCCAGCTTCACCAGATACAACCGGTGACTGATTCCTTCGGCGGCGCCCTGCGGCATGATGTCGATTCGCACCGGCTCATTCATGAAGTCGCGGGCGATCATCTCGATCGACTCCGGCATCGTCGCGGAGAACATCATCGTCTGGCGTGCGCGAGGAAGCTTGCGAAGGATGTCGCGCATCTGCGGGAGGAAGCCGAGGTCGAGCATGTGGTCGGCTTCGT
>CAZKID010000106.1:0-14134 GCA_964552405.1 uncultured Thermoanaerobaculia bacterium
GCGGTTCGAGACGTGCCTGACCGGAGGCGTGTTCTTAGAGTATCCTGCCGTCGCGCACGATCGCGATCGATGCGCTGGGGACGCCGGACTTCGTGAGGATGTCGGTGACGGTCTTGTCGTAGTCCTGGGCGAGAAGAGGCGTGGCGAGTGCGAGCAGGAGCAGCAGATTTCGCATGACGGGTGCATTAGATCCCGGGCGAAGTCGAGGGATCAACGACGGCGCCGGAGAAATGTGGCCTCAGGCGCTGCGCCTCGAGAATGACCGTCGCGGTGTGGCCCCTGGTCCCTCGACTTCGCTCGGGACTTACGTGGGCGTCCGGCGCAACTTCTTCGTCTCCCCTCTTCTCTTCTTTTCCTCGATCCGCCTTTCTTTCTGTGCCTTCGAGGCCTTCGTCTTCTTGCGCTTCTTCTGCACGATGAGCGCCTCGCGCAGCAGTTCTTCCATGCGCGCCAGCGCGCGATCGCGATTCGCGAGCTGACTGCGTTCGGCTTGCGACGTCACGCGCAGCACATCATCTTTGTTGATCCGTCCCGCGAGCCGCGTGCGCAGAAGTGCCTGCTGTTCGTCGGTGAGCGGCAGGACCGGGAGATCGACTTCGATGGTGACCCGCGACTCCACTTTGTTGACGTTCTGTCCGCCCGGCCCTCCGCTGCGGGAGGTCACCGCTCTGAGCAGTTGAGCCGGGACGAGAATGCCGTTGCCGAGGTCGAGGTCGCGCATTACGATGCGCATCATGCCAGAGCAGAAATCGGAGCGCTTCGACATTCTGTCGAAAAGCGAAAGCGGTCTGCAGTACGTGCGCGAAAAACGCGGCGGGGTCATGCGCGTGCTCACCGAGAGCGAGCTTGCGGACTTCAACGATCCGCCGCCCTGCCCCCAATGCGCGGAGCAGTTCGGATGCGAGCATCTCAATTGCGCGGGCGAGCCGCTGCTGTCCGAAAGCGAGATCGAGTCCGATGTCCCAGCCGATTGGATGGGATTCGCAAAACGGCACGGCATCAGCCGCGGCGATCTGAATCGCCTGAAGCTGATCCAACTCGAGGGTGAGGAATATCGTGTCGCCCATGGCGCAAACACGGACATGCGATTGCTCGAGATCGTGTTGCTGCTCAACGACGCAGGATAGAATTCGCCCCGCATGAATCTCGACAAGAAGTCACTTCTTGCTTTTTCCCGCAACGAACGCGAGCGCTACGAATCGACGCTGAAGCAGTTCGTCGAGATTCCGACGGTTTCTTCGGAACCGGAACGCGCCGGCGACATCCAGAAGATGGCCGAGTGCGCGGCCGATCTTCTCCGCAGTCTCGGCGGAGAAGCGGACATCCTCGACACCGATGGCGGCTATCCGCTGGTGCATGGCCGCTTCGATGTCGATCCGAGTGCACCGACCGTGACGGTCTACAACCATCTCGACGTGCAGCCCGCCTCGCGCGAGACCGAGCCGTGGACCAGCGATCCCTTCGTCTTCACCAAATCGGGCGATCGTTACCTCGGCCGCGGCACGACGGACGACAAGGGTCCGGCACTCGCCGCTCTGTGGGGAATCAAGGCAGCGCGCGAGGCCGGCGTGCGCGCGAATCTTCGCGTGCTGTGGGAGCTCGAGGAAGAAATCGGCTCGCCGAATTTCGAAGCGGGCATCAAGAAACATGCGGAGCGCGTCAAGACCGATCACCTCATCGTGAGCGACACGATCTGGGTGTCGCGCCAGCAGCCGGCATGTCCCGCGGGATTGCGCGGCCTGCAGGGCTTCGAGCTGGCGCTGGAAACCGGAACGACCGACCAGCACTCCGGCACGGCGGGCGGCGCCGCACGCAATCCGCTCGCGGAGCTGATGAAGCTCGTCAGTGAGATGCACGACGCGACGACAGGCAGAGTCAAGATCAAAGGTTTCTACGATGACGTCGTCCCGCCGACGCGACAGGAGCTGCAGGAGTTCAAGAACTCAGGCTTCTCGATCAAGGCGTTCAAGAAGGATCACCTCTTCAAGTCCCTTCGCAGCGACGATCCAGTCGATGTCATGAAGCGGCTCTGGGCGATGCCGACGTTCGAAGTCCACGGCATGACGGGCGGCTACACGGGCCCTGGCATCAAGACGGTCATTCCGCCGCGAGCCTCGGTGAAGATCTCCTGCCGCCTCGTTGCGGATCAGGATCCGAAAAGAATCCTCAAGCTCCTGAAGCAGTTCATCAAGGAACACAATCCGGATGTGAAGATCGAGCACGAGGCCGCGATGTATCCGTTCAAGGCGCCGACGACCGGACCGCTTCCGGATGCGGTGCGCGCCGCGATGAAGTTCGCGTTCGGCCGCAATCCGGTCTTCGTGCGCGAAGGCGGCTCGATCGGCGCCGTCGTCTCCGTCGAGAAGGTCCTCCGCTGCCCCGTTCTCTTCCTCGGTCTCTCCCTGCCGGAGCACGGCTATCACGCGCCGAACGAGAACTTCGACTGGCGGCAGGCCAGCGGCGGGATGGTTGCCTTCGCCAAGTATTTCGAGATCGTGAGCCAGATGCAGCGCTGAGTTAGATCTGCACCGAGCGGACCGCCCAGTGGGACAGCTTCGTCATCCCGAGCGGGCCTGAGATACTCCGAAGGGCGGATGAGGGGCGGTTTTCGTGTGAGCCGCAGACCCCCTCATCCGCGCTCCGCGCACCTTCTCCCCTCGCGGAGGGGAGAAGGAACTAGGCATCGCCGGATTCGCTGTCATGGCCTAGTAGTCAGGACGCAACGACGGGCGTGCCTTGAACGCCTGTTCCAACAGTTCGCTCGCACGCTTTCGCAGTGCCTCCGCAGATTCGGGGTATCTCGTCCGGGCGTCGAGCTCGAGCAAAGCGGCTTCGATCGCCATGGCCTCTGCGTTCGCCGGATCCACCGCCTTGATCTCAACCACGCGTTGCAGCCCCTTCTGCACATCGGCGGGCTTTTGTGACCACTCGGCCTCCCAGCGTGCGGCATCGGCGCGTGCAACGATTGCGTTGATCGTCTTCGAATCGATGGCCAGCGCCCTCTCCGCGGCGCGATTCGCCTCGGCAAACGCCGCTCGCGGATCCTGATGGCCAAGGATTCGCCAGCGTGCTTCGACGACCGCCGCACGCACGCGCTCCACCACTGCATCAGCATCGCCGGGACTGGCCGCGTCGTAATGATCAAGTGCTTCGCGCGCACTGAGTAACGCGGGCATCGGATCGCGCTTGTGCCTCAAAAGGTCGAGGGCCCGCAGCCGTTCGCTGTATCCGATGTTGTACCAGGCCAACGCGTAATCGGGACGGATCTCCATGGCCTTTCTGTAATTCGTTTCGGCTTTGGCAATCGCGTCGCCGATCGGCTCACTCCGCCCCGCGAGATATTCGGCGAGCGTCAGCCACGTGTTGCCCTGATTGTTGAACACGAGGCTTGCACGCGGATTCAGCGCGGCCGCATGCTCGAATGCCCTGGCGGCTTCGGCAATCGCAGCTCGTGGATCGCCGCCGCGCGCCGCCTCCCGATCCGCGAGCGTGTTGTACGTATTGCCGATGACGTTGTGGATGAGAAACATGTTCGGATCCGGCGCGAGTCCGCGTTTCGCCTCCTCGATCGCCTTCGTCAACGACGCGCGTGAATCGAGTCCGATGCGATTCTCGTATTCACCTCGCGTGAGCCACGCATTCGCCAGCGTCAGGCGATTGTCGGTCTCGTGCGGATCGAGTTGGAGTGATCGCTCCAGCGAAGCCACGGCCACTTCGGCCATCGGCCGCGGATCGACTCCGCGCGGACTTCCCCAGCGCGCCTGAATCATGATGGCGCGTCCAAGACCGGAATGCGCGCCCGGTTCATTCGGATCGAGAGCGATCGCGTGCCGCATCGACTCGATCGCCTGATGTGCATACGCAGTCGGGTCCGAGCCGTGGCGCAGCATGTCTTCGGCAACGACGTCGTAGATCGAGCCGCGCCAGATCCACGAAGTGGCCATCTGCGGATCGAGCCGCGAGGCAAGGTCACACGGCGCGGCCGCGTGCGCGATGTCGTCATCCGTGAGCCGGCGCTGAAAACGCGTGAGATGAAGAATGCGGTTCCGCACGCGGCAGCTCTCGGCGTGGAGGAACGCATCGCCGCGCGCGATTTCTGTTGCACGCTCGAGGCGCTCCGCGGCTGCCGCAAGCGACTTTGCTCCCTGGTCGAGATCGCCCGCTTCGACCGCTGCCCACCCGCGAGCCTCGAATGCGTTCGCCTCGACGAGCGCGGTTTCGTAGAGCCAGGGCGCCTGCATCGCCGCGCGCCCCGCGAACGCAATCGCCTCGTCATAACGCTCTTCCTGCAATGCGAGTTGTGCACGCAGAAGCTCCGGTCGATCAGTCGTCGCACCGGAGGCAAGTTGAAACTCCTGAATCGCATTCGTGCGATACCGCGATGCCGCGTCTCTTAGCGCACTCTTGCGCATCTGCGCGTCGCTGATCGCGTCGGCTCGCGACAACGCTTCTTCGTAGAAATGGCTCAGCACCTGGCCGCGTGCATAGTGAACATCAGGCGTGTCGTAATGAACGCGCCGCGCGTTCTCGAGCTGGCTCCATGCATCGCGAAACGAGCCAAGCACAATCGCGCCGCGCGCGAGCGCATAGGATCCCGGCCCCTCGGAGATCGTTCCGTTGCGTTTCATCTCCGTGCGGATGCGATTCATTCGCGGCACCACGAACGTTCGCAGCGGAACGCTTCGCTCGGGAGGAAGCATACTGACGACGCGGCTCAGCAGATCGATCTCCTTCACCTCCATCCCGAACCGCTGCGCGAGCTCCGTGCGTTGATCGGCGAGCCAGCGTTCGCGAATCGCGTATGCGCCGGCGATCAGCAGCAGCACACAGGCGACCGCGATGACGATGGCGATGCCGCGATGCTTCCGCACGCGCGTCCGCACGCGATAGATCATGCTGGAGCGGCGCGCGACGATCGGCTCGCCGTCGAGGAACCGGCGCAGATCCTCCGCCATCGCGTGCGCCGACTCATAGCGCCGCGCGGAATCGCGATCCATCGCCTTGCCGACGATCGTGTCGAGATCAGCGGGAACACCGCGATCCACGCTGCGCAGCGATGGCGACTCTTCTTTCTGCAAGCGGACGATCGCATCGGCAATGCTCGTGAACTCGAAGGGCGGCTGACGCACGAGCAGCTCGAAGAGGATGACGCCGAGGTTGTAGACGTCGGTGCGACGGTCGAGCTCTTCGAAGCGGCCGCGCGCCTGCTCCGGCGACATGTAGCCGACGGTTCCTGCAATCGTGCCGGAGATCGTCGCCCCCTGCGATTGCTGATCGCGCGCGAGTCCGAAGTCGACGATGAACGGACGGAACGAGCCATCCTCGTGCTGCTCGACGAGGATGTTGCCCGGCTTGAGATCGCGATGAATCAGGCCGAGGCGATGTGCGCTGTGCATCGCTTCGGCAAGCTCGCGCACGAGATTGATCTTCTGCTCGAAGGAGAGTTTGTGCGCGACGCGATCGAGTGTCTCGCCGTGAATCTCCTGCATCGCGATGTAATGCCGCCCCGCAACCTCGCCGACTTCGAACACCTTGCAGATCGCGGGATGATCGATGCGCGCCTGCGCGCGTGCCTCGCGCTCGAAACGCTCGAGGGTCTCGGGGTGACTGCTGGAGAGAAACTTCAGCGCGACGAAGCGGCCGAGGCGCGGATCCCAGGCCTCGAAGACTTCCCCCATGCCGCCCGCACCGAGGCGGCACTTGAGAATGTACCGCTCCCAGCCGAAAAGGTATGCAGGGATCGAGGCCGTATCGCGAGCTGGTCTCGCTTCGCCATCGAGGCGCTGCGTGATGTCGGGCTCCGTGTCGGACACGACAGCCGACATTATGCGCGCCTTGCCTACGGCATTGGCCCCACGTATTTCGCGCGCGGGCGGATCATCGCGTCATTCGCGTACTGCTCGATCGCATGACCGAGCCATCCGATCGAGCGGCCCAGCGCGAAGAGCGTGAGCGGTGTTCCTTCTTCCAGCTTCAGCGTCTGTGTGAGCGCGACGAGCGCGTAGTCGATCGTCGGCTTCTCGCCGAGGATGTCTTCACAGGCGGAGGAGACCTCGAGTGCGAAGGCGAGCTCCTTCGATTTCGGATAATGCTCACGCAGGAGCTCGAAGAGAACCTGCGCACGCGGATCGCCATCGCGATAGAGCGGATGGCCGAAGCCTTCGAGCTTTTCGCCGCGGCGCAGGCGTGCGGTCAACGCACGGCGCAGGTCGCGAGCGCTCCGCACCTCGTGCAGGAGCCCTTCGACACGCGCACTCGCGCCGCCATGTTTGACTCCTTCGATCGCGGCGAGCGCACCGACGACCACCGAGTATGGATTCGCGCCCGAGGAGGCCACGCAGCGTGCGGTGAACGCGGAGACGTTCAGCTCGTGATCGGCGCAACAGATGAGCGCCGCGCGAAGCACCACGGCCGCGCTGGCGCCTTTCGGTTTCCAGGCGCTGACGAGAGTCTGCTCGATCGTCTCTCCGATCCGGGAGGACTCGGCGGCAATACTGGTCAACAGATTGACGATCCGCCAGCCGGTTTGGGTGACCGCAGCAGTGCGCAGATCGAGTGCGAGAGGATCGCGCACCGAGACGAGCGGCAGCATCGCCTGCGCGCGAGTCACGAAGGGCAATCCCTCTGCACTCCTGCCGCCGGCGACCACGTGCAGCGACGTTTCGCTGAAGTCGGAGCCGAACGCGCCGGCCCAGATGAGCGACGCAACCTCCTCGATCGTTCGCGACCGCGCGAGCTCGCCCACGTCGTGCCCGCGATAGTAGAGCCGCCCGTTGGCGATGAGACTGATCGATGACTCGAGAATCGGCATGCCCCACTGAAGGGCATTGCCAGCCGCTTTGCCGGGATCGCGGCGCTCTTCGCTGCGGCGCCGCATCCGCTCCACATCCTCACTCGAATACCGCCGCACTCGCGGCCGTCCCGGCACCGCCTCGGAGCGGAGGAAGCCGCGGCTGACATAGGCGTAAAGCGTCTGCCGGCTGACTTTGAGACGGCGGGCGGCATCGGCGGCGGAGATCCACATACATTGATTCTACAATCAATATTGACTATTTCATCCACGAAACCTAGTTTGGACTCATGAACACGAACAAGGGTCTGGAAGGCGTCGTCGCCGCCGAAACGCGACTGAGCATGGTGGACGGACAAAACGGAGAACTGATCATCGGCGGCTTCGACGTCTCGGAACTGGCGACGACGCTCTCGTTCGAAGAAACCGTATGGCTCCTCTGGCATGGAGAAGTCCCGAACGATCGGGAACAGGCGGCGTTCCGCGCAGCGCTCGCCGAGAGACGCACGATTCCACATGCAACGCTGGCGCTATTGCGCAGCTGCGCGCAGGCAAAGCTGCCGGTGATGGACGCGCTGCGCATTGCCGCGGGGACAGTTTCGCTGATGAACGGCGATGAGGCGATGAATCTCGTCGCCACGTTCCCGACGATCGTCGCCAGCTACTGGCACCTGCTCAACGATCGCGAGCCGATCGCGCCGCATGCGGAGCTATCGCACGTCGCGAACTATCTCTACATGCTGAGCGGCGAAGTGCCCGACGCGGAACGCGTGCGCGGCATGGAGACCTATTTCGATACCGTCATCGATCACGGCCTTTCCGCCTCGACCTTCACCGCGCGCGTCATCACCTCGACAGAATCCGATCTCGTCTCAGCAATCACGGGCGCACTCGGCGCGATGAAGGGTCCCCTGCATGGCGGCGCGCCAGGGCCTGCACTCGACATGGTCTTCGAGATCGGCGAGGCGTCGCGCGCCGAGGAAATCCTGCGAACGAAGATCGAGTCAGGAGAGAAGCTGATGGGCTTCGGCCATCGCGTCTACAAGGTTCGCGACCCACGTGCTGACGTGCTCGCGGCCGCGGCGGAGCGGATGTTCACGCGCGGCGGCGACATGCATCTCTACGAGCTCGCCAAAGCTGTCGAAGCCACAGCGATCCGCCTGCTCGAAGAGTACAAGCCGGGCCGCAAGCTGCAGACCAACGTCGAGTTCTACACCGCACTCCTCCTCCACGGCCTCGGACTCGAGGTGCCGCTGTTCACCCCGACGTTCTCGATCAGCCGCGTCGCGGGATGGATCGCACACTGTCTCGAGCAACGGAAAGACAACCGGATCATTCGCCCCCAGTCGGTGTATGTGGGCCCGAGGAGAGCGGCGTAGCAGAGTAACGAGTGAGGAGTAGCGAGTGACGAGTGACGAGTGGCGAGTGACGAGTGGCGAGTGGCGAGTGACGAGTGACGAGTGACGAGTGACGAGTTCGGTACTCCACTCGTCACTCGCTACTCATCACTCGCTACTCATCACTCATCACTCGTCACTGCCCTACAATCGCGCGATGCGCAGACTCGCGATTCTTCTCTTTCTCGCAACGACGCTGCACGCGCAAACCGTCGCCATCAAGGCGGCGCACATGATCGATGGAACCGGCTCGGGGCCGATCGCGAACGCGGTCGTCATCATCGATGGCGACACGATCACGGCGGCCGGCGCCGGCCTCGCGATCCCGCCGAATGCGAAGATCATCGACCTCGGCAATGCCACGATCCTTCCCGGCTTCATCGACGCGCACACGCATCTCATCGGCCGGCCTCTCGGTGAGCCGGGCTGGGACACGGAGCACGTGCACGATTTCGAAGGCTACAGCGCGATTCGCGGAGTCGAAGCTGCGCAGAAGACACTGCTCGCAGGCATCACGACCGTGCGCAACGTCGGCGCGCCGTACTTCAACGACTTCGCGCTGCGTCAGGCGATCAACGAGAGCCATGTGCCCGGTCCACGCATGCGCTCGGCCGGCTATGCGATTGGAATCACGGGCGGCCATTGCGACGACAACGGGTATCGCCCAGGCATCGCCGAGCGCGGACCCAGGGAAGGAATCGCCAACGGGTTGGAGGAAGTGCGCGCGGCGGTTCGCTATCAAGTGAAGTACGGCGCCGATGTCATCAAGGTATGCGCGACGGGCGGCGTGCTGTCGGAAGGCGATGCCGTCGGAGCGACGCAATATTCATTCGAGGAACTGAAGGCGCTCGTCGATGAAGCGCACAAGCTCGATCGCAAGGTTGCCGCACATGCGCATGGAACCGAAGGGATCAAGCTCGCGGTGAAGGCCGGAGTGTCGTCGATCGAGCATGGCTCGTTCCTCGATGAGGAAGGGGCAAAGATGATGGCGGAGCGCGGCACCTACCTCGTACCGACATTGTCGGCAGTCGAGACGGTCGACAACGCGGCGAAGAGCGGAGTCCTCAAGGGACTGCGCGCGGAGAAGGCGCGCGCGGCCGCGGCTTCGATCAGGAACGCGATGAAGCTCGCGCTTGCGAATCACGTCCCCATCGCGATGGGCACGGACGCCGGCGTCGGCGCGCACGGCACGAACATGCACGAGCTCGCGCTGATGGTGGAATGGGCGGCATGAAGCCGCTCGATGCGATCACCGCCGCCACCATGGGCGGAGCTCGCCTCCTCGGCTGGGAAAAGAAGCTCGGCTCGATCACGGCGGGCAAGTACGCCGACATCATCGCGGTGAACGCGGATCCGCTTCAGGACATCCGCGCGCTGGAGCATGTGTCGTTCGTGATGAAGGGAGGGGTGGTTTACAAACCGTGAGGAGAACGCGCGGAAGGAGAGGGCGAGCGACCACGCCTATCGTTTCAAGAATCGGATAAACTTGTCAGCCCTTCAGCATTTGGTCGATCGTCGAGGAGGTCCGGTGGACAATCCGAGGCGCGGTAGGGCTGGAATGCTCCAGCGGCGTTGGCTTCGCATCCTCATTGCCGGACTTCTGCTGGCCGCTCCGGTCCTGCTCACCGCTCTCTTTGTCAACGGCGGATTCGAAGCGGGCGACTACTCGGGGTGGACAAAGGCCGCCTTTCTCAACGATCGAGGTCTTTCCGGATCTGAACCGTTCAACGGCAGCTCGATTACCCGCTCAACAGGCGGATTCGACCAGTCGATCATCGTGACGGCGTCCGCTCCGGAAACCGGCGTCGACCCGAACCTTGGATCAACTGCGAGCTTGAAGTTTCCGAAGTACGGGAAGTATTGCGCACGCGTGAATGGATCGGAGATCAATTACGTTTCGAACACGCTCGTGCAACAGACCGCGATCACGAGCGGGGACGTCGATCCCACCGACGGATTGGTCCACATTCGGTTCGCGTATGCGCCAGTCCTCCAGAATCCGGCGCATCCAAATGCCCAACAACCCTACTTCTATATCCGCGTAAACAATCTATCCAAATCGAACGCTCTGCTATTCGAATCACTTCATTTCTCCAATGAACCGGGCGTGCCCTGGAAAGTTTCTCCGATCCACCCTGATGTCCTCTATACAGATTGGCAAATCGCGGATATCGCTCCCGGCACAGGCCAGCTTTCCGTTGGGGACACGATCGGGATCGAGGTCGTCGGTGCAGATTGCTCGCAGTCTGCCCATTATGGCTACGTATACCTGGACTCCTTCGGGGCCGCACGGCTTCCCGGTTTGACGATTCTAAAGCGTGCAGACAAGACGCAAGTCGCCCCAGGACAACGACTGACCTATACCTTCACATACCAGAATTCCGGCTCAGCCACCGCGACGAATACGATTGTGAAGGAGACGATTCCTGCGAACACGACGTTTGCGTCGGTCTCCGACAATCGCTGCTCGTTTTCGGCCGGAGTCGTCACCTGTGCCTTGGGCTCCCTGATCCCTGGCGCGTCCGGCACGTTCAATGTGGCTGTGGACGTGGTAGCCGGGGCGACCGGCAAGATCAACAATGGCAACTACACGATTGCAGCGGATGGAGTAGCGCCAACGATCGGCCCCCTGGTTTCGACGCCGGTCACGGCAGGTACGGCCGATGTTGCCATTACGAAAACTGCTCCTGCCGTTGTCGCTCAAACCAACACGATCGGATATTCGATCAGCGCATCCAATGTCGGGCAGACCGCAGCGACAGGTGTAATCGTGACGGATTCGCTGCCGTCTTCTGTCGACTTCGTATCGGTGACGTCGCAACCACCGGGCATATGTACTGGTGCCGTACAGATCACTTGCAATGTGGGAACGCTGGCCACCGGATCGAGCGCGACCATTTCACTGACGGTTCAGCCCAAGACGACGGGGAACATTACGAACACCGCGACTGTGTCGGGCAGCTTCACGGATACGAATCCGTCCAACAATTCCGCCAGTGCAACGACAATGGTACAGAGCGGTGCGGTGTGCCGCGTCATGACGGACAGCAACTGGTTCGTCGCCTATTCCAACCCCTCTGCCACCTGCAATCAGTACGACAAGACGCCCTGCCACCAGGGAGAAGCCATTCTCTTCAATGCCTCATTCTTCAATTACAATTTCGGCTGCGCAACACACACTTATTCTTGGAATTTCGGTGACGGGGCAACGACGACAGGCAAGACCGCGGTCCACTCGTTCGCCGCACCCGGCAGCTACGACGTTTCCGTGGCGATCTCGAATCCGGCGCAGACTTTCGTCGCACATGCCACTGTGTTGGTGGACAACTGCCAACCGCCATCGATCACACTGCAACCATCCGATCAGAGTTTATTCAGTGGTGGTACGGCGACACTGGACGTTGGGACAGCAGGCGCAGGACTGCAATATCAATGGTTCGTGATCTCCAATGCGGTTGCCACGCCGATCAGCGGCGCGGTTTTCGCCAGCTACACGACTCCAGCGCTTTCTCAGACTACGCAGTATCAAGTCAAGATTACGAACAATTGCGGATTGATCGTCTACAGCCGCATTGCCACGATCACAGTGAATCCGGAGCCGGTGACCGGTGGCATCGCCGTGCGCCCCGATCGGATTCATGCCGGAGAGAGCGCACTGCTCGTCTGGTCGACGTCCGGCGGCACAGTCACGATCGACAATCTCGGGGCCAATCTGCCACCCTCGAACACGGTCGCAGTCAAACCGGCGGTAACGACGACATACAAGCTCACCGTGCAAGGGCCAGCGTCCGCGTTCACCTCCTCCGCAACACTCACCGTCCTGTCGAACGCAGCGCCAGCGATCACTTTCAACGCAGCACCAACGTCTCTGTCGAGCGGCGGAAGTGCAACGCTCAGTTGGGCTACGACCGGCGCGAATTCGGTCACGATCGATCAGGGTATTGGAAACGTCACGCCGGCCAGTGGCAGCAGGATCGTCAACCCGGCAAGAACGACGACCTATACGATCACGGCCACAGGCGACGGTGGGACTTCGACGAAAACGGTATCGATCAACGTGAACAATGCTCCGGCGGCCACAGTGAGCTCGCTCGCCGGAACGGGGAAACCGGGTTTCACGGATGGTGCTCCCTCGGTTGCACAATTCACGCAACCATTCGCCGTCGCAACAGCCGTGACGAGCGGGTCGTCTTCCGTCTTTGGAAGCGACGCCTCGTCGTATGTCATCTTCGTGCTGGACAGCAACCACACCATCCGCAAGGTTCACCAGGACGGCACGACCGAAACATGGGTTGGCAAGCCTGGAACCGCGGGCAGCGACTATGGCCCACGCGGCGTGGCAACGTTCGACTTCAGCAACTATGTCGGCGCGATCGTGGCCAATGCCGATGGTTCGCTGGAAGTCATCGACAACAATCTACGTCGTCACGTCGATCCCAGCGGCAATGTGACGAACCCACTCGACTCCAGCGGAAGACCGTGCGTGTCATGCTCGCGTTTGACGACCAAGCTTCCTGCAGGTTTGGCGGTCAACGTCAAAACGGGCGTCATCTATGTTTCCAATTGGGGGAATCACACGATCACGCGCGTGGCCAATGGCGTCGAGACGATCATCGGAGCCGGAACGCCGGGTCGTGACGACGGGCCACCGGACGTGGCAAGGTTCAACGGCCCGCGCGGATTGACGATCGATTCGGACGGTACGGTCTATGTACTGGACACGGGAAACAACGCCGTCCGGAAAATCGACTCGTCGAACTTCGTCAGCACGATGACCGTGCAAGCTGCATCAGGCGGAGGCGCTCTCACCCTGGGCTGTTGTGCGAGCGGCATCACACCCTCGCCCGGAGGCGGCGTGTATGTGACTGACCCGGGTTCAAACACTGTCAAGGAAGTGGGCTCCGGCGGCTCCATCACGACGGTTGCCGGATCGGGTAGCAGCGGATCCGATAATGGCGCGGGCTCGAATGCTACGTTCAATTCCCCTCTCGGAGTCGCGACAGCGCCTGACGGGTCATTGATCGTAGCCGACACGAACAACAACAGCATCCGCGGCGTCCAGCCGGCGTCAGTGAGACCACGCACGCGCGCAGTCAAGCACTGAGCTTCTCACGGAGCTTTCACGATCGGTGCACCTCATTGCAACCATCGCCGCCCTTCCGCGTATTACCTCCTGGAGGGTCGAGATGTTCACGTTGCTGGCACTCGGTGCTGTGATGCTGATCGGTGGAGCATTTGTCGCCGTCCTGGCGGTCGCGGCCACCGCGTTGAAGGTCACCTTCAAGCTCGTGCTGCTGCCGCTGAAGCTGCTCCTCCTCCCGCTCCTCGTCATCGGCTTCGTCCTCAAGATCGTGTTGCTCATTGCCGCCGGAGCCATTGCCTTCGCGATCGCAGTACCGATCATGATCCTGCTCGCGTTGCTCGCCATCCCCTTTGCGATTGCAGCGGCAGCAACTTAAAGGCAGACTTGCCTGTGCGTGACGATTCCGGACAGGCAGAAGCGTGCTCTCGTCGTCGATGACGACGAACCCATTCGAACGATGCTGGCGAAGGTGGTCGAACGGCAGAACCTCGCCGTCGACACTGCTCGTGACGGCGCCGAGGCGATCGAACGGCTCGATCATGACGGTTACGCGCTGGTGATCCTCGATCTCATGATGCCGAAGGTCGATGGCTTCGCCGTGCTTCGCTACATGAAAGAGCATCACCCCGACATGATCGGCTGCACGATCATCGCCTCGGCCGTGCCCGAGACGGAGATCCAGAAGAAGTTCGACGGCACGGTATTTCGCATTCACGCGAAGCCGTTCGACATGTCTCAGCTGATTCACGACATCCGGATCTGCGCGGAGTCGAACTGATGCCGCAGACGCCACACCTCGAACGTCACCTCCAATCCTCGGAAACCGTACGGGACCTCTTCCTTGGAAAGTCCGATGGACTCAAG
>CAZKID010000107.1:0-14117 GCA_964552405.1 uncultured Thermoanaerobaculia bacterium
GAGCATCACCTTCACACGGTGGGGGTCAGCGGTTCGAGTCCGCTAGCGCCTACCAATCGAAAGCTCACTCAAAGCCGCGACTTCCGGGTCGCGGCTTTCGTGTTTCTATGCACAGTTCTCTGTACGTGAGCCCGTCGCCAGGCAAGGCTTTGCGGTTTCCCAGCCGCCACCTCGGTCAGTTCACGATGATGATTTTCTCCAGCAATTCGTACGTCTCACCTGCCACTGCATCCGCGACGGAAACGCGAAGCAGATAATCGCCGGGAGTGGCGCGACTCATATCGACGGTCGTGCCGACTCCGTAGTGTCCGGGCACTCCCTTCAGCGGAAGCGGGTCCGCCGAGCTCGCGATTCCCTTCAATTTCTTGTTGTTTCCTTCCAGGCTGACGTTCGTTGTGAGCTTCGGCGCCGTGCCGTCGAGTCCGGGATTCTGCGCTTCGAAGAAGATCCACAGTTCGTCGCCGCGGCGAAATGTCTTTTCCGCGTTCGGAATCACTTTGATTCCGCCGAACGCGAAGGGCTCGTCGGGTGCTTGCTGTTTGTCGAGTGTGAAGACGGATTTCGAGACGATCAACCGCGACATGCGCCGCGTGTTCTTCGAGAGCGGCGTGAGAAGCATCGGAACGCTTTCCATCGCGATCGGTTGATTCTTCACTGCCAGTCCGAACGTTCCTTCGCCGTTGCCCGCTGGAAATGGGAACGAGCGCTCGAAGTACCACTGCCCTCCCGGCGTTTTCGAAAGCGTGATCGATTCCTCGCGAGTCCATGACGCAATGCCGCGTGTGACGTCGGCAAAGAACGTGACCTTGCCATCGTCCGGAATCGGCGCGTCCGAGGACGGCTCGAAGTGCATGGCCACGAAGTACGATCCACTCGCCGTGATGAACTCGCCAAAGGTGACGCGTAGAGGCGCGACATTGAAATCGTTCGCACGAAAATCACGAATGGCATTTTTCAGGCTTGCGCTGCGGAGCGGCTTTTGCGCGGCAGCGACTTCGAACGCGTGACGCGCCTCGAATTCATCGCGGGCGCGATCGACGATGCGTCCGGCGATTGCGCTTTCCGAACCGGGCGTGCGCGTTGGCGTCTCGCCGTTCTGAGCGAATACTGAGAACGCGGCGACCAGCATTAGGAAAAGAATGGTGGCGCGCACACCAGGAAGTGTAGCGCGCACAGCTCGCACATCGCGCAGTGCTCACATCTTGTGCTCGTGGAAATTCTGGGCGTGAAGTTGATCAGTCGACGTGGAAGTTGATTCGATCGATGATTTTTTCGTATCCGCCGTCGGCGTAAAAACGCGCCTGATAATCGCCCGGTGTGAGCTCCCCGGTCGTGTAGCCCTCCTTCTGTTTACAATTGTTGAACACCCACTTTTTGCGGTGAGTTCCCTCCGAAACCGTGGGGGGAACGACGATGCCCCACGCCTGCGGATCGCCTGTCGGCGCATTCCCCCAACTGAGCACTGCAGCACGCCCCTCGACCCGGACACCGATGATATGTCCCGTAGACGGTGCGTCCGCACCCACATTGAAGCGGACGCGGTCGAGAATTTGCGTGTACCCGCCGTCACCGTAGAAACGCGCCTCGTACGCGCCGATATCGAGCGGCCCGTTTTCATACGTGCCCGCTGACTTGCCTGATGTATAGGCCCAGCGGCCGACATGACTACCGTCCGGCGTGCCAGCCGGAACGATGCTGACCCACGCTCCCTCTGTAACCGGCGCGCTGGACCACTCGACCCTGGCCCGGTTCCCGTTCACGCGCACCGTCAGAAGTTTTCCGGCGTGTGATGGGCCGCCTCCATTTCCTGGAGGGGTCGCCGAGCCTGGACTCTCCATCTGCGACTGAAGCTTTGTGCGCTCCAAGCCGCCCCCCTCACCGTTGCTCGCCACGACGATATTGATCCATTGCTTCGACTCGGGCCCTGCATTGCACATGATCACCGCGGTGTGAACATCCTTCACACCCACCGCGAATGCACCCGCGGCGTAGTCGACTCGATAACCTTCGTTCGTGAGCGCCTGAGAGGCGCGGCGAACGCAGTCCTGGAAGTTCAACGGCAGAAGCTGCTGACCGCGCGACCAGCCTGGAGCCTCAGCGCCCAGAATCGACTGCGCAAGAAAGGCGAGAACCAGCAGTTGACGGACCGTTCGCATGCAATACCTCCGCTTTGACTTTCAGCATTGAAGAGTCTAGTCATTTCCTACCGTTTGAAGCGAAAAACGCATTGCTCAAGAGAGGGTTTACGATGTTTCCCATCGATCACGATGAGAGCTTCGATCGCATGCGCTGTAATCACGGCCGTTCTCGCCGCACCGCTGCGTGCCGCGACGACGATCACGATCTCCAGCACGGTCGTCACCCCGTCCGTCAAACGTCTCGGCCTCAACACGGGGTGGATGAATTACTTCGACTCCGGGCAGATTCTCAAGAACCTCGTCGCGCGCAATCCTGGATTTGAAGGGCAGATCTCGCGCTCCATCATTCGCTGCGTGACCGGAACGGCGACGAGCTTCGTCGATGAGAATACGAATGCGCAGTGGCCCGCCGGCTTCTGGAGCGGCGCGAGCTACGAGGTCATCACCGGCGCAGCACGTGGACGCACGGGAACGATCACGACGTCGGCGCCGCCCGCGGGAAGCGCCGGCACGACGTTTCAGCTCGCTGACTCCGGTACGGCGCCGGCGTCCGGCGACTTCATCGTGCTGCGCAAGATCAACAACGCCGCCGATCCGACCTTCGGCTGGCGTCCCAACGTTGCCAACGGCGGCACGATCACGTCGGAGACCGCCGATCTGGCCAGCGACACGGTGGGACATCAGGCGATTCGCATGACCGCCGCCACAGGACAAACGGCGCGCATCTCTGCGGTGTTCGACACGAGCAGCGCCGGTCCATTCATCCAGCTCAACGGTCCGTTTCGCATTTCATTCAAAGCGAAAGCCGCTGCAGCGCCGAGCAGCGTGAACGTCTCCGTCACACGCAACGCGCCGGCAAATCTCACCTTCGTCAATCAGACGATTCCGCTCACGAGCAACTGGTCGGCGTACAACATCGATTTCAACGCGAACGAGAGCGGTACTTCGATCGGCACCGTCGAGTTGCGCTTCACGGCGATCGCTCCGGCGACACTTCTGCTCGACGACGTCACGATGCAGCAGACGACAGGCGACGCCACGAACACGACCGCGTTTCGCGATCCTGTCGTCAACGCGATCAGAGACTTCAATCCCGGAATCCTTCGCTACTGGGTCGAGAATCTCGCCGGCTCGCTCGACAACGACATCGCTCCCGCGCCCGGCCGCATGCGCGCCGAATACAGTCCGCAGGATCTCACGCGCGACGATGTGATGTACGGACTGCAGGAGTTTCTCGAGCTGTGCGACCTCGTTCACGCCGAGCCGTGGTACATCGTCCCGACGACCTACTCCGCCACGGAGATGTCGAACCTCATCGAATATCTCTCCGGCCCCACGAGCTCGCCGTACGGCGCCAAACGCGCAGCGCGCGGCCGCAGTGCGCCGTGGACCTCGGCGTTCGCGAAGATCCATCTCGAATTCGGCAATGAAGCATGGAACATGCTGAACTACTACGGCGCCACGCTGCCCGATGCCGTCGCCTACGGAAATCGCGGCAGCACGCTCTTCGGTGCAGCACGATCCACTCCTTATTTCATCGCCGGCCAATTCGATCTCGTCCTCAGCGGACAGGCCGCGCTGCCGGCGCGGAACATCAGCATCCACAACGCGAGCACGAACCACGACACGATTGCCGTCGCTCCCTACTTCGGCGGCTACACCGATTCGTTCAACACGGATGAAGAGTTGTTCGGGCCGCTCTTCGCCGAGCCGGAGATGCTCTCGCAGACCGGCTACATGCGGGCGAACTTCAACAACATTCGCACATCGAGCCGCCCTGTGCCGCTCGCGATTTATGAAGTCAACCTGCACACGACCGAGGCCTCGGCATGTCCGCAGGCACGCCTCGATGCGTTCGCCCCTTCGGCAGGCGCAGGACTCGCCGTCGCCGATCACATGCTGATGATGCTGCGCGACCTCGGCATCAAAGATCAGGCGCTGCATTCGCTCACGTCGATCGCCGCTGCTCGCACCGACGGCAAGTACGTGCTTCTGTGGGGCGCCGTCCGCGACATGGGCGTGACGAATCGCAAGCGGCCGCAGTTCCTGGCGGTGAAGCTGGCCAACGAAGCGATCGCGGGCGATCTCGTGCAGGCGGCGCAATCAGGCGACAACCCGGCGTGGAACCAGCCGCTCGTCAACCGCATCCAGTACGACACCGCGCACTACATTCAGACGTATGCGTTCGCGGGCGGCGGAAAGAGCGCGGTGATCGTGTTCAATCTGCATCGCACGGACGCGTTGCAAGTCAACTTCGCCGGCGTGAACGCGCCGCATGGCGCAGTGACCATTCGTCGTCTCACGTCATCAGCGATCACGAACACGAACGAATCATCGGAGAACGTTGCGATCTCCACGCAGTCGGTGACGAACTTCGATCCCGCGCAGACGATGACCCTGCCGCCGTTTTCGATGACCGTCATCGCCACGGTTCCCGCTGCCAGACGGCGCGCCACACTGCACTGACCAACGATCAACGTGCAGCGGTCCGGCGCGAAATCGCCGACATGATCTGGACGATCATGGAGCGCGAGGTCTCGGTCGCCATGACCGTTGCCGCGAAAGCCGTAATCCCTGTGGCGGCGAGATAGGCCAGCAGAGGCATGCGGCCAAGGCCCGCGGGCAGAAAGAACCGCGCTGAGCCGATGACCGCAAGAGCGATCCCCATTGGCAGGAAAACGTCTTCCAGATACCAGCGGCCCATCTCGCGCGGGATCAGGCGCCGGTGCACCAGCGGCACCATGATGATCAAGTAGCTGACATTGATCCCAGCCCAGACAGAAGCCGCGCCGATCGCACCGAACGTGCGGCTGAGAATCATGAGGGCCGGCACGAGAATGACCGCGCTCACTGCCGTATACCCAAAGAGCAGGCTGGTCCAGCCCCTGGCGATTTGCAACGTATAGGGCACATACATGAGCGAATTGATCATCGTGCCGGTCATCAAGAGCGTAAGAATCACAGCACTCCGCGCAGAGGTCACAGGATCGCCGGTCCAGACGAAGAGCGATTCCCTCGCAAAGACAATGATGAGCAATGCCAGCGGCACCGTCAGAACGGTGAGCAATTGAGCCATACGGTGATAGAGGGCAGCGACCAGGGTCTCATCACCTGATGCGGATAGCTCTGCGAATCGGGGAAAGAATGCCTGCTGAACGGGCGTCACCAGCCGTACGAGATTGGAGGCCACGCTGTTTGCGAGCATGTAATAGCCAAAGATCGCAAGCGGCAGCATCCTGCTCAGAATCGCCTTGTCGAGCTGTGTAATTGCCAGCGACATGATCGTCGTTCCGCTGATCCCCATTAGAAAGGGTTTCAAGCGCGTCAATACCGACATCCGAAACCATGGCTTTTGCGGCCGCTCTCCAATGTAATGCCATAAAGCGATGGCGAGCGCGCTGGTTTGCAATGCGGTCGCAACGATCTGCCACAGAAAGAACGCAACGACGGAGCGGGATATGAACATGAGCACCAGCACTGCGCCGACGCTTCGCACGGCTCCCATCGAGACAGTGATGATGTTATAGGCCACCTGGCGCTGTAAGCCAACCAATCCTCCGGAATAGAGGCTCTGTGGCCACTGGACAGCGATGACCAGCCCCATGATCAGCACTGCCGACTGCACAGCAGACTCGGACAAGGTGACCGGTTTGACCCAGTGATGCGCAATCAATGGCGCGAGAACGGCCACGATCGCGCCGGAGATACAGGCGATCGTCCAATGCACGATCTCGAGCGTCCTCACCACCTGAGCATTGGTCTCATCCGCCTCTCGCCCAACCGGTCCGGCGAGATCGCGATTGAGTGCGGTGCCGAGGCCGGCCTCAAACGGCTGTAACAGCGCCTGCAGCGTCGTAAAAATACCGACGAGCCCATAGGCCTCAATGCCCATCAACCGCAGGGTGACGGGAAGAATCGCGAGCGACAGCAGCGCATTGCATAAGCTGCCGGCGATGTTCGCGATCAGGTTGCGCCTGAGTATCGTCACGGCGGCGCCATCAGGACAATGCGCCCGCAATCGCTTCGCGATGAGCAATCGCAAACCGGATCAGCTCACAGATCGTACGGATTTGATCGTGCGATACGGCCGTTCCGGTCGGCAGGACCATCACACGCGATGCGACGAGATCCGTCACCGGAAGACTCACCTCGGGCATCAGCGACCGGTACGGTTCCATGCGATGGCAACCGGGAAAGAAATAGCGGCGCACAAGAACGTTCTCCGCGTGCAGGATGCGCACGAGCTCGTCGCGGCCAAGGCCGGTTACCGCTGCGTCGATCTCGACCACGACATACTGGAAGTTCCGCCGTTCCGATTCGCACGCCACCTCGTGCAGGGTCACTCCACTGATTCCGCTGAGATTTTCCTTATAGCATTGAAAATTCGCTTCATTGACTTCAATGAACTGATCGATGCTCTCGAGATTGGTCAGGCCAAGGGCTGCCGATAATTCGGTCATCTTGGCGTTGGTTCCCCACGTGACGACGGAATCGACGCCGGAAAAACCGAATTGACGCGATTGTGCGATCTTAGCGGCCAGCGAATCATCGTTGGTGACGATCGCTCCACCCTCCGCCGTGTTGAAGAACTTCGTTGCATGAAAGCTGAACACTTCGGCTGCGCCGAAGCTCCCAATGGCACGGCCGCGATGTGTGCTGGCAATGGAATGCGCGGCATCGAAGAAGAGTGTGAGGCCATGCCTGTCTGCAATCGTCTGCAACTCCTCGACGGCGGATGGTTGCCCCCATAGATGAACGCCAAGAATACCGCTCGTGCGAGGCGTAATCAGCGATTCGATGCACTTCGGGTCGAGCTGATGCGTGTCCCGATCGATGTCACAAAACACGGGCTTGACGCCTTGCGAATGGAGCGCATGGGCCGTCGCAATGAACGTAAAGGACGGCACAATGACTTCGCCTTGTAGCCCCAGAGCCCGAATCAGAAGCTCCAGACCAACCGTTGCATTCGATACGGCCATGCAGTGCCGGACTCCGACCATTTGAGCGATCTGCCGCTCGAATTCGGTCAAAAGGGGGCCACCATTGCTCAACCACCGGCGCTCGAACATTCCGCCGATGCGCGCGAGAAAGCGCTCCTGGTCTCCGAGGTTTGGCCGGCCGACGTGCAGGAGCTCGGCAAATGCGGGACGGCCTCCAAGAATTGCGAGGTCGGTTACATTCGTTTTCATTGCCGGTTCACCCACGGTCTCAAATCCGGTAGGCGGGGAAATAGTCGTTGCTATTGGACTCTGCATTCGTTTCTTTCACCAGAAAGTCATACGCACGGCGATCCAGAACACGGCCACACAAGTACGCGTCGCGGACGTCGTTGGCCCACCCGCTCTTGAAGCGTACCAGGCCTCCCTCATCGCGGCCGTCGTTTCCTGCGCCAGCTCCGAGGGCCAGCCATCGAACTCCGTTCGCGGCGAAATGGTCGAGAGCATAGCTGAACAACGCATACGAGGCTCGAAGTTCATAGCCGGCTGAACTGTACGCACCGAGATGATAGTAGGCCGTATCACCACTGGTGAACCACAGCACCATCCCCTCGGTCTTCTCCCCCTTCACGGCACGGATCGCGACCAATTCTTTCATCCCCAGCTGGGCGCGGAACGATTCGCGTGAGAACGCTGCCGCACCACGAATCGCGTGGCGCTCGATCAGCGTCGAATATAACCCGCACCAATCATCAAGCAATGCTTCAGGGTCCGCGCAGACCTCGACTCGAAATTGACGCTCTCCAATGCGAGCGTTCCTCAGATGATGGCGCGAGATCCACGTGCGCCCCGGTTGTGCGAGATCAACCACGTAGTGCTTCTTGAAGGGCCGCACGAGATCAGGGAAACACTCTTTCAGCAGAGCCTCATCGTACGCGCCAAATGGGTCGGTCACCACTACGAGGCTGACGAGGCCTGTCAGCTCCGACAGATCCGCGGGCAGTTGTGACCACTCTTCAACGGCGAACAGCGGATAGCAGCCGGCGGCATCGCGGAGAGACGATCCACCGATAGGCCGTTCGAGAACCCAGCCTCGCGAGTTTCTCAGCGGTATCGGCTCGCCCATCGCCGTCAATGAAGCGGCATATTGGGCGGTGGCGTAGGCATTCACAGCCCTGCCGGACACGATGCCTCGTTCGCGTGGCCAATCGCTCATCGGAAAGGGGTCGCATCTTATTGCCTCCCCGACTCCGCGTGCAAACACCGCTCTCGTTGACTCCTGCCGTGGTTGACGCTAAGGTCCCCACGATTCGTGTGATCCGTGGCTGACCCTCTCGTTTCGATTCTTCTCATCACCTATCAACACGCTGAGTTCATTCGAGCTGCGCTCGACAGCGTCTTGTCGCAGGACTATCCCCACATCCAGATTGTCGTGGGCGACGATGGCTCCTCGGACGGTACATACGAAATCGTGGATGCCTATGGGCGCGCCCATCCGGATCGCATGGTGGTTCTCCCGCGCAAGCAGAACCAGGGCATCATGGGGATTCGCGAAAACTCCACGCGAGCCATGCTTCAGTGCAGCGGAAAGTACATCTGCTTCCTGGACGGAGACGACATGTATCTTCCGGGAAAACTGACCGCGCAAGTGGAATGGATGGAGAAAGACGAGCGCCGGGTTCTCTGTGCACACGACGTGGAGGTCTTCGATTCCACCACCGGGCGGAATCTCTATCGTCAGAGCGATTATTCGCCTTTGCGCTTCGGATCGGGAGCCGAGGACCTCGTGCGTGGGAGGTTTCGGAAGGCCACTGTCTCGACGATGGTTCGCGCATCCGCCGCACCTGATCACGTCTGGGAACCGAGACTCCGTCTGGTCGTTGACTGGCTGTTTTGGGTGGAGTGCCTCGCTGGGGGTGGGCTTTATGGATACGTTCCGGGTGTCCTTGCGCGTTATCGCGTGCACTCCGGCTCCGCGATCCAAAGCGCAGCGCTCCGGCAGGTTCGTCTCGAAGATCAGTTGACCTCCATCGCACTGATCGAGGCTCGCTATGCGCATCTTCGACGCGCGTGCAGGCCAGCTCGCGCGTCGACTTTTTTCGAGAATGCCACTTATCTGGCCGAGCGCGGTGACCATACGGCAGCCCGACAGTTGGCAGACGCCGCTCTGCGCAGTCGTTTCACGCTCCGTTCCTTCGCGTTCGCCCTCGCAATGCACCTGCCACAGCAGCTCTACAGCGCTCTGATCGGCAGTTACCGCGCCATACGAAGAACCTTCAAGAAGACTCTTCGCTGAACTAACACGAACCGGAAAAACCGTTCGACGTCGCGTAGCCGAAGCCGCTGCGGCCAAAGCCGTTGCCGTTGTAAACCATGAGCAGACCGGCGCCATTACGCACCACAAAACCGTACGCAATCATTTCCGAGTCCCAACCTTCGGACGAGACGTCGATCCCGGCATCCTCATCTCGTCGCACCCAGGTCAGCCCGTCCGGCGATTCCGCGTACCCGATTCGATAGCTCTCGCGGAGATCGGTTCGATAATCCCTTGCACCTCGATACGAGTACCACATTCTGTACAGGCCAGTGTCCTTCAACACAACGGCTCTTCCTACAGCTCCCTCACCCGGGCGCACATCGACGCAGACACGGCCTGTGCGTTTCCACGAAATGCCGTCGTTCGATTCCGCGTAGCGAATGTTGTAGAGCGGCTCGAAGCGCTCCCCAAATTGCGCCCAACCGGTGCCGGACAAATACCACGCTCTCCAGATGCCATTCTCGATCAACACGCTAGGCGACCCCACGAGAATGGGATCCTCAATAGTCCGGTCCATGACCGGCCCATCACTCACGCGCTCGAAATGGATTCCGTCGTCGCTGATCGCAAGACCGACCGTATATCGGAACGGAACCGTCGTCCCGACGTTGATTCCATTGAAATAAAGGAACGTGCGTCCTTCGTGAATGAGCGCCCAAATCGGCATCACGCCACAATCGTCGTGCGTTCCCGGTTTCCCCAAGGAAAGAAGTGGTTCTGGATGAACGTACAGGATGCGGGAAGGATCAGCAGCATCCACTTCGATAAAGGACGGCAACGTTCGATTCCGATCGTCTCGCGTGCCGTAGTAAATCCTGAGACGATCCGTTCCCATTGGACAAACCGTCGGAACCTGCGCATAAGAACGGCTCCATGGCTTCGTACCATCAGGCACGAAAATCCGCCCCTGCTTCTTCCAGCTGATCATGATGCTTCCTCGGCTTTGCGGCACGTGCAGATGTAATAGAAAGCATAAATCTGATGCACGACCACATCCTTCAGACTCGGCGGCATGGATTCGACGGGACAATGGTTGATCACATTGTGTCCGGCCAGCACCTTTTCGAAATAGAGCCGTTCGAAGGCCGTGGCACCTTCATACAGCTGCTCGTCGAGAAACAGTAGCAGAGCGCCAGGCTTCGCCACTCGGACCATTTCTCGGATCGCACGACTCGGATCCGAATATCCATTGACGGCGCCATAGCTCAGGATCACGTCGAATGATCCGGACACGAACGGAAGCTGGCAGGCGTCTCCAAGCACCAGATCCACCGGTACGCCGCGCTCCGCCATGAGTTTCTGACCCTGCAGCAACATCGTCTCGGAGAGGTCGATCCCAGTGTAATTGGCGTCGAGCGTCATCCAGCCATGACGATAAAGGGAATTGCAGCTGCCCGTCGCAACATCCAGAACTTCGATCCGACGTGGAATCGCTCTGAGTGAATCGAGCGCTTCCTTGTGGACTTCGCCAAAACTCCTTACAGGCCGGAACTTCGTCGTCAAGAGAGAAATCTTGACGGGCAGTGCGAGCACGAGAAGGTAGAACAGATATCTATTTCTGCTCAAGAACCAGACAACGGATATGTCCAGCATGATGACAATCGCGATGATCATCACGTGCAGCGGTTTGATCAACGCCGCCATAGAGGCAAGACCAAGCCCCATCAGCAGGAGAATGATGACTCCATAGACGGCCCAGCCTTTCCAATAGGCTTTGGCCGGCCGCACGGGCAAGCCGAGAAACGGCATGACTTGACTGTAATAACGGCCAAGAAATGCATCGTAAAGCCGGTCTCGCAACGTCCTGTCCTGGGGGCCCAGCTGTTCTTCGATATAGAGCCTTGGAATTCCGCTGATGCACCGGTATTGATGACCACAGCCAACGCATTGCCAGACCGCTTCCTCGGCGATCCATTCGTTACGGCCACAGAGAACGCATCGATATTTCGAACGGTCCATGATCATGAAGAAGGTGGTGACACCGGATCATACCCCGCGAAATACGGCAACGTGGCAACCCATCGCCCTCGCTTTGATCTCCAGTCAAACGAATCTCGCAAATCGGACTGCGTCACCCAGTGATGGAGGTCATAGCGCCACACGCAGATGTCGCCAAGGTCGTGCAGGCCCTCGAGGGCTACATGCTCGCCGTCGATTTCGAATACGGTCCCGCCGCTCTCATAATCGGTCCCGTACTCGGACATTGACACGATGAAGCCGAGTTTCTGAGGCATCAAGTCATGCCAATGGCGCCCAAAGAAGCCGCCGCCCGGTGGATAGTGAAGCACCTGCGGATGGAGCGACGGCCCATCCCTTCGGCTCCCGAACCGGACGTCGTTGCCGGTCAATTCGTTGTAAAGCACTCGGAGAGGCCCGAAGAACCGCGTCAGATGGCCCTGCAGACCGGCATCAAGGCGGTTCAAATCGTTGAAATTATAGTCGTGGAAGATATGGGGGAAGCCGCTGAGTCTCGAGAACATCGCGCGCTGACGATGATAGTTGCCTGCGAAGTCGTCAGTCGCCGCCAATTCAGTATCGGCGCCCCAATCGATCACAGCACGCCGCAGGGCGAGAACCATCGGCCTGGGAAATACGTTCTTGAGAAGAATGACCTCACGCTTCTCCAGAACACGCAGCGAGATCTCGGCCGCGGGAATCTCCGTCTCGATGCCTTCATTGGCCAGCTGTCCCGGCACCGTAACGACTCGGCTCATCGGCGAGAGAGTGTAGCAAACGACCAGCGGCCACCGTTTCTGGCGCGCCTGGGAGCCCCCGCGTATGATGTCGGGCTACGGAGAACGGGCGCATGAGCGACCAGGCGAATTACAAGGAGATCGTCAGACATTACGAGTCGTGTCTCGAACGTCATGGCGACTCGCATCTGGGCGTCGACTGGCCGAACGAAGCTGACGCACTGACGCGCTATCGCGTGATGTTCGAGTTGATCCGGGAGGACGACGAGGCTGTGAGCCTGCTGGATTTCGGCTGCGGCACTGGCCATTTCTACGAATGGATCCTGGAACACGAGATTAAGAACGTCACTTACACCGGCCTCGATCTTTCCGCGCGTTTTGTCGAGCTGTCACGCCAGAAGTTTCCGGACATCGTGTTTCATGAAACCGACCTGCTGATGAGGCCGGACGACATTCCGCAGTTCGACTACATCGTCGCCAATGGCGTGTTCACGGAGAAATTGACGCTTCCGGACGAAGAAATGTTCTCGTATTTCAAGCGCCTGATCGGCGCGATCTTCAACAAGGCCCGCCGGGGGATCGCGTTCAATGTGCTGTCCAAGCATGTCGATTGGGAGCGCGATGACCTGTTTCACTTGTCACACGACGCTCTGGCGGCGTTTCTCGTAGAGAGCGTGTCGCGCAATTACATCATTCGCGCTGATTATGGTCTTTATGAATACACGACCTATGTATACCGCTGATCTCGGAGAGGTGGAATGGCAAACGTAGTCATCTTCGGTACACATGATTTCGCGGCACTGGCAGAGTTCTATCTTCGTCATGACAGTGAGCACCAGGTCGCCGCGTTTTGTCTGACCAGCGATTATCTCGGAAGCGATCGCGAATTTCAGGGACTCCCGGTCGTCGCGTTCGAGACGGTCGAGCAGACCCACCCGCCATCGGAGTTCCGCTTCTTTGCACCGATGTCTCACCGCCGCATGAATCGCCTCCGGCAGGAGGTGTACGACAAGATCAAGGCCAAGGGCTACGAGATGATCAGCTACGTCAGCTCGAAAGCCACGGTCTGGCCCGAAGCGAACATCGGAGAGAACTGTTTCATCCTCGAAGACAACACGATCCAACCCTTCACTCGCATTGGGAACAATGTCGTCCTCTGGAGCGGCAATCATATCGGCCACCACAGCGTCGTCGGTGACCACGTATTGTTCACCTCACACGTGGTCTTGTCCGGGCATTGTGTCGTTGAGCCGTTCTCGTTCTTCGGTGTCAATGCCACGATCCGGGACGGTATTCGAATCGCGGAAGGGACACTGGTCGCGATGGCAGCCGCGATTGTGAAAGACACCGAGCCCTGGGGTGTCTATAAAGGAAGCCCGGCGAAGAAGGGCGAGGTTTCCAGTGCTGATCTCGGCATCTGAAACCTCGGCCCGCGCTCAATGGTAGGTTTTCTTGAACAGCACCTTGCAGAGAAAGCGGATCTTGTTGAAATCGGCATCGGCGATCGGTGTGACGCCGTGCGTGAACCGCTGAGTACGCTGTGCATCCGTCGCCTTGAATGATAGAAACAACTCGCGAAGGCGTTCGGCCACCGTGGAATCCAAATCACGATTGACGACCACCGGGCCACCGGGAAACGGTTCCGAACGCTCCAATGCACGGACTTTGTCGGCAAAGCGATCGAACACCGGCGCGACGACCGCGCCGGCGTCGTACTCACCACTGATCACGGCCTCGATGATCTTCTCCTGCTGCGAGCCGAGGAAGCTGGACTTCGCCAGTTCCTGTACGGCAACGTGATATTTCGAGAGAAGCAGAAGTGGCATCAGATAGGTCGAGGTCGAGTCCTCGTATCCGAATGCCACCTTCTTTCCTTTCAACTGTGCCGGCGTCGTAATCGCCGAGTCTTTTCTGACGAAGATGACCGTCGTCACCTTTCCACCATCGCTCACGAGAGGAATTGCACCGAAAGCGTCGTGGGCCTCGACGTACTTGACCGCGCCGAGATATGCGACGTCGACTTTTTTCTCGC
>CAZKID010000108.1:0-6888 GCA_964552405.1 uncultured Thermoanaerobaculia bacterium
GACGCGCGGCTCGATCCGGCGCGCTTCCGCGGCCCGCGCCACGCCGCCGTCAGCGAAAGGCGGGCTGCCGCACTATGCGATCACTGACTCGGCGATCGATCCGATGGATACGTCGACCGGTTGGGCGTGGGATGCGGACTTTTTCGATTTCGACAACGACGGCGATGATGATCTCTACGTCGTGAACGGCCTGCACGAGTACTTCATCTACAGCTCGCAGTTCAAAGTGCAGACGGCGCAGGGCGAGAAGGAGATGCAGTTCGCGGTGCATGAGAAGGAGCCGAATGTCTTTTACGTGAACGAGAACGGCCGGCTGCAGAATCGCTCGGCGAAGAGCGGTGCGGATTTCTCGGGCAACTCGCGCTCCGCCGCGTTCCTCGATTTCGACAACGACGGCGACCTCGACATCGTGATCAACAACTTCGACTCGAAGGCTGTTTTCCTCCTGAACAACTCCGAGAAACTGCACAACAACTGGCTGAAGGTGAAGCTGATCGGCGATCCCGCGAAGCATTCGAACCGCGACGCGATCGGTGCGACGATCATCGCCACGACGCCCTCAGGCAATCGCGTATGGCGCGAGGTCCAGTCGGCAACAGGCTACCTGTCACAACATCCGACGCAACAGCATTTCGGGTTGGGGAAGGATGTCACCGCAGACATAACGGTCGTATGGCCGAACGGCGAGAAGAAAACGTACAGGGGACTAAACGCGAATCACGTACACACCTTGAGTCAGTAGGCAATCGCACGCCGGAAGGCGTGCCTCCTCAGACAATAGCCAGAGGTAGCGCCGGAGGCGCTACCTCTGGATTACCGAATCGCCGGATCACCGAACCACCGCTCCCCCAATCGAGGCGACAACCGTAGTCCTCCGATTCGATTTCCCCGCGCCCAAAGAGAGACGCATCCCTCCGAGTTTGTGCGCAACCTGCAGCATCGCACCGCGTTTGTGCAGCGATGGTGCACGAAGCACGCTGGCGCGCGCGCCGACGTCCCAGGTCGAGAAACGATAGTCGGCACCGACACTCGCAATCGCCCCACGCTCGATCCGGAATTCGGCATAGCGCGTTCCGTAGAGCGCACTCGTGCGCAGTGCATCCCACGAACCGCCGGTGAGAAATGCGCTGACGGTGTCGAGGTTCGACGAGGCCATCAGCGCGACGCTCTCGCGCAGATGAAGTCGTCCCAGCGGCATGCCTCCTTCTTCCGTGAGCGAGCCCTTCGCCCACGAACCGCGGCCTCCGTACCCTTCTGCATTCGCGGTGACTGCAACGCCATCGATCCGTCCGGCCAGCGGATCATCGGCGCTGACGAAGCGCACGCCCTGTGTCAGCCGCATGCCCAGCCAGGGCTTGTTCCAGCGTTCGAGCAGCGATGCGGGTGCGTCATCTGCGAGCACTTCCCGCAGCGCGATGAGCGACACTTCCGTCGATGCATGTTCGTTCGGCGCAAGCCGGGCCCCCAGGCGAACGGAGTACGACGCGTCGCCGAATTCGAGCTCCCGCGCGCGCTTCCCGTCGCGATAGATCCGCTCGCTGCTGTGCGCGTCGTGCGGTGTGGCGGTCAGCGATGCGAACCAGCGCGATCGTTGATCGATCGGCCGTTCGCGCGTTGCCGAGAGCGTCCACCCTTCCAGCGCGAATCGCCACGACGAGTGGTCGTCACGCAGGAGTCGAAGCTCGAGGAAGGGGGCTGCCTGACCCGTCTCGTAGAGCAGCCCTGAGGAGAAGACTCGGACATCGCCGGCACGTGCAGTCGCAGCGAACAGCAACGTAAATACCATGGCTAACGGTTTACTGCATCTCATAGCGCTCGAGCTCCGCGGCGATCCGCCGCCCCTGATATCTCGCCATCGTCATGATGGAGAGCATGGGATTGGCTCCGCATGAGGCGGGGAAGGACGATGAATCGCAGACCACGAGGTTGCGCACCTGGTGGGACTCTCCGCGTGAGCTGGTCACTGCGAGCCGGGCGTCTTCGCTCATCTTCACCGTGGCCTGTGCATGGGCCGAGGTGATCGTCGTTCTATACGGGTCGAAGCGCAGCTTCGCGCACTGGCTCGCGTCGGCAGCGTTCCTGAATCGCGGCATCTCGTCGGACGTGAGCAAGACCTCGGTTGCACCGCCGGCGAACATCACTTCGACGGCGCGCGCAGCCGCGAAGCGCAGACGCTCCTGATCCGCATTCGTCAACCGATAGTGAATGCGCGATCGACCCTCTGCCTGCTGCCACTGCACGCGATTCGAGTCATCGACTTCGTCGACGAGCATGATTCCGAAACCGCCGAGGCGCGCGTAGTTCTTCAACACCTCGAAATGTTCGGAGCCTGTGCCTGGGACGACGATCGATCCATATACCGGATGCCCGAACAGACACTCGAGATAGAAGTGATGCGACGCGGCGAAGGCGTCGCTGTAGATCGTGCCGGGGATGCCGCGATAGTTCTCCATCGGATGATCCATGACGCCGATGACCGGGAGGCTGGGATGAATCACGAGCCCGCGGCCGATCCGGCCATGCGGATCGGGATGATTCGAGCGCTGCAGCAACTCGGGAGTTCCGATCGCGCCGGCCGAGACGATGATGAGCCTGGCGTCGATTCGAAGTCTTCCGGCCGCGACACTGTTCGGATTAGAGCCGCGCTTCGTTTCCCGGACGCGCGCTTCGACAGCGGTCGTGGCCAGCGCGCCGTTTCGTTTTCCGAAGATCAGCCGATCGACATCGCAGTGATGCACGAGCTGTACGCCGCGGGCGACTGCATCGGGAACGTAGGTCAGCAGCGTTCCCTGCTTCGCGTCGTACGCGCAGCCTTCGCCGCAGAAACCGGAGCGGACGCAGTTGCGCAGATTCAGTTCGAAGTGCCGCGTTGGAATGCCGAGCGCAGCGCAGCCGCGCTGCAGCAGACGGTTGTTGTCGTTGATCTCATCATCCGTCGACGCTCGAACATTCAATCGCTCGCGAACCTCGGCGAGCGCCGCGGCCATATTCAATCCTCGGACTCCGTAGTCCGATGCCGCAGGATCGAACGAGAAGCCGTTCAGACCGTGCGTCGCGCGCCAGCGATTCCAGACGCTCTCGATCGGATTGAAGCAGAGCATGTAGTTCACGGTCGTTCCGCCGCCGACGCATTCGCCTCCGCGGATCGCGATCGAGCCGTCGGCGGTCGAACGCCGTCCCTCATCGGCGTAAAGGGCTCGCATGTCCCATTCGCGTTGATTGAAGAACGGCGCGCCGTACCATCCGCCCTTTTCGAGCAGGATGATGCGCTTGTTCGTGAGCTCGCTGAGCGTGCCGGCCAGCACGCCTCCTCCGGCGCCGGAGCCGATGATCAGGATGTCGCAAGTGAGGGAGGTCACGACACGGCATCCTTTCGCGGAAGCAGTGGACCGCCGTAGTGAATCGCGTTCCATAGCTCGTCCATCGAGTACGCGGTGACCATCACGAGCGAACGGAGCGCGCCGTGGAATTGCCGCTTCACGATCGATTCGCTCGGGGGCGGGGGGGGGAGGTGGGGGTGGGGGGCGGGCGGGGCGAGGTGGGTGGACTGGGCGGCGGGCGGGGCGCGGTGCTGGGGACGAAAGGCGGCCGGCGACTTCGGATCGGATTCGCGGATCGTTGCCGCGATGCGAGTCAGCGTGCCGCCGTCGCCTTCCAGATCGCGTGCGATTGCTTCCTGCTGCAGGAGCGGACCGGAGAAGATCGTGAAGAGATCGATCTGATCGAACAGCGTGATCATGCGCTGAACGCCGGCGAGTCGCTCGTCCGAGTCGAGAGGAAACATCGCCAGCAGTTTCGAGCGGATCGCGTCCGGTGATCGCAACGGAAAGTCTTCGCGCCCCAGCGGAAGGATCGTGGCGATCAATGCGTCGAGCACCGGCCGGTACGCGGCGCCATCGGGATCGATGATGAATGCATCTGCGAAACGCGTTTGATCGAGCAGCGTGTGCGAGCAGTGGACGAGCGTCGCAGCGAGGAGTGGAACGGAGCGCAGGAAGCCACGCCGCGAGGCGTCGAATCCTGAATTGTCCTGCATGGCTCATGATGATATGCGGATCGTCTGCTGCCTCGTCATAGAATCGACCGATGCGTCCCGCCAATGCCACAGTCGCCATCGTCGACGACGAGGAGAACATCCGCGAGACCGTCGGCTTTGCGTTGCGGCGCGAGGGTTATCCGGTCGAGCTCTTCGCGCATGGCGCCGAGGCGTGGCAGTCGTTCAAACAGAAGCTGCCCGGGCTCGTGATTCTCGACATCCTGATGCCGGAGATGGACGGCCTCGAGCTCTGTCGGAAGATTCGCTCGATCTCCGAATCGACACCGATCATCTTCCTCACCTCCCGCGACGAAGAGCTCGACCGCGTCCTCGGCCTCGAGATCGGGGCAGATGACTATCTCTGCAAGCCGTTCTCGATGCGCGAGCTGCTGGCGCGTGTGAAGGTTCTCTTCCGCCGCGCAGCGCTCGATCAGGGAAAGACGAAGAGTGATGCCGAGGCGCCGATGACGTTCGGCGAGCTCGAGATGGACATGCAGCGCTATACCGTGAAGTGGAAGTCGATGCCGGTGACGCTGACCGTGACCGAGTTCATGATGCTGAACGCGCTCATTCGTCATCCGGGTCATGTGAAGACGCGCAATCAGATCCATCAGGAGAGCTATCCGCACGACACGTATGTGAGCGAGCGAACGATCGACAGCCACATCAAGCGGCTGCGCCGGAAGTTCGAAGAGGCCGATCCGATGTTCGATCGGATCGAGACGGTGTACGGACTCGGCTACCGCTACCGCGAAACGTGAAACGCTCGCGCCGATACCTCTCCCGGATCTCGATACGCCTTCTGGCGTTTCATCTTCTGCTCGTGTTCTTGCCGGTGGCCGGTGTGTTGTTTCTCGGGACGTATGAGAAGCGGCTGGAATCGGATGAGACGAGGTCACTGGGCGAGCAGGCACGTATCATCGCTGCTGCGCTGCCTGGCAGTTCCCCTCGCCCCGCGGAAGCGGGGAGAGGGGCCAGGGGTGAGGGGTATGTCGCGGCGTTCCAACGGATCGTCGCCAGCAAGACGAGCGATGTTCGCTTCCGCCTGGTTGACGCCCAAGGGAACCTGCTCGCGGATTCGCATCGCCTCGCGCCTCCGAAACCACTGGAGCAGCCGGCGGGATCGAAGCGGCACAACACGCTCTATCGAGTCGGTGTCTTTCTCGCTCGTCCGATTCTGAAACTCGTTCAGCCACCGCAGCCGCCGCTCGATGTCGACTTCTACGAGACGGCGCAACGGCTCACGGGTCCCGAAGTGAGAGCGGCATTGCATGGGCAGGATGGGTTCGACAAGAAGATCACCGCGGGCGGGCGGCGATCGGTCACGTTGTATCGCGCGGTGCCGCTCGAAGTTGATACGAAGGTGATCGGCGCGGTGGTGGCGTCTCGCAGCACGTATCCGATTCTGCAGGACCTCTACGTGATCCGGCTCGGCGTGATGCGCATCTTCGTCGCGTCGGTGCTGCTCGCGATTCTCGTGAGCCTCTTTTTCTCGGCGACGATCCTGCGTCCGCTGCGGCAGCTGCGTGTCGATGCGCGTGCGATTCTCGACCGGCGCGGCAGAATCCGCGGGCATTTCAAAGGCTCGCGGCGGCGTGACGAGATCGGCGAGCTTTCGCGCGCACTCGAGCGAATCACGCGCCGGATGGAGACGCACGTGCAGGCGATGGAGACGTTCACGGCGGATCTTTCGCACGAGTTCAAGAATCCGCTCGCGTCGATCCGAACGGCGAACGACATGGTTGCCGATGTCGTCGATCCGGCGGTGCGCAAACGATTCGTGCAGATGGTCGATCAGGAAGTCGCGCGGATGGAGCGGCTGCTCAGCGGCGTGCGCGAGATCTCGCGCATCGACGTGCAGCTCGCGCATGAGGAGCGCTCGCCGCTTGCGATGCGCGAGCTGCTGGCGAAGATCATCGATGGGTTCCGCCTGCGCGAAGGGGAGCGCATTCACTTCGAGCTCGAGGTCAACGGTGAGCCGATGGTCGAGGCGACGGAAGATCGTCTGCTGCAGGTGTTCGAGAACCTGCTCGATAACGCGGTGAGTTTCTCTCCGGAAGGTGGAACGGTGCATGTGGCGGTTTCGGCGAACGACGGCATGGTCGTGACGCGCATCCGCGACGAGGGGCCGGGCATCGCCATCCCGAACATGACTCGAATCTTCGATCGCTTCTTCACATACCGGCCCGACGCGTCGCGGCGATCGCATACGGGATTGGGGCTGGCAATCGTAAAGGCGATCGTGGAGGGTTACGGCGGGACGATCACTGCAGCGAATGGTGAGCCGGGAGCCGTATTCGAAATCCGTTTGCCGCGCCAGTAAGAGACTAGTACTGAGTTCTGAGTTCTGAGTACTGAGTTCTGAGTGGGTAGTACTGGGTCAATCCGTACTCAGAATTCAGAACTCAGCACTCAGAACTCTGTGCGCGAATTGCGCAATTTGTGTTGCGAAAACCTCCAAGGGGCGCAACAATAGCATTCCGTCAAAGAGTGCGGTCCAAGCCCTCTTGGTAATAAGTTTAGAAACACTCGTCGGGAGCACTCCGCTTGGGAGTATCCTGCGAGATGCAATTAAGTAAGTCAGGAGTTGACGTGAGCCCAGCAACAAAAGGAAGTCGCGGTCGTCCCATCGTTCACACGGAGCCCTGGGCCAAGATTACAGTGGTCCTGCTCGACAGGCATGTCGCGTATCTCGATCGTCTGGCGATCGATATCCGGCTCAAGCATGGCAAGGCGATCAGCCGTGCCGAGATCATCCGGGGTTTGATCGAAGCTGCGTTCCAGAGCGGAATCGATCTCTCCCAGGCCGATAACATCGACACGCTCATCGATCTCCTCCTCGGCGCCTCCGC
>CAZKID010000108.1:6898-13069 GCA_964552405.1 uncultured Thermoanaerobaculia bacterium
CCCCGACCCCCGGGGCCATCCCCCCGGCGCCTCCGCGCAGAAGAAGAAAGCGTCGCGCTAGCTGTCTTTCGGCATCCGTGCGATCTCACCTTCGCTCGATGCGTTGGTGAGATCGACTGCACGCTCGACGAAGCGGTCGAGGATGGCTCGGATCACATGCGGTGCGCCGAACGCGACAGGCATGCGCGGGTTGAGCGCGCGCGACGCGCGCTCCAGATAGCGGAGTTGATGGTCGGGAAGCTCGACGACTTCGATTTCGTTGTCCATTCCCTCTAGGAGTGACGGGCGCGGCGATTTCCCTACCCGCCGCGCCTCGGTTTGTTCCTAGTAACTGGTCTTTTCTTCGTGATGTGTGACGATGCGCTTCGTCTTCTTCACATGCTTCGTCACATGCTTCTTATGGTGGTGCTTTTTGGGATGCACCGTCGTCTTCGTGACCGTCTTCGCGTGAACCATGGTCTGCTGCGTCTCAATTGCGGAAGCTGGCAGAGCGAAGAGCGAGCCGGCCAGGATCAATGCACTCAGCGATTTCATCGCTCGTTCTCCTTTCGAGTCGAGAAGAACTGCGAATCGCGGGCCTAATGCGGCAGCCCGAACACGAAATAGATACCGCACAGGACGGCAAGCGCGATCGAGCCCGGGCGTAGTTCGCGCGCGCGCCCCGCGAGCACTTTCATGATGGGGTAGAGCAGCAGCCCCGCCGTCAATCCGTTCGCGATGTTGTACGTGAAGACCATCACCACGATCGTTGCGAACGACGGCACGAGCTCCGTGAAATCGTCGAACGCGATCCGTGCAACCGATGACAGCATCAGCATGCCGACCACGAGCAGCGACGGCGCATAGGCGTAGCGCAGAGACTGCAGCGGCTCGAACAGCGGAATGAAGAAGAGCGACAACGCGAAGAGCGCTGCAGTGACGACGGACGCGAGTCCGGTGCGCGCGCCTTCGCGAATGCCGGTCGATGACTCGATGTACGCGCCGCTCGTCGACGTGCCTGCGAGTCCGCTGACGATGCACGCCACGGCATCGACCAGCATCGGTTTCTCGATCTCGGGAAAGTTCCCCTTCTCGTCGAGCATGTTCGCGGCCGCGCCCACGCCGACGAGCGTGCCGAGCGTGTCGAGGAGCGACATCAGAAAGAGCGTCAGCAGAATCGGCAGGAATGACAGGCGCAGCACTCCGGCGATGTCGAGCTTCAGCGCGATAGGAGAGAGGTCGTAAGGCATTGCCACGATCGCGTGCGGCGCCTTGCCGATGCCGAGGAGGTAGCCGCAGGCGGCGGTGACGGCGATGCCGATGAGGATCGCGCCGCGGATCCGCTTGTGCAACATGGCCGCGGTGATCACGAAGCCGAAGATCGCTAGCAGCACGGGCGTGCTGCGCACGGCTCCGATCTGCACCGGTACTGCTTTCGCCGGTTCGACAATCCCTGTCTCAACGAGTCCGATGAATGTCAGGAACAAACCGATGCCTGCCGCGAAGCTGTGCTTCATCGATGTCGACACCGACTCCGCGAGCCATGTGCGGATGCCGAGGAGCGTGATGATGAGGAACGCGATGCCGCTGAGGAAAACCGCGCCGAGCCGCTGCTGCCAGGTGATGCCGAAGGCGGCCAGGCCAAATGCGATGAACGCGTTCTCACCCATGTAAGGCGCGACCGCGATCGGACGGTTTGCATAGAGGCCCATGAGCAACGTGCCGATCGCGGCTGTGAGAATCGTTGCGACGGTGCTCGGGCCCTGCGGGATGCCGGCGAAGGAGAGAATCGCCGGATTCACGATGATGATGTACGCCATCGAAACGAAGGTGGTGGCGCCGCCGATGATCTCGGTCTTGATGGAAGAGCCGCGCTCGGTGATGGAGAACATTGCGTGATTGTAGTGGTGCCGGCGGATGGGACCGATAGGACTGCTTTGCGGCACGTCGCTTGCTCAAATAACACTATCAACGGAGTGTTGATTTGAATGAGGAATCCTATGCGTAACTCGAATGAAAAAAACGCTCTAAGCGGCGGAATCGCGGCGGTTTCGCTTGCGCTGATTCTGGCAGCATGCAGTACGAATCAGGTCCCTGGCAACGGCCAGCCGACCTCGCCCGGAACCTATGGAGGGACGCCGCCAGCGTCGACTCCAGGCTCATCCGGTGGAACCTCGACGACACCACCCGCACATGCGATGATCGTTGCACCGCAACGGATCACGCCGATGTTCTCTTCATCCGCCGATGCGATTGCAGTGTTGCGCGGACATCAGGGTCGTGTGCTCGGGCCCTCCAGCCCCGGGCCATCAGGAACAGGCGGCGTCGCGATCGCCAATGACACGATGCCTTTGGTTCCGCAGTCGACGGTGAACTCTTCGATCAGCTCGCCGGCGAACTCGGTGGTCACGGGTGGTGATGGAGGCGGAGTCGTCTTCAGCGGTACCAGCGGTAGCGCTGCGGTCTCGACGGCAGCATCGACGAGTGCGGCAACCGCTGCACTGACCTCCGCTGCGACGAACGCGCCGACGACGCCGGCGGCAGTGACGGTCACCGCACCTCTCACGACGGCATCGCCTTCCAACGTTGCGCTTCCAGCGACTGCAGGCGTGTTCGCGGCGGGTCCGGGAGTCAACTCGAGAGTGGTGAACGGCACAGCGTCATCGACGGTGCTCGGCAATCAGAACACCGGCCTCTTGACGCCGGCCGTCTCGTCAGCGGCAACCCCGTCTCCGCTCGCGGCGGCGAATCCTCCGGTGGCGAGCACGAATACGAGCACGTCAACGACAGCCTCGACGAGGAACGTCGTGAGATCGCCCCTGACAGTGGTGCGCAAAGCGAGTGTGGGTGCTGCAATCGCGCGTCAGCGGACGTTCCCGGCTACGGTTTCTTCCAGCACCAGCGCAGCCACCTCGGCGACGTCAGTCACCGGCCGTGCCCGAGCCGTGCGCGTCACGACGACGAGCAGCGGCGGCGTCACGATTTCTAACCAGTAGTTGCACCCGGCGAGAGCGGGCGAGCTGCCCGCTCTCGATTCCCATTTATGACCCTCCGCATCGGCACTTCGGGCTGGCATTACAAACACTGGGTGGGGCGCTACTATCCCGAAGACATCAAGCCAGCAGGAATGCTCCAGCACTATGCCCACGACTTCGATACGGTCGAGTTGAACAACACCTTCTATCAACTGCCGAAGGAGTCATCCTTCGAGTCGTGGCGTCAGTCGACCCCGCACGACTTTCGCTTTGCAGTGAAGGGCAGCCGCTTCATTACGCACATGATCAAGCTGAAGGACTCGTGGCGAGCGTTGGACAACTTCCTGCCACTCGTCGAACGGCTACGGTGGAAGCTCGGCCCGATCCTCTGGCAGTTGCCGCCGCGCTGGAGCGTGAACGTCGAGCGGCTGGAATCGTTCCTCGAACTGCTTCCGCGCGGACATCGCTACGCGTTCGAACTGCGCAACCCGACCTGGTTCAATGAGGATGTCTATCGGGTGCTGCGCAAGTACAACGCGGCGTTCTGCATCTACGAGCTCGCCGGAGTTCAGTCGCCATTCGTGATCACGGCAGGCTGGACGTACGTGCGGTTGCACGGTCCGACGCAGAACAAATATCAGGGAAGCTATTCCGACGCGCAGCTCGCGACGTGGGCCGCGCGCATTCGTGATTGGAGCGGAGATCTCGACGCGGTGTACGTCTACTTCGACAACGACGACTCGGCCTTTGCCGTCCGCAACGCACTGACGCTGAAAGCGCGCGCCGCGTAGGCGCGCGCTTTCGGATTTAGCGGCGGCGGTCTCCGAAGAGCCGCAGCAACATCAGGAACAGGTTGATGAAGTCGAGATAGAGCGCCAGCGCGCCATAGATCGCCAGGTTGCCCTGCATGGTTCCTGTGCCCGCGTGCGCATACGACTTCAGCTTCTGATTGTCGTACGCGGTGAGCCCGAGAAAGATGAACACGCCGATGAAGCTGACGGCCCAGTGGATGGCGGGCGAGTGCAGGAAGAAGTTGATGAGACTCATCACCACGATGCCGAGCAGACCCATCATGAAGAACGAGCCCCACGACGTGAGATCGCGTTTCGTTACGGCGCCATAAACGGCCATCGCTCCGAACATCACTGCCGCGCCAAAGAACGCATTGAAGATCGTGGCGTGCGTGTAGATGAAGAAGATCGCGCTCAGCGTCAGCCCGTTGAGGAGTGAGTAGGCGAGGAATGAGAATGCAGCCGCACCCGTCGACATCTTCGTGATGCGCATGGAGAGATAGAACACGAGCCCGAGCTCGACGAGGAAGAGTACGAAGTAGAGACCAGTGCCGAGGATGAGCTGCCGCATGGCCGGCACTTGCGTGACTGCCAGCGCGGCAAGCGCCGTCAGCATCAGCCCCGTGAACATCCAGCCATACACGGAACGGAAAAACGCACGCTCGCGAACTTCCATCTGTTCCGTACTGGCGCTGATCCACGCCGGCTGTTGTGAGTAACCGAAACGATCCATGAATGAACCTCCGAGCCGATCATAACAACGCGCCTCGGCCGTTCATTCACCGTTAACATTTGTGTTCGCCGATGTCGCTCCGCTCCCTCCTCCTCGGGCTCGTCGCTGCGGCGCTCGCAGGGATCTCGCTCTGCGCGCTGCGTTACGCCTCGTTGACCCGCAAGCTTCATGAAGAGGAGCGCCGCCTCACCGAGGCGCGGTCGGAGCTGGGAGGGCTAAAAACGTACGCCGATGCCGTCGTCTCCTATCAGGCGAAGAAAGAGGAACTGCAGACGCGGATCGACGTGATCAATCACGTGAAGCAAACACAGACAGGGCCGTGGTGGCAACTCCACGTCATGACGCTCGCACTCGCGGAGCCAGGTGTTCGCGTCGACGCTGCCGGCATCACGGACAAACTCGCGATGCATGTCGAGGCCGATTCGGCGGATCGGCTCGCGAGACTGCGGCGCGAAGTCGAGGCGCTCGAATTCACTCGCGACGAAGTCGTCAGCGCCGGCCCCGGGCTGGAGCCGAAACGCTTCGATGTGCTCTGGCATCCCGTCTTCGACAGCGCCCCGGGAGACGCGCACTGGCAAATCCATCTCGCGAGGAAATCGTCATGACGGCATTTCGGCCGCCACTGTTCGCGTGCATCGCCGCGCTGCTTGCGGCTCTGGCGTTTCCGTTCGTTCCGTTTCTTTTTCTTCAGCAGCGGATCGACAGCAGGATCGATGCGCGAGAGCGCGAGCTCGCCTCGGTTACGAAGAGGCTCGAGCATGCGAGGGCTGCGCAGCGAAAGTGGACGCAGTTTCAGGAAGAGCAGACCAGGCTCACCGTCGAGCTCGACAAGTTGAGGATGATTCTCCCGAATCAACGCGACGAAGCGGCGGTCCTTCGCCTGCTCAATCGCGCGGCGGTTGAGAATCACGTAAGAGTCGAAGAGCTTCGTCACACGGCCGATCACGATTTGGAGATGTACGTCCAGTCGGACTATGAGGTCTCGCTGAGTGGAAGCCCGGGCGATCTGCGCGGCTTCTTTCGCGATGTTGGTAATGCACCGAACATCGTGAGCACGAGCTCGCTGGAGTTGCGGAATACAAGCTCGGGCTGGAGAGGGAGAGCGGGAGATTTTCACGCCATCCCTTCCGCCGGAATGACCCTTGCAGCTCCGGAATTTACAATGATACGCTCAGGTTTTGATACGCACTGAAACTTGACAATGATGCACTCATGTGCATCTAAGTCACAGAAGGAGAACAACATGTCCAAGATCATCGGCATCGATCTCGGCACGACCAACTCGGTTGTCGCCGTCATGGAAGGCAACGAGCCGAAGGTCATCGTGAATGCTGAAGGCAGCCGCATCACGCCGTCCGTCGTCGGTTTCGCCAAGAATGGCGAGCGCCTCGTCGGTCAGGTTGCCAAGCGCCAGGCAGGCCCGAATCCTTCGACAACCGTCTTCCCCATCAAGCGCTTCGTGGGCCACTTCGACCGTCTCGATGCCCCCTTCCGAGCTCGTGACCAGCAGGCGCGCCTTGGCGAGGCTGTCGATGAGGGGCTGCGCCTCCGCTCCCAGGGTCGTGAGCGGGGCCCGGCGCCGGGTGTCCTCGGATTCCTCGCCCACGCTGACCAGTTGGATGAAGACGTGCGCGAGAAGTTGCTGGTCGCGTTCCGGGAGGCGGGCGAATTCGGCCTCGGTCTCCGCCTTGTT
>CAZKID010000108.1:13079-14111 GCA_964552405.1 uncultured Thermoanaerobaculia bacterium
CGCCTGGGTGGGTGAGGTTGCAAAGGACAAGGGAGTCACGAATCCGGGGAAAACCGTCTTCTCCATAAAGCGCTTAATGGGCCGCAAGTTCAATGAAGTGAACGAAGAGATGAAGATGGTTCCGTACCACGTCGCGCAGGCGTCGAACAGCGATGTTCGCGTCGACGTGCAGGGCAAGCTTTATTCGCCGCCTGAGATCTCCGCGATGATCCTGCAGAAGCTGAAGCAGGCCGCCGAAGACTATCTCGGAGAGAAGGTCGACCGCGCAGTCATCACGGTGCCGGCCTACTTCAACGACTCACAGCGTCAGGCGACGAAGGACGCGGGCGAGATCGCAGGCCTCAAGGTCGAGCGTCTCGTCAACGAACCAACGGCCGCCGCGCTCGCGTATGGCCTCGACAAGAAGACGAACGAAACGATCGCCGTGTATGACTTCGGCGGCGGCACGTTCGACATCTCCGTGCTCGAAGTCGGCGACGGCGTCGTCGAAGTCAAGTCGACCAACGGTGACACGCACCTCGGCGGCGACAACATCGATCAGCGTCTCATCGACTGGGTCATCGAAGAGTTCAAGAAGGATCAGGGCATCGATCTGTCGAAGGACAAGATGGCTCTGCAGCGTCTGAAGGAAGCGGGCGAGAAGGCGAAGATCGAGCTCAGCTCGACGATGTCCACCGACATCAACCTTCCGTTCATCACCGCGGACGCGAGCGGCCCGAAGCATCTCAACATGACGCTGACCCGCGCGAAGTTCGAGCAGCTCATCGGCGACATCGTGCAGAAGACGATGGGCCCGGTGCGCCAGGCTTTGAGCGACGCGGGCGTCGATCCGAAGACGATCGATGAGGTCGTGCTCGTCGGCGGCTCGACGCGCATCCCGATGGTGCAGAAGCTCGTGCAGGACTTCTTCGGCAAGGAGCCGCACAAGGGTGTGAATCCTGACGAAGTCGTCGCAGTCGGTGCGGCAGTGCAGGGCGGTGTGCTCGGCGGCGACGTCAAGGACGTGCTGCTGCTCGACGTCACGCCGCTGTC
>CAZKID010000109.1:0-13829 GCA_964552405.1 uncultured Thermoanaerobaculia bacterium
AGCCCGCAGCGACTGTGACGGGCCCGGTAGCCTACGCGCGATTGCACGGACGCAACTACGAGAAGTGGTTCTCACACGCCGAGTCGTGGGAACGGTACAACTATCTCTACTCTGCGGAAGAACTGGAACCGTGGGTCGAGCGGGTGGCGGAGATGGCGCAGCAGAGCGAGACGTACGTGATCACGAACAATCATTTTCGCGGACAGGCAATCGTGAACGCGGTGGATCTGAAACGGTCACTCGGTCAGGAGGCGAAGTTGCCGGGGACGCTGGGAGAGCCCTGAGTGGAGTGCGGACGCCTCGTCCGCACATCGAATCGACAGAGCACCGCTGCCTCGACGGCAGCGGCTCGCGGACGAGGCGTCCACGCCCCACATGCGGTCCTACGCAAGCCACGCGAACGTTTCTTCCCAGAACGTCTCGCCGGTTCCTCGGCGAAAGAATCCGAAGTGGCCGACTCGCTTGTCCTCCACATGCCGCCGCTCGACCCTCGCGCTGCTGTACTGCTCGAGTAGCCTGCTCACTGCGAGTTGCGGGGCATACCAGTCGCCTTCGAAACTCCACGCGAGCAGCGGCACATCCATCGCCGCATAGGGCGCGTTGTCTTCGAAGCCGAAGAGATACCGCGGATGCTTTCCCCACGTCGCCCACTGCGAGGCCACGCCACTCGGCAAATCTTCGGAGCCGAGCCGGAGTGCGCGCGACGGAAAGAAGCCGAGCGTGCGCGAGACCAGCGGCATCAAGCGCCAGATCAGGTTGATCGTGTGTTTGTGAATGCCGGGATAGTTGCCGTAGTAGCCCGCTTGCGACGCTACGAGCACCAGACGATCGATCGCCGTCGAGTGGCGCGCGAGTCCCGTCAGCTGCCCGCCCGCGCTGTGGCCAACGAGCGTGATCGACCGCGCCCCGCGTGCGCGCAGCACGTCGATCGCCGCATCAATGTCGTACACGCCCCAGTCGCGCATCGACGCCGTGAATCCGCGTAACGATGCCGGACGCGACTCGCCGATTCCGCGATAGTCGAACGTCAGCACCGAGTAGCCCCGCTCCACCGCATACTTCGCGAACGCTTCGTAGTAGCGCCGCTTCACGCCCAGGGCACCCGCGATGACGATCGAGTCGTCGCCGCCTTCGTACAACGTTCCGTGCAACGTGAATCCGTCGCTGGCCGCGAATTGCATTTCGATACGATAGCGAATCGAGCATGGAACGAAAGCGCCGCATCGTCGGAACCGCGGGACACATTGATCACGGCAAGACATCGCTCGTGAAAGCACTCACGGGCGTCGACACCGATCGCCTCCCCGAGGAGAAGAAGCGCGGCATCACCATCGACCTCGGCTTCGCCAGCTGGTTCACCGACGAATATCAGATCGGTTTCATCGATGTGCCCGGACACGAACGCTTCGTGAAGAACATGCTGGCGGGCGTCGGCGGCATCGACAGCGCGCTGCTCGTCGTCGCGGCCGACGAATCGATCAAGCCGCAAACCCGCGAGCATTTTGCGATCTGCAAACTCCTCGGTATTCCCACGGGTGTCGTCGCGATCACGAAACGCGACCTCACCGACCGCGACATCATCGAGCTCGTTCGACTCGAGATCGAGGAGCTCGTCACCGACAGCTTTCTCGCCGGCAAACCGATTCTTCCCGTGAGCAGCACGACCGGCGAAGGACTCGACGAACTTCGCGCCGCGCTGCTGGCATCGGTGGCGAGTGTCGGCGATCGCGATGCAACCACGCGCGTCTTCCGCATGCCCATCGACCGCGTCTTCACGATGAAGGGCTTCGGCTCCGTCATTACAGGCACGTCATACTCAGGCCAACTCGCAATCGAGACGGAGATCGAAGTGCTGCCCGGTGGCCGGCGCAGCCGTGCCCGTGCGATTCAGGTGCATGGCGAGCCGCGCGATCACGCCTCAGCCGGCGAGCGCACGTCGGTCAATCTGCCCGACATCGCGCACGAAGACATCGAGCGCGGACAACAGATCGTTCTCCCGAACACACTGCGGACATCGTCGGTCATCACGGCACAGCTCGATCTGCTCGACGACTCGAAGCCGTTGAAGGATCAAACGCGCATCCGCTTTCATCATCTCGCGTCTGAGCTCCTCGGCACGATTCGCTTCGTCGATGAGACAACGGAGCTGAAACCGGGACAGCGCGCCTACGTGCAAGTCCGTCTCGAGTCGCCAGTCGTCGCCGTTGCCGGTGATCGCTTCGTCATCCGGCGCTATTCACCGGCGGTCACGATCGGCGGCGGAACGATCCTCGACGCGCACCTTCAGAAGCTGAGCCGCGGCACGCGCACGGAATTGCTCGACGCACTTGCGAGCGGCTCTCTGATCGAGCGTGTCGCCTTGATGACGAAGCTCGATGGTCTGCGAGGACTCGACATCGCCGAGGTGCAGGCTCGCACGGGGATTCGTCTCGCAACGTTGAAGAAAGAATTGCGCAACGTTCCGGGCCTGGCTGTCGCGGGCGAAGGGAAGTGGATTCATACCGATGTCGTCGCCGACTTCCGGCGAAAGTCGATCGAGTTTCTCGATCACTACTTCAAGACGAACAAGCTCGCGCTGAATGTGCCGAAGTCGGAATTCGTTCAGAAGCTGATTCCGCGCGGCGCCGATCCCGCGATCATCAACTACCTGCTGATGGATTTGCAGCGCGAGAAGATCGTGCTCGTCGCCGGCGACGCGCTCGACATACCCGGGCGCGCCAAACGCCTCAGTGGTGAAGAAGGCGAGCTCGCGAAAACGATCGAGCAGCGTTTCGCCGGCGCTGCGCTCGCACCGCCGCCCGTCTCCGAGTTGATCAAGACGATTCATTCCAAGCCGAAGGTGATCGAAGGAGTCATCAGCTATCTCGTAAAGCAAGGCGTGCTGGTGAGGATCGCGGACGGCGTTTATCTGCATCGCGATGCGCTCGCGGCCGCGCGTGCGCGCATCGGAGAGAAGAAGGGGGAGACGATCGACGTCGGGGAGTTCAAGGAGTTCTTCGGGTTGTCGCGGAAGATCGCGATTCCGTTGCTCGAGCAGTTCGATCGCGAAGGGATTACGAAGCGGGTCGGGGATTCGCGGAAGGTGCTGTAGGAGAGCGAGCGGCTCGCCCGATCGCCGTTTCTAGTCGCCCGGCGGGACGCCCGGCGACTGCGGCCGGGACGGCCGCTCTCCGCGATACCCAGTCGGCACGGCGAACCACGACGCCGGCACATCCTTCTGCTCGATCTTTTCCACGACGCGATCGACGATCATCTTCTTGTCGCCGAACGGCAGCTCGGCATGGTCAGCGAGTGGAAACCCGCGCACCTTCAACAGCGCCTCGTCGACCGTTCGCATGACGCCTGGAATCGGTGACGGTGCCGGCTCGCTCGCTCGCATGGACGCGAAGAGCTGCGGAGGAATCGGGCTCTTCTCCGCGATCCACAGCTCGCGCAGATAGCCGCCCATTCTTACGACGGATTTTCTCGTTTCGTAGCCGGTCACTCGTCGCGTCTCGGTCGTTGCGGACCATTCCGCACGAGCAAGATCCGCGGGCTTCGCATACGCGTCGCGATGCTCTTTGGTCAACGCCGCGATCGTCGCGGTGCGATAGCTTCGCGTGATGTCATCGACGAAGGTCACCTCGTCCTTCTTCAGATCGAACAGCCGCCACGAATCGACTTCGTCGCCGCTGCGCGCGAGGTTGTTCGCGATCATCAGTGCGTGCACGTAGCTCTTGTTTTCCGGTTGAATGGTCGTGCGGATCGTGGCGACGGTCGCACGCACCTGCGGCTCGCCCGTCTTCGAAACCGGAGTCGATGGCTGACAGGCGATCGCCAGGGCAGCGATCGTGAGAATCAATCCTTGGCGTCGTACCAACTTCGTCCCCACCGCGCGTCCACCGCGAGCGGCACGGCCAGCGGGTGGATAGTCTCCATCGTCTCTTTCACGATTCCCGCCACATCGGCTGCGCCTGCCTCGGGCGTCTCGATCACGATTTCGTCGTGCACCGTGAGCAGCATGCGTGACTTCCCGTTCGTTTCGCGCTGCAGCCGCCCTTCGAGCGCGATCATCGCGAGCTTCAGCAGATCCGCTGCCGTACCTTGAATCGGCGCATTCGTTGCCATCCGCTCCGCGTTACCACGAACCGTAAACGAGCGATTGTGAATCTCAGGGATGTAGCGCACACGGCCGAACAGCGTCGTCACCTTGCCTGTCGCCCGCGCTTCATCGAGCGTGCGATCGAGATAACCCTGAATCTTCGGATAGCGCGAGAAGTAGGCGTCGATCCACTCCTTCGCCTGCGCCGTCGAGATATTCAGCTCATTCGACAGCCGGAACGCCGACATGCCGTACAGCACGCCGAAGTTGATCGTCTTTGCCGCGCGCCGCTGATCGTGCGTGAGCTCTTCCTCGCTCACGCCGAACATCTTCGCGGCCGTCGCGCGATGAATATCCGCCCCACGCTTGAACGTCTCGATGAGCGACTCATCCTCGGAGATGTGCGCGAGAATGCGCAGCTCGACTTGCGAGTAATCCGCCGAGACGAGCACATGCCCTTCATCCGCCACGAACGCCTTGCGGATCTCGCGGCCGAGCTCGGTGCGGATCGGGATGTTCTGCAGATTCGGGTCCGACGACGAAAGCCGTCCCGTCGCGGCGACCGCCTGATTGAACGATGTGTGGACGCGGCCATCACGCGCAACGAGCTGCGGCAACGCATCGATGTACGTCGACTTGAGCTTGTGCAGCTCGCGATGCTGCAAGATCAACTGCGGCACCGCGTAGCCATGCGATGCAAGCTCCTGCAGCACTTCGACGGATGTCGAGAACGCTTTCGTTCCCTTCGTCTTCTTGATCACCGGATAGTTCAGCTTCTCGAACAGGATGTGTCCGAGCTGCTGCGGCGAGTTGATGTTGAACTCCGTTCCCGCCTCGGCGTAGATCTTCTTCTCGAGATCGGCGAGCTGCGATCCCATCGTCGTCGACATCGTGCGCAGCAGCGCGACGTCGATGCGGATGCCGCGCTCTTCCAAGGCGGCGAGCACCGGCATGAGCGGCAGCTCGATCGTCTCGTAGATCGTACGCAACTCGCTCTTCAACTCGGGCTCGAGCATGTCGTGTAAGGCGAGTGCGAGGTCCGACTTCTCCCCGAGGTATTGACTGTAGGGCGTCACTTCATGATCGGTGGCGAAGAGCGGCGCCGTCTTCGTGATGTCTTTCCGCGTCAGCACGTCCTGCTTCGAACGATCGCGGGCAACGTTCCCGAGCTCGTGCGACGGTAATCCTGGATTGATGACGTACGACATCAACATCGTGTCGGCCCAGCGGCTCGGCGCTGGCCAGCCCGCAGCGTGAAGACGGCGGACTTGCATCTTCGCGTCATGTGCAACGAAGAGCCGCTGCGACTGGAGGAGCTCGCGCAACGCAGGCGCGGCGTTGGGATTCTCGAGCGAGACCAGAAGGGACTCGCCCCGAGCCACCGACAGTGCCACTCCGAGATCAGGTTCGACCCAGATCGCAATCGGCGCCTCGCCCTTGACGAAGTTGCGCACGTCATCGCCAGTCTCGGCGAAGCGAAACTCGCGCACGACCGGCGGTGCCTCAGGCAAAAACTCCTGCATCAGGGACGCGAACTCGAGGCGGGAGAAGACATCGTGCAGCTTCGCGCGATCGGGATCGCCAAGGCGAAGGGTTTCGAAGTCGAGGTCGTATTCGAGATCGCACTTGATCCGCGCGAGGTCGCGCGACAGATACGCCTTGTCCTTGTTCTCTTCGAGCTTCTTTCGCTGCGCGGGTTTCAGCTTGTCGAGGTTCTCGTAGACTGCGTCGAGCGAGCCGTAGTCCGCGATGAGAGCCTTCGCCCCTTTCTCACCGATGCCGGGAACGCCGGGGATGTTGTCGATTGCATCGCCCCAGATCGCCATGACGTCGACGACTTTTTCGGGTGGCAAGCCGAACGCTTCTTCGACACCCTTTGCGTCGTAAAGCAGTTCGCGTCCGGTGTGATAGAGGCTGATGCCATCGCCGACGAGTTGAAAGAAATCTTTGTCGGACGTTGCGATGACGACATCGAGTCCGCGATCGCGTGCGGTGCAGGCAACCGAGCCGATCAGATCGTCCGCCTCCCAATCCTCCACGCCGATCGTCGGAATGCGAAAGCCTTCGAGCACTTCGTTGACGAATGGAAGCTGAATGGAGAGATCGTCCGGCATCGGCCGGCGATCCTTCTTGTAGTCCTCGTACGCTTCGTGCCGCGCCTTCGCGGAGCCGATGTCGAAGGCAACTGCAATGTAGTCCGGTTGATGATCTTTGAGGAGCTTGCGCAGCGTGGTGGTGAATCCGTAGACGGCATTGGTTGCCATGCCGGACGAGTTGGTCAGGCCGCGGATTGCGAAGTAGGAGCGGTAGACGTTGTTGGATCCGTCGATGAGGAAGAGCTTGGGGCGCTTGTTCGGCACGCGGGGATTCTATGTGCAGTGACGAGTGACGAGTATCGAGTCTGCGCCTACTCGTCACTCGCTACTCGTCACTCGCTACTCCCATAAAACACTAGCGGAGCCTTTCGGCTCCGCGTGTGCTACTGAGAAGGGGGCTGGACCGCTGCAGCTAGATGGTAGGGTTCAAGGAAGCTAAGTGATTAATCGTCCAAAATCGGTCCAATAGTTTAGGAAGGAGCCCGCAGCGGCCACTAGACGCAAGCAAGTTAGGTTGGACTCGCGTCGCGGTTCCGAATCTCTGGTCAGAACCATATTCATCGTGCATCCTCCCACTGCGGGATTCGCGCCAGTTTGCAGTGAGATCGCTCTTAGGGTTGATTTCGGTACATTCCGTTAGTGATCCATTCATTTAAGCGTCGTGTTTGCAATAGATTCGGATGAGCGTTGACGAATTCATGAATGGTTGATCACGTCTGCTGAGGTCGGCAAGATTTGCCGTGTCTGGCGCTGTCGTTGCAATTCTGTCCACGGCATGAAGGTAACTTCCAGCCTCCTCTGGTTCTGTCTGCTCCTTCCAGCCCCTGTCGTGCTCGCCGATGATTGGAGCCTTGCCGTCGGAACCGGACCTTTCGTGTTCGGCAAGTTCGTTTCCCGAACCTCACGCATCGCGACGGAAACCTCCGTCAGCACCACCACGCTCCGGCTCACAGCAGCCACACGACCCGGTCTGGCCGTCGACGTGGAACGCACGTTCAGCGATCGCTGGGGCGCTCGCCTGGAGGGAACGTTCGTCGAGTCGAAGCTTTCAGTGCGTGGCTCCGGATCGGGAGTACACCTCGATGCCGGACGCATGGACGTCACATCGTGGGCGCTGCCGCTCGTCTTCACCATCAATCCGCACGGGAGCGTGAACCTGCAGATTTTCGGTGGGCCCGCATTCGCGCAGTACCACATTCACGCGATGTCTAACGGTTCATTGCAGCCATTCAACGGTTCGCGCGGACGTGCCGGCGGAATGGCGGGCGCAGACGTCCAATGGTGGCTGAGGCACGCCTTCGCGATCGAAGCGAAGGCACAGGACATCGTGACGGCCTCGCCGTTCGAGCGCGATGACTTCCCCGTGAAAACGACGGGCCTGAAAATCGCGAAGCCTCACAACGTGCATACGACGCTCGGCATCCGCTGGCGCTTCTGACGTTCCGTCGAGTCACACGCCGATTTGATCGGCAATCTCCAGCAGGGCCTCGCGGACGAAAGCGATGTGCTCCTCGAGCTCGACCCCGAGCTCCGCAGCGCCGTTGTAGATGTCCTCACGGCTCACACTTCGCGCGAACGCCTTGTCCTTCAGCTTCTTCTTCACGGAGGCGGGCCTCACATCCGCGAGCTTCTTCGACGGCTGGACGAGCGCGCAGGCGACGAGAAATCCGCAAAGCTCATCGCACGCGAAGAGCGCCTTTGCCATAGCCGTGGTCCGCGCAACGTTCGTGTACGGCGCATGTCCGAGGATGGCGAGGCGGAAGTCTTCGTCGAAGCCGTGCTCTTCGAGAATCTTCGACCCGACATAGGGATGCTGCTCGGCCGTCGGATAAGCCTCGTAGTCGAAGTCATGCAGCATGCCGCACAAACCCCAGCGCACAGGATCATCGTCCGGCGCAAACCGGCGTGCGCAAGCCTTCATCGCCTGTTCGACCGCAAGCGCGTGCTTACGCAGCGAATCGGTCTTCGTGTACTCATGAAGGAGGGCGAGCGCTTCATCGCGGGTTTTCATGGGTCGCGATTCTCGCAATTACGAGAGCGAATTCAAATCGGCCAGAAACTTTTCGAGCGGGAGCTTGTAGCCGTCGCACAACTCCTCGATCGTTTCCGCGCTCGAGCGTGAACAGCCGTTGCAGCCGCTGAGGCGATAGGCGGCAAAGACCCAGCGCGCATGCGGGTGCGTCGCGAAAGCCTCGTCGACGGTCATCTGCGGATGGAAGAGCATGCCTGCCTGCGCAGGATAAAATGCCCCGCGTGAAAGTGCGCCTCCTTTTTTTTGCGGTGCTGCGCGACATCACCGGTCTGGACGAAACCGAGCTCGACGTCGACGCCGGCACACGGCCGCTCGACATCTGGCAGCGCCTTCGCGCGCAGTACTCGCGGCTCGCCGATTACGAACAGCCTCCCATGACCGCCGTGAACGAATCGTACGAATCGCCGGACGTAGCCCTTCGCGACGGCGACGAGCTGGCCTTCATTCCACCGGTGGCCGGGGGGTGAATCTTTTATCCTGAGCGCAGCGAAGGATCTACGGCTACACCGCGCAGTTCATCATCTTCAGTCGTTGCCGGTGTAACCCTAGATCCTTCGTCGCTTCGCTCCTCAGGATAGAGTTGAGAAGAATGTACCTCACCGACGATCCCATCGACACCGCGGCGCTCATCCGCCGCGTCATGCGCCCTTCCGATGGCGCCTATGTGCTCTTCGAAGGTGTCGTGCGCAATCATCACGAAGGGCACGCGGTCGAGTCGATCTTCTACGACGCCTATCGTCCGATGGCAGAAAAGGAAATCGAGAAGATCGTTCGGGACGTCACCGGCGAATACAGCGACGTCGCCATCGCACTCCTTCATCGCCTCGGTCATCTCATCGTGGGCGATTCATCGATCGCGATCGTTTGCTCGTCACCGCATCGCGGCGAATCATTCGCCGCCTGCCGCGCGCTCATCGATCGCATCAAGCTCACCGTTCCCATCTGGAAAAAGGAGAAGGGACCTGGCGGCGAAGAATGGGTCGGGTGGCAGTCATGCTAGTCGTGCCGATTCCTTCCGCCAGTCTGATTCTGCTCCGCGATTCGCCGCTCGAAGTCCTGATGATTCGCCGCCATGAAAACGCGAGCTTCGTGCCGGATGCGTGGGTGTTCCCCGGCGGTGCCGTCGAAGAGCATGACGGCGGCGACATGCGGATGACGGCGCTCCGCGAAACGCGTGAAGAGACGGGAATCTCCATCGATGATCCGGCGCGTCTCGTGCTCACCTCCCGCTGGATCACTCCGGCAGGCGTGCCGAAACGATTCGATACCTGGTTCTATCTCGCGAAAGCCGACGACGGAACCGAGGCCACCTTCGATGGTAACGAAGCCGTCGACGCACTCTGGATTACACCGGAACGCGCGCTCGCCGAACTGAAGATGGTTTTCCCAACGATCAAGAACCTCGAGGCGCTGCGAGGCTTCCATTCCGCAGATGCCTTGATCGCATCGCGCATCGGCGCCGTCATCGAGCCGGTGCAACCCATTCTCGTCAACGGAAAACCGACGCTGCCGTGAACATTCGCTCGATCACCGCGCCGAACCCCGGGCCGTTCACACTCGACGGCACGCGCACGTATCTTCTCGGCGAATCAATCGTGATCGATCCCGGACCCAGCATCGGCTCGCATCTCGATGCGATCGCCGCCGCGATGCCGCGACTCCGCTCGATCTTCATTACCCATCGCCACGGCGATCACGCCCCCGGCGCAGTTCCGCTCAAGGCGCGTACCGGTGCGCAGATCCTTGCGCCCGCCGGCGTGCTCGACGAGACCGATCGCATCGTCGCGGATGGCGAGGTCATCGAAGGACTGGAAGTCCTCGCGACCCCGGGCCACACCGCGGAACACGTCTGTTACCTCACGGAATCCGGTGATCTCTTCACCGGCGACACCATCCTCGGCTTCGGCACCACGACGATCTTCCCGCCCGATGGCAACATGCGCGACTACCTCGCATCGCTGCGCAAGCTGCGCGCGCGAGAACCGAAACGGATCTGGCCGGCGCATGGCCCGACGCGCGAAGACGCCCTCGCGCTCATCGACGAATACATCGCGCATCGCCTGCAGCGAGAGCAACAGGTCCTCGCCGCCATGGCCGGCGGCGCGCGAACATCCGCAGAGATTCGCAAGGTCATTTATCCCGATCTCGATCCGCGCCTGGAGAAGGCGGCCGAGATTCAGATCGGCGCACATCTGGAGAAGTTGAGAGAAGAAGGACTTGAACCATGAACCTGCCGCAGACCGTTGCCGAAACCAGCAACTTCCTATCGACGTCGCGCTACGACGACGTGATGAAATTCGTCGCAGCGATTCAACAACTCGATCCGAATATCCGCATCGAGACGTTCGCCACGACGAATGAGGAACGCGCGCTGCCTCTCGTCATCGCAGGTCCCGACGGCGTCGCCGATCCGGCCTCGGCCCGCGCCACAGGACTTCCGATCGCGTTCATCATGGCCAACATCCACGCCGGGGAAGTCGAAGGGAAAGAAGCCGCGCAGATGTTCCTGCGCGACCTCATCACGACACATCGCAAGCTCCGCGACGATGTGATCTTTCTCATCGCACCGATCTACAACGCCGACGGCAACGAAGCGATGGCGACGGATCATCGTCCGACGCAGATGGGCCCGCTCAATGGCTACGGCACCCGAGAGAACGCGCAAGGTCTCGATCTCAATCGCGACGCGATGAAGCTGGAATCTCCGGAAGCGCGGGGATTGATCAGCAACGTGTTCCGGCGCTGGGATCCGCTCGTGTTCGTCGACCTGCACACGACGAACGGCTCGTATCACGGCTATCAACTCACCTATGCGCCGTCACTCAACGCGAACGTCGACGAAGACATTACGGACTTCGCGCGCGGCACGCTCTTTCCGTACTTGCGCGAGCGGATGCGCAAGGAGCACGAGAAGGAGACGTACTACTACGGCAACTTCGCCGATCAGCTGACGCCGGAGAAGGGCTGGTACACGTTCGACGGCCGGCCCCGCTTCGGCACGAACTACGGCGGCCTGCGCAATCGCTTCACGATTCTCTCGGAGGCCTACACCTACATCGATTTCAAGGCGCGCGTGGAGGTGACGTATCAGTTCGTGCACGAGATCGCGAACGCGGTCGCGCGCTACGGCAGCAAGATGCAACGAATTGTTAGCCGCGCCGAGGATCGGATTCGGCGGGGAAAGTTGAAGAAGCAGGGCGTGCGCTTCGAGCTCGCCAAATGGAAGGACGGCGTGGAGATCCTCTGGGAGCGCTGCATCGCCGCGGAGCCGGGATCCGGCGCGCCTGATCCTGAAACGGGCAAAGGGATGATCACGCGCAGCGGCGAGATCATCCCCGTGAAGATGACCGACTTCGGCATCTTCAAGATGACCGAGCGTGCCGACGTTCCGTTCGCATATCTCATCGACGCCGCGGCGACCGAGGCGATCGAGAATCTCCTCGCGCACGGCGTCGTCGTCGAGAAGCTGAACAACGAGACCGAGCTCGATGTCGAACGCTTCGTGATCAGCGACGCGAAGAAGGCGGAGGAAGAGTTTCAGCAGCACAACGAGCTGACCCTTTCCGGCAAGTGGAAGAGCGGCGACGAGATCATCCCCGCCGGCACATTCGTCGTCCGCACGAACCAGCCGCTCGCGCGCCTTGCGTTCTACCTGCTCGATCCGCGCAGCGACGACGGCCTCTTCAACTGGAACTACTTCGATGAACTGGTCGGGAAGGTGGCACCGGTGCGCCGGATCATGAAGGCGGTCGGGTTGGATGCGATGGTGGTGTGAGCAGACAGCAGACAGCAGACAGCAGGCAGCAGGCAGCAGGCAGCAGGCAGCAGGATGGGACCCGCTTTTCTCCTGCTGTCTGCTGTCTGCTGTCTGTCCCCTACCTCGGGATCACCAGCCGAATGAACTTCTTGTTCACGTAATACGTGTCGCCGAGGTCGTCGATGCGCATGAAGAACTCGCCGAGATCGTTCAGCACGTCTGAAATTCGGGAGAACTCGCGGGGGCGGTCGATGGGGACGATGCCTTCGATGCGTGTTCCGTCCGTCAGTTCGAGGATCGTCAGTTTTTCGACGAGGGTCACGCTGGTGCTCGTCGTGGCCAGCTTCTCGTAACGGACCCAGATGATCTCGTCGCGATTCACCATCCTCGCGACGCCGGCGGCGATCATCGGAAAGAAGCGCCGGCCGCCATTCAGATAGTCCTCCATCGTCTCAGGACCCTCGCGCCGGTCGGAGTGCGTGGAGAGGTAGAGGAAGTGCTCCTCCGGCTCGCAACCCGCAAGCGCGACCTCCACCGCCAGCTCATTCATCGGAACCTGATACATGCCGGAGTGCGAGAAATCATACGCCCGCGTAGAATGCGCCGCGACATGCGACACAAAGACTTCATTGAGATTCACGACTATTCAGCAGACGAAGTGATGCAGATCTTCGAGATCGCTCGCGACATGAAAGCCGACCCGGGCAAGTTCACCACCGCGTTGCAGGGACAGACGCTGGCGATGATCTTCGAGAAATCGTCGACGCGCACGCGCGTCTCGTTCGAGGTGGGGATGTTTCAACTCGGCGGCCACGCGCTTTTCCTCTCCGCGCGCGACATCCAGCTCGGCCGCGGTGAGCCGATCTATGACACGGCCAAGGTCCTTTCGCGCTACGTGGACGGCATCATGGCGCGCACCTTTGCGCACAAGACCGTCACCGATCTCGCCGAATACGCGAGCGTTCCGGTGATCAACGGTCTCACCGATCTCTCCCATCCCTGCCAGTCGATGACCGACTACTTCACGGCGTGGGAGAAGTTCGGCAACGACCTCAAGGGCCGCAAGCTCGCCTACATCGGCGATGGCAACAACATGGCCCACTCACTCATGTTCGGCGGACCGAAGCTCGGGATGGATGTCGCAATCGCGACCCCTGCCGCGTACGCTCCAGACCCATTCGTCGTCGCGAAAGCGAAAGCGGATGCAGATCACGCCGGCACGAAGATGGTCATCACGACGTCGATCGACGAGGCGGTGAAGGACGCCGACATCGTCGAGACCGACGTCTGGGCGTCGATGGGACAGGAAGCGGAAGCCGAGAAGCGCCACAAGGACTTCGAAGGCTGGATCGTGAATGAGCGCGTGATGTCACTGGCCAGGCGAGGCGCGATCTTCATGCACTGCCTGCCGGCGCACCGCGGCGAAGAGGTTGCGGCAGAAGTGATCGACTCGCCGTGTTCCGTCATTTACGACGAAGCCGAGAACCGGCTGCACGTGCAGAAGGCGATCATGTACGTACTGATGAAAGGACGCCGGAAGTAACCGCATCAATGGCAGCGGACGCGCACAAGCGCCACAATCGCGGCCTCCTGGTCGTCATCCTCCTCGGCGTGATTTTTTTCGCGCTGCTGGCGGCGATCATTCTGACGCCGCGGCACGCGCCGGCGCAGCCTCAGGCGACGATCGAGACCTTCACCGTTCTTCCGCTCCGGATTCGCATCCGTACGGAACCGAACGCGAAGGCTCCGGTCGTCGCCACCGCGTCGTCCGGCGAGAAGCTCACGTTGATCGAGGATCGTGGTGCGTGGGTGCGGGTGCAGAACGAAGACGGACTCACAGGCTGGGCCGAGCGCAGCTCGGTG
>CAZKID010000110.1:0-13791 GCA_964552405.1 uncultured Thermoanaerobaculia bacterium
CCAACGGCACTGGCACTCAGCGGTGCCGTGCTTCACACGGCAGAATACCTGACGTGAGCTCTCGAACGGAAGACGGCGACGAACGGCACGGCATCCGCTGCAGTGGCTAGTTAGGCTGCGCCCGCGTTGGAAGCCCGTCTTCGCCGATTTTTTGCATTTGTCCAGCGTCGTAGCCAAGGGCCGTCCACGGAGCTCCAGCGAAGCACGCGTAAAGACACCAGCAACCGTTCTAAGAAGAAGTTGAAGCGCAACGCGAAGAGCTTCGGGCGCCGGCAACGGGTCGGTCAAATAGTGGGGCGTTCCGTCGGTGAGGCCAAGATCATCGAACACTCGATAGGTTGGCTCGCCCCCCTCCGCTCGGGTGGACTTCTGCAGTGTGAACCCACGAAGAAGGTCTCGGTGACCATCTCGAAATACGTCAACGTGGTAGTGCCCGGACGCGATTTCTTTCACAATATCATTGCGGCCTAACGGCACTGGCACTCAGCGGTGCCGTGCTTCACACGGCAGAATAGCTGAATGCGTGGCTTGAACAAAAGGCGGCGACGAACGGCACGGCATCCGCTGCAGTGCCGAGTTAGGCCGCTCATGGCATTCGCGAGATTCAGCTCCCGATTCTACGAGCTGATCTTGACGACATGACCGGTGAGCCATGAGGTCAAACACTCGTCTCGCTCTTCGGATGACCACTCCGACACGTTGCCGAGAATGGCGCGTGATCCACCGGGCAAATGGTAAGCGTTCTCGATATATCGGCCGGAGTCCAAGATGACAAATGCTTCATTGTCCGAGCACAGGATGTCCCGAACCCTCAATCCGATTGCGGGTGAAAAGTCTTCGTAACTGGGCCGCTGCGCTGGCGAGTTCAGGCCATTTGCAATAATTGTCACCGAGCGTCCGGCAAGTTCGATAGCCTGCCCGTTCTCGAGGAGTACGTAGAGACTTGCATACCACCAAGTGTCAGAGTCAGATCCACTGAGGCCGAACATGCCGCGTTCGGGCTGGGCGTCTGATTCAAGGACGTCGGAGATACGGTGTCCTGTTATGTTCATGCCTTCGTCGGTCGGCCTAACGTCTTAACGCTCAGCCGCGCCGTGCTTCACCTGGCCGGAGCGAGACAAGTGCATGATACGCCGAAGGTGGCAGCGAACGGCACGGCGTCGGCTGCAGCGTTGAGTTAGCTGGCGTCGATCAGGTACCGAAGACCCGCGGAAAGGGTTGATGGCTCAGTATTCGTTGAGAGAAACGTTGGCAGATTGGATAGACCGAAGATAGATGGAACTTCGGCCGGCGGAAAGCATCGCTGCAAGCCCTCGGTACCGCGCGCAAGATCGATCTTCGTAACCTGCGCCGCACGAATCCGAGGCAGCGAAAGGTCCGGCTCGAACTCCCGTAAGAAGTGGCGAATGCCTTCCTCCCGAGGACGTTGAGGATCGAGAACAACCAGCACCCGGTTCGACCATTGGAGCACGCGCCGCCATTCGTGAGGCGCGTACAGCGAGCCGACAACCGCGGCTGCGGCAAAATCTTGGCCCCTCAACAACAGAATGCGGGCCGGAACCTCAACACCAACGCAGCTCTCGGGCGCCGGCAGAAGGAGATCCTTTACTGTCTGTTGAAGAATCTCCGAGCGGCCCGAAAGAGGAGCACCGAACAGCGAAATGCGCGTCGCAACATCAGGCGATGGCCAAACCTTTGGTTTTGCACTCATGGACTGCCACATGCCTGCGTCCAGCTAACGTCTTTCCGCTCAGCCGCGCCGTGCTTCACTTGGCAAGAGCGAGACACGCGAATCATACGCCAAACGCAGCAGCGAACGGCACGGCGTCGGCTGCAGCGGAGAGTTAGACGGCTCGTGCCACTGGCGATGATTATCTAGGATCGTCACGTCATGAATGCCGTTGCCGCACCCACATCACCGCCATGGCCAATCAATTCAGTCCGAACGTGGATGACCAAGTGAACATCATTCTCGTGCTCATCATCCACCAAAGGAGTCAACAGCCGGTCGGTCGTTACGCTGATCTGCGTGATGAGGCTATCGTCTTGAAGAAGGCAGAAGAATGGATTGTCACCGGCCTCGGGTTGTTCCTGTGGCCGTAGCTCCCCCGGCTTCGGCATCTTGAGTGCGTCCAGCAGGGTTTTCAGGCGGTTGTCGATGTCGCCACCGCCACTAACAATCTTGCCGGGTGCGTCACGCCGAAGAAACAGGATGTCGACGGAACAGACGGTATCGATTCCACCAAAAATACTGCCGACGAGAGGCAGGAATCTGAAGTCGTTGACCTGAAATCTCGTGGATATCTTGTCCGCAACCGTAAAGTCGTCATGCTCGACATGAACCATCTGAGCCGCGACCTCTTCGAGCGTGGCCGCGTTCACATTCTCCGGCGTGAATCGCACGTTTCGAACGTGCGCTTCCATGAAACGCTTGAGAAAGGGATGCGATCTCCAAAGCTCGGCAAGCTGTCCTCTGAAAACCCGCCGAATCTGTTGTTTCTCCTTGGCGCGACTGTCGTTGCGAGTCGCCGCAGGAAGCTTCCCTCGATAAGTGAGTCGGAATTGCACTCGTCGAAACCAGCCGTTCTCGCTTAGCCGTCTAACGTCGTAACGCTCAGGCGCGCCGTGCTTCAAGCGGCAGGAGCGTGACAGGAGCATGATACGCCGACAACGGCAGCGAACGGCACGGCGTCGCCTGCAGCGTTGAGTTGGGCTGCGGCTCAGATACGCTTACCCTTCTTGCGGTTGCAAGGTTCGCACAGAAGTTGAATGTTTCGTTCGGTGTTCGACCCGCCTTCTGACACTGGAATGATGTGATCGAATTCAAGCAACTCTCGACTACCGCAATAGACGCACATTCCCTGATCGCGTTGCCATACGAACAGACGAACGCTCTCCGGTAGCGCCTCGCGACGGTGCTCGTCCGATTCGCCTTTGAGTCGCCGCTCGATGGTCGCAGCTAGACGTTCAAAGTGGTCCTCACGATTAAGAACCGCATTCATGATCTCTAGCTGCTTCTCCTGCAGCGAGGCTGGCTCGTACGGTCCCACACCAGGACGCGTTTGAATGATCATGGATCGGAACATCCAAACACTGCGGGCGCGGTCAGAAAATCGTTCTAGGCAATGAGGGAGCGCGCAACCCTGATCGGAACCGGTTGCTCCTTCCAGATCAGAATTCAGCAGAACAGTGTCATGCTGACCGGAGACGGTGTACGGCAAGACATAGGCTCCATTGCGATTTGGAATTACCCAGCCGAGCACAGTTATTTCCACGATCTCACTCCGGCAATGGTCATTGGCCAATGTTGTTGCGCAACCATTGCATGATCGCGCGCTGTCTCGGACTAGTTCGCCGATAGGTGCTTGGGAAGAATTCAGAGGCCGTCGATGACGCGGTCTTCCAGGCGTTTATCTCGCGACGTGACTTCAGGTCGGTTTTTCGCTCAGGATATTCACGGAGCGTCCTGGCGATTTGAACGGACCGCGGTATCAAATGCAGGTGTAGATGAAAAGTTCCAGCGGGTTTATCAAATGGAGATTCAAAGAAGTAGACGACGTATACGCGCTGAAGTCGATCGTCAGGGAAGCGTAATTTCCAATAGCGTCGAAGAGCTCTATCTACCGACGCGATATTGGGTCCGAGACACTTGAGTTCTTCTGTCGTCAAGCGAGAGAGATGCATGCGATGAAAACGTGGTTGGAGTGCCAACCATCCCAGATAGCCCTCCGGGCCTTGATAGTGGTTGAGAATCCAGTTCCCCGGGAGTTCGATGACTCCCCCTGGAATCAGGGTCTTCTCGTTCCCTTGGGAGCGTTTACAGCCGTCACAGTGCTTGTCGTAAAAATCTCGGCGACTCATTGTTCCGTCGGCCCAACGGCATTGGCACTCAGCGGTGCCGTGCCTCACAGGCAGAATAAACGAAGGTGGCGCTGGAAAGTAAGAGGGCGACGAACGGCACGGCATCCGCTGCAGTGCCGAGTTGGACGGCGGCCTCAAGAAATGGGACAGCAGCGATCAAGCGCCATGACGACTCGCGCACATTTTGAAGCTGAGACCCGCCCGCGAAATGTGACGAAGCCCTCGAGACTTACCTGGATCGTGGAGTGTGCGTCGACGCGACGGAAGCGTGCAACACCGGTTGAATCTGTGATTCTTTTCTCTGCACCGTCGGGTCGTGCGATGGTGACCACCGCTCCCGGGAGTGCTTCGCGGCGATCTTCATCGACAACAAATATCGCAATCTCGTTATCACCTGTCTCTAACAAACTCGAACAGTGATGGTCCGACCATCCAGGCGCCCATGAGGGCCGAAGCCGGCCTGCAACTAGCTGACAGCTGGCTGTCACCAACAGTGACAGGAGAGAGAGACTGATAGCTAACAGCCGACCGCGTGACCGAAGCCGTTCTTGTGCTCGTGCAGTCATTCGGCTCGTGGTTCCGTCCGTCCAACGTTCGGCCGCTCACCCGCGCCGTGCTTCACACGGCAAGAGCGACACTGGTGAGATGATACGCCGAGCATGGCAGCGAACGGCACGGCGTCGGGTGCAGCGGCTGAGTTGGGCCGCCGCCGGGCGCCGCACATTTGAGATCTATCGAACGTCGATATTCACCGAAACCCGGTATGTCATGTCTGTCGGTTTTCCGTCCACCGTGCCTGGAGAAAAATTTCCATTGCCGGACCGCATCGACAACGGCACGGGTATAAGTGTTGTCTCCGCCCTTGATTACATTGAGGTTGGTCATTTGACCCTTGGTTGTGACGACGCCCTCGAGAACAATGAGTGTGACCGCGCGTGGCTTCTCCGGAAATTTCGGCTCAACGCGCTTCAGCGGCGTCGGCATAACGATTCGACCGGCGTCTGCGATTCTCGTGGGCTCCGCGGTCGACTGTTCCGATGTCGTCGACGTCGTGGCAGCGTGCTTCGTTACGGGTATACGCTGGACAAGGTGAGTTTCCTCTTGCTTGTGCACGTCACATGAAAGCACGGTCAAGAGGATCGTGCCGATTGCGATGCTTTTCATTCGGTCGGCCCAACGTCCCTGGCGCTCAGCGGTGCCGTGCCTCACATGGCAGAATAGCTGAAGTCAGCACACGCACGGAAGATGGCAACGAACGGCACGGCATCCGCTGCAGCGCCGAGTTAGGCGGCGGATAGCAACGCGATGAAGTACTCCGTCACTCTTGGTGCCAAACGGCGGAGATACACGCGCATTCCGAACGCCGGTAACAACCACCACAACCCACCGGCAGCCAAACCTACGGCGAAGAAACTGGGCTGGTTCAGGCGGACGACCCAAACTGCGATAGCAAACGACACTGGAAACCCCAGGATAGCCGCGAACATTGCGAGTCCCGGCGCCACGAGGGATGACGGCGCCATCTTGATTTTCACAAGGCTCCCAGCGTCTGCAGGTGCGATCGAACCCGTGTAGGCGACGCGGAGATGACCGAGTTCCTCGGGGTCGGCTAGTAGTTCGAAAGCTGCGTCATAGACTGTTCCTTCGAATGGTTTGCCGACAATGTCGCCCGGATCTGTCAGTCGATCAGTGGCGGACTGCGGAGGCCGACAGACAGCTGCAATCGCCTTGACCACCTGCGCTGGTGGATACGCGGAACGGACCTGAATTTCGACCGTCGGCCACCAAGGATTCACCGTCTGTTCCTCCGTCCGCCTAACGGCTTTGGCACTCAGCGGTGCCGTGCCTCACACGGGAGAATAACCGAACAAGGATCTCGAACGGAAGGAGGCGACGAACGGCACGGCATCCGCTGCAGGCGCCGAGTTAGACGTCTCGTGCCACTGGCGTCGATGCAACGCGCAGCCGACGTGGGAGTAAGATTTTGGACCAATGCGAATGTGGGAAATCAACGCGGGTCGCAAGAGGGGCGACGTTTACGTTCTTCGTATTTTCGGTCCGGAAGACGCGAACCTTCGTGATCTAGCAAACGAATTTTCACACGCCTATGGAATCTCTCTGAGGCCGGCCTCGAAGGCACCAGGTGACCTCTGCGATGCGGTGGCTCACGCTCGTGAAGGAGAGGATCGCGCCCGACTCGATGGTTTCTCCGGCGAGACGGCGACCGAGTTGTTTGTAGACTGGCTGATTCGGTGCAAAGGCTTCACCCGAGGCGCTGACGACGATTTGGTAGGGACCCCAGCTCGGAAGTAGCTTGGCTCAGACGTCTAACGGCATTGGCACTCAGCGGTGCCGTGCCTCACACGGCAGGATACGCCACGCACGCTCTCGAGCGAAAGGTGGCGACGAACGGCACGGCATCCGCTGCAGTGCCGAGTTAGCCCGCGGCCATGCCACGCGGTGGGATTTCTGCGGCAGTGTTCAGCCGTAGCCCACACCAAGGACAAAACCCGATGACGATGCTGCGTCCAGTCTTCACGTCGACTCGAATGGCGAACATTCCGTGCTGACGCTCGATGACGCCGTTACCTCGGCTGCTGCAGGCAAACGCGAGGTGCAGGCACGGGTAAGTGGTGACATCGATCTCTTGCCGAATACCTATGAACCAGAGAAGGTCATTCGAACAATCGACGCATTCGACGAGATGATCAACGGCGTCGCCCGGAATGTCTGGAATGCCCGAATAATCACCGTCGCTCACCGCTTGGCGCACAGCGGCGTCTGACACCGACGTGAAGTACCGTGGTATTTCCACGGATGAGGTTAGACAGTTCATCGCAAGTTCCGTCGGGCTAACTCGTACGTCTTTAGGATACCCCTGCATATACAGGTAGATGCAACCATCTACATATAGATATCTACATATACCTGTAGATATCTACTCTCGGAGGTGGCTCCCGACGATTCGCTCCTCCGGCGACGGCTGGGAGGCGGGTGGCAAGAGGGTCATGTCGCGCGCTTCCCGCACACCAGGTCCCATCTCGACTTCGCTTCCAAGAAACTCCCTGCGTTCATGCGGCGTTCCCTACCTGCTGTCTGCTGCCTGCTGTCTGCTGTCTGAAACGAGGCAGGACGCGCCACTCGGGCGAAACCTTCTTTCACCTCCGGCATCTGACCGGATCATGAGCGACAACCACTACGACGTGATCATCATCGGCAGCGGTGCGGGCGGCGGCACGCTTGCCTGGAAGCTCGCGCCGAGCGGCAAGCGCATTCTCCTCATCGAGCGCGGCGATTTCGTTCCGCGCGAGAAGGAGAACTGGGATCCCGAGTCCGTCAACGTGAAGGCGCGCTACAACACGACCGAAGTGTGGCGCGACGCGGACGGCAAGCCGCTGCATCCGCATACCAACTACTGGGTCGGCGGCAATACGAAGTTTTATGGCGCGGCGCTCTTCCGTCTGCGCAAGGAAGACTTCGGCGAGATCCGTCATCACGGCGGCATCTCGCCGGCGTGGCCGATCTCGTATGACGAGCTCGAGCCGTACTACACCGCCGCCGAGAATCTGTACGAGGTGCACGGCGCGCGCGGCGAAGATCCGACCGACCCGTGGGCCAGCGCGCCGTATCCGCATCCGGCGATGTCGCACGAGCCGCGCATGCAGCAGCTCAGCGACGACTTCGCGTCGCTTGGCCTCAAGCCCTTCCACGTTCCTCTCGGCGTCCGGCTCAACGAGTCGAACCGCCGCGCCAGCGCCTGCATTCGCTGCAACACCTGCGATGGCTTCCCGTGCCTCATCAACGGCAAGGCCGACGCGCATGTCTGCGCGGTCGATCCTGCGCTCGAACATCGCAACGTCGCGCTGATGACCAACACGAAGGTGGAGAAGCTCGTGACGGATGCGAGTGGGCGTCGCGTGGAAAAGGTGATTGCAACGAAGGACGGCGAGACGATCGAGCTCAGCGCCGACATCGTCGTGTCGTCTTGCGGCGCGATCAATTCCGCGGCGCTCCTCCTGCGCTCCGCCAACGACAAGCATCCGAATGGTCTCGCGAACAGCTCGGACACCGTCGGCCGTCATTACATGGGCCACGTCAACTCCGTGCTGATGGCGCTCTCGAAGTGTCCGAACGAAACGATCTTCCAGAAGACGCTCGCCGTGAACGATTTCTATTTCGGCTCGAAGGAGTGGGACTACCCGATGGGGCACATCTCCTTCGTCGGCAAACTCGACGGCGTAACGCTGAAGGCCGGCGCACCCGCGATCGCGCCAGGCTGGACGCTCGAGCTGATGGCGAAGCATTCGATCGACTTCTGGCTGACGTCGGAGGATCTGCCCGATCCGAAGAATCGCGTGAAGCTGAATCGCGACGGCGAGATCGTGCTCGACTACAAGCCGAACAACGAAGAGGGGCATAAGCGGCTCATCGCCAAACTGAAAGACGTCATGCAGAAGACCGGCAAGTGCGCGATGCACGGCCACGACTGCCATCAGGGACTCTTCTCGCGCAATCTGTTCGTCGGGCAGCGAATCCCGCTCGCGGGTGTCGCGCATCAGAACGGTACGATCCGATTCGGTGCGGATCCGCGCACGAGCGCACTCGATCGCAATTGCAAAGCGCACGAGCTCGACAATCTGTATGTCGTCGACGGCAGCTTCTTTCCATCGAGTGCCGCGGTGAATCCGGCGCTGACGATCATGGCCAACGCGCTGCGCGTCGGCGATCATCTGCTGGAGAGATTGTCATGACCGCCGAAGTCCGGTGGGGCGACAGGCGCCCTCGCCTGTCGGCTCGGAGCACAGGCGGGGGCGCCTGTGCCCCCACAGGATCGATCGTAGCGCTGCTTGTGTTCGCGCTCGCCTTTCCTCTCTTCGCGCAACACGTCACGAACGTGCAGACCATCGGCATGACGGTCGCGGACGCCGATCGTTCGATCGCGTTCTATCGCGATGTCCTCTCCTTCGAGAAAGTGTCCGATGAAGAGAAGCTCGGCGACGACGTCGAACGATCCACCGGCGTGTTCGGCGCGCGCGTACGCGTCGTCACGATGCGTCTCGGCAACGAGTCGATCGAGCTGACGGAATACCTCACGCCGAAGGGACGTCCGATTCCGACCGACTCGCGCAGCAACGATCGCTGGTTTCAGCACATCGCGATCGTCGTGAGCGACATGGACCGTGCGTACGCACGACTCCGGAGTGCGAAGGTCGAGCATGTATCGACTGCGCCGCAGCGCATCCCTGATACGAACAAAGCCGCCGCGGGAATCCGCGCGTTCTACTTCCGCGATCCTGACGAGCACAATCTCGAGGTGATCTGGTTCCCGAGCGGCAAGGGCGATCCGCGCTGGCAATCGACGAACGGCCGTCTCTTCCTCGGCATCGATCACACGGCGCTCGTCGTCTCCAATACCGACGCCAGTCTCCGTTTCTATCGTGATCTCCTCGGTCTGCGTGTCGCGGGTGAGAGCGAGAACTTCGGCACGGAGCAGGAGCATCTGAACCTCGTCGCCGGCGCGCATCTGCACATCTCAGGCTTGCGCGCGCCGGCTGGGCCGGGTGTCGAGTTCCTCGACTACCTGACGCCGCGCGATGGCCGCGCGCTCGACGTCGAACGTTCGAACGACGTCGTGCATTGGCAGACGACGCTGCTCGTCGACGACGTCGCGGCGATGACGCGGCGCATGCATGATGCGCACGTGGCGTTCATCGCCGACAATCTCGTGCGTGACCCCGATGGACACGCGATCCGTTTGATGCAGCGATGAAGATCTCCGTCCACTATCCGCTGGCCAAAGGCGAGCTCCTTCTACGTACCGATGCAGACTGGGATGTCGATCTCGCGCCCCTCTCGGTCGATGGCCATCGCTTCGACTTCGACATCGCGACGGACAGGCCGTTCGTCTATTTCAAACCTTTGCTGCGCGACGCTAACGAGGTCGTCTGGGCGCAGGGCGACAACTATCTCGCCATCACGACCGATGCCTCGGCGAGAGAGATCTATCCGCACTTTCGAGTCGAAGAGCATTGCGGCGCGTGCGAGGTCAGCGAGATCTCCGGTCATCGCTTCCGCGTCTTTCATCCGCCCGGCTACGACGAGAACGTCGTGAAGCGCTATCCCGTGCTCTACATGCACGACGGGCAGAATCTCTTCTTTCCGGAAGAGGCCTTCGGTGGAAGCGACTGGCAGGTCGACGAGACGATGAACACGCTCGATGCGATGAACATCATCGACAAGGTCATCGTCGTCGGCATCTTCTCGCGCGACCGGATGCACGAGTACACGCGCGACGGCTACCACGACTACGGACGCTTCATCGTCGAGGAGCTGAAGCCGTTCATCGACGCGAACTACCGAACGTTGCCCGGTCCGGCGACGACCGCGGTCATGGGCTCATCGCTCGGCGGCGTCGTATCGTTCTATCTCGGATGGCAGTGGCCGGACGTCTTCGGCAACGCTGCCTGCATGTCGAGCACGTTCACGTATAACGACGATCTGATGGAGCGCGTGACGAAGGAGCCGAAGCGCGACGTGCGCTTCTATCTCGACAGCGGCTGGCCGCGTGACAACTACGAGGTCACGCGCGGCATGCGCGATCTGCTGATCCGCCGCGGTTACCACTTCGGCGAAGACCTGCTCTACTTCGCGTTTCCGAACGCGCTGCACAACGAGAAATCGTGGGCCGTGCGGAGCCACATTCCGTTCCAGTTCTTCTTTGGCGGACGAAAGGGCTGAGAGAGTCGTCAGCTCAGCGACGTCGCGATCGCGATCGCCTCTTCGATCGTGCACTCCTGCACCCCGAGCTTCGCGACATCGGAATCGAACTGAGCGCGCTCGACGGCCGGAACGGGTGTGCCGAGCTCTCGCCGCAACGCGCTCGCGCCGCCGAGGAGGCGGGGGTCGAGTGTGACCCCGGCGAGGGCTTCGAGAACGCTCGTACATCTCCAGCGGTCCCCCAGTTCCCGCTGCATGCGCAGGCTCTCGCGCAGTAACCGTGCCGCTTGCTTGTCATCGCGTGCGCGCAGCACGATGCCGAGCAGATTCAGCGACCAGGCGATGCCCTCCTTGTATCCATGCTCGCGCGCTCCCGCGAGACAGTCATCGAGATGCGCTTGCGCCTGGTCCGCGTCTCCCGAGTAGAAGGCTGCGGCCGCGAGGTTCAGCAGGGACCACGTCACACCTTCGACATCGTTACGTTCCCGAAAGAGCCGTAAGGTGGTTTGACTCAGTCCGAACGCGCTCTCGAAATCGCGATTGAGCCACGATGCGAAGGCGATGGCATTCAGCGAGCGGCCGGCGTTTGCGCGATCTTCGAGCTCGACCCACAGCGCGCGCGATTGCTGATGCAGCGCAATCGCTCGCTCGTATTCGCCTCGCTCGCGCGCGATGCTGCCGCGATAGTGAAGGGCACGCGCGAGACTCATCGTGTCTCCCAGCGTGCGCGCGAGCTCGATCGCCGAGTCGAGGAACATCGCCGACTTCTCGTAATCGCATTGCAGAAACGCCAGGACACCGGCGCCCGTCAGCGCTTTGGCGCGGATTGGAATTCCCTCACCTTCCGGAATCGAAAGCGCCTCGCCGATCCATCGCCTGCCCTCGCGATAGATGCCGCGCACGTACCAGTGCCACCACAATGCCGCGGCGAGGCGCAGCGCGATCTCGGCGTCCTCCGCTTCGATGGCCGTCTCGAGCGCGTTCCGAAAGTTGTCTTCATCCAGCCCCAGGAGATCCGTCTCCAGTTCGTTCTCCTCCGCGATCGAGGCCATCACCGCGGCGTGTGCATGCTGAAGACTCGCCCGCCGGCCGCGCTCCGCGAGGCGCTCCAGACCGTATTCACGAATCGTCTCGAGCATCGCATAGCGAGGCTGTTCACGTTGGTCACAGCGAAGAAACGCCTTGTCGATCAGAGATGAGATGCCTTCGAGCACGTCGTTGCCCGCCAGCCGTTCTGCCGCCCGGAGTGAAAAGCCTCCGCGAAAGATCGAGAGCGTCTCGAACAACGTTTTCTCGTCGTCGTCGAGGAGGTTGTAACCCCAGTCGATTGCCGCGCGCATCGTCTGCTGACGCTGCGGCAAGTCGCGGGCTCCGCCGGAGAGAAGCTTGAAGCGGTCGCCGGCGCGGGCGAGGATCATCTGCGCGGTGAGAGCTCGCATCCGCGCCGCAGCGAGCTCGATGGCAAGCGGCAGTCCATCGAGATGCGTACAGATCTCTGCGATCGCGCGCGCGTCCGCGGCAGTCATCCTCCAATCGGGCCGCACTGCCCTGGCGCGCTCCACGAACAGCGCGGTCGCCGCGTAGTCGTCGAGCGCCTCGGGCCTCAACTCGTGATCCGCGGGCGGAAGCGTGAGCGTCGGCACCGGGTATTCGTGCTCGCCGCGAATGCGGAGCGGCGAGCGGCTCGAGATGATTGCTTTGGACCGCGGTGCAGCCGCGAGCAGTCGTGCCACGATCGGCGCGGCATCGAGCACCTGCTCGAAGTTGTCGAGCACGAGCAGCATTGCCCGTTCGCGGATCGCGCCGAGGACCGCCTCGAGGAGGGAGACGCTTCCTGCGTGAATCCCGAGCGCCGTTGCGATCTCATCGAGCACGAGGCTCGCATCGAGAATCGGTCCGAGCGAGACCCACCACACTCCGTCGTTGAACGCCGGCCGGAGCTCTCCGGCCACCGCCACACTCAGCCGCGTCTTGCCCGTTCCGCCAGCGCCTGTGAGTGTGACGAGACGGATCTCATCGCGCTTGAGCAGGTTGACGACGCTCTCAAGCTCTTCATCGCGGCCGAGCAGCGGCGTGAGCATTTGCGGGAGATTGGAAGGAGGAGCCGGTATGACCGCGAGGACTTCGGTCGTCGCTCTCTCGGAGCCGTGACGTGCAAGCTCCTCGTGGAGTTGCACGAGCTCATGATGCAGATCGCGGGCGCTGCTGTATCGCAGTTCGCGATCTTTCGTCAGCGCACAGCGCGCGATCGTCTCGAGTCCGGCCGGCACGGGCGCGCCGCTGCGGCGGCACATAGGCGCCGGCTCGCCATGAAGGATTCGTCCGGCGATGTCGGAGGCATTCGAGCCGTCGAAAGGAATCCGTCCGCAGACGAGCTCGTAGAGAACGACGCCCAGGCTCCATAGATCGCTGCGATGGTCGACGTTCGCTCCGCGGAACTGTTCGGGCGACATGTAGGCGATCGTGCCGCGGACCATGCCCGGTTGCGTGATTCGCGCACCTTTCGAAGCGATCATCCGCGCGAGCCCGAAGTCGAGCAGTTTCACGAATCCGTCGGCGCGCAGCATGATGTTCTCGGGTTTGATGTCGCGATGCACGAGGCCGGCCGCATTGGCCGCATCGAGCGCCGACGCGGCCTGGATGACGATCTGCAGCACTTCGGCGACCGGCACCTCGCCGCGCTGCAGCCGTTCGCGCAGCGTGATGCCTTCGACGAACTCGGTGGCGATGAATTGAGCGTCGCCGATCGTGCCGACGTCGTAGACGGTGAGAATGTTCGGATGGTTCAGCGCCGAGGCAGCTCGCGCTTCCTGCTCGAGTCGCGCGCGCAGTTCATCATCGTTGCGAAATTCCGCAGGAACGACCTTGAGCGCGACAGGCCGCTGCAATTGCTCATCCCACGCGAGGTAGACCTCTCCCATCCCTCCCGCTCCGATCAGAGAGCGGATCTCATAGCGGCCGTGGTGACTGCCTGGCTCGAGCACGATTGGTTGGGACCCATACGTTGGATGCCGGTCAGGTGGCGAAGGTTGCACCCGTTTTGTGGGAGGCACCCGGGTGTGTGGGAGGCGCGCGACATGAGTTCCGTACCCCCCGCCCACCCGGGTCCCTCGACTTCGCTCGGGATGACGGGGATCTGAACTTGTTGAAACCGGAACCGCGTTCCGGCATCCCACCCTTTGAACAAGTCCAATGTCAGGCAGCACGTTCACC
>CAZKID010000111.1:0-13765 GCA_964552405.1 uncultured Thermoanaerobaculia bacterium
TCATTGGCAACGGGCGCGCTCCCGCCCAGCTTCGCATCGAAGCGGAACCAGAGGTACGTGGTATCGGCGAAGAGATAGACACCGGGCGCGAACGGTTCGATCTTTCCCCAGTCCTCGACCTTGCCATCGAGTGTGATGAGCTGCGGCTGCGCTCCGGGGTTGGTGGCGTGTCGCCGCGGGTTCGTCAGCGAGGGTGGCCAGAGTTGCGGGGTGCCGTCATTGATCGCGATCCGCATCTGGGGTGCGGCGTGTAAGACATCGAGTGGTATGAACGATTCGACGGACGCGCCTGCCGGCCACATGGTTCCGACAGTGATGGGCGTTCCGAAGGTTCCGCTGCTACACACCTCTCGAACGGCTGTGGTCTGACCGTCCGTTACCGTCGTGATCAGAATCTGGTCGACGCCGGCGAACGAGCCGACCACACATCCTGTCGACACGTTGTTATCCACATCGAACAAGACCCGAGTCTCAGTCGCGGCCGCAAGTCCTCCGAACGACACAACAAGAAACAACACTAGAAGAGCGTGTCGCAGATAGCGCATGCAGGTGTCCCTCGGCTACTCGTTGCTGTGAATCAGGTTGTAAACCGTCGTGAGTTCTTGTTCGTTGCTGCGAAGCTTCTTCCGAATGTTTTCAGCGATCTCTCCAAACCGCGGATCGCTTTGCAGCGGCTCGACCCACGGGTGGTGCGTCCAGTGCCACCACTCGATGTTTCCTAGCGCAGCGCTCTTCCTCATCCATGCGAGAGCGCGGTCGCGATCGCCCAAACGCGCGTAACAAAGCGACTGCCGTTCCGCGGCATAGTGATTCTTCCCGGCCTCGGCTTCGAACCGATGCAGCGCCGCCAGAGACGTTTCGCGATCCTCGTTTGCCGCAGCGACCATCGCTTCCAGACTGCTCGCGATGTAATGTGACGGGGCGAGCACGGATGCGCGATCCGCATAGCGTTTTGCGGCGGCAAGATCTCCGCTCAGGATCGATGCCTGCGCCGCGATGTCGTTTCCGGCGAGCTCCGTCATCGGCAATGCCATTGCGTAAGGCGCAGCGCGCAGAGCTTCCGCCGGCCGAATCTCGTTCAAGTACCAATAGCCGACGGTCCGCGCTTCTGTGGACCGAGCATCATTGCGTAACAAATAACGCGCCATCTCGGCGGTCTTGTCTGCATCTCCGAGGAAGGAAAAGGCGGCACCGAAAAAAACAATGGCGCGCATCTCCTTCGGATTGAGCTTCACCGCCATAGCCGCTTCGTGGAGCCCCTCGTTCAATCGATTTGGATCGTGAATGACTGCACGAGCCATCGCGAGATGGGCGATGGGAAGAATCGGATCGAGTTTCAAAGCTTCTGCGGCGAGCTGCTCCGCCCTATCGCTACCGAGTTCGGACATCCCGCGCGGTACTGCCAGGGAGAGCGCAATCGAGAGATCGGCGTACGCTGCTGCAAACCTTGGATCGCGTTTGATCGCCGTACGGAGATACAGGAGGTGCTTGACCCTGTCGTTCGCAATCAGGCTGTTCTGAAGCGAACGCGCTTTGAGGTAATCCTCAAATGCGAGATTGTCGGTCGAGTAAGGGACGGATGCGCGAATCGAGGGCCGCAGCCCGAAGCGAGACGCCATTACGCCAACGGACTGGCCGGTCACCTGATCGACGAGGCTGCGTAGATCAGCACGAGGGGCGATGATCGTGCGCGACCACAGCCGTGCTCCCGTATGAACGTTCTTTAGATCGATCGTGACACGGACCAGATCGTTCTTGACGAGAAAGCTGCCACCAAAAAGCAGATCAACCGGAAGGGTGCCTCGCTCTCGCTCGATGTCGAGGACCGAGGACATGGAAGGAACGACGATCGCGGGAATCTGCTGCAGCTTGGTCGTCACGGCATCCGCAAGAGCGATCCGGAGAAAGTCATTGGCGTCGCCGGACGATTCATTGAGGAGTGGCACGAACGCAACCGATTGAATGGCATGTCCGCCAAACGGAGCCGGTTCGGTTTCATTGTGCCAGTTCGTGAAGACCCAAACGGGAATCAGAAGAGCGAGAACGATGGCAGCAGCGTAGGGCCACCTGTTCGGCGACGCTGTTCTCCGCATCAGCGAGACACGCATGAAACGCGCATCAGCGAAATCCTCGTAACACACCGCACACGATTCGATGTGCCGCGTGAGATTGGGTCTTGCCGATGGGTCGATCACGCCATCGACGTAATCGACGATCTCCTCCATGCTCGGGTGCTCGGGTTCGCCAACCATCGCCGAGACGAGCGAGCTCTGGGTACCGCGTCCGGCAATGCGCCGTGCGATGCCGGCACAGGCTGCACACGTCGCAATGTGACCGGCGATCGCGGTCGTCTCGTTCGATGTCGACGTCCCGTTAATGAATCGTTCGATATCCGCTTCCGTCAGATGTTGGAACACAAAGCCCTCGCTACAACAGACATGGGGTCAGATCCGTTTATTGGTACCTTTCTCGAGCATCGCAAGACGGCGTACCAGCCGTTCCCGTGCTGCCTTTCTCAAGTTGATGACCTGCTGCCGCGTCAGCGCGAACATCGAGGCGATTTCAAGATCGCTGATCGGCAGCCGCGGCCAGAGCTCTGCGAGGGCAGTCCTTTCAATCCCGACGGCTCGCGCGAGCTCTTCAATGTTCGTAATGCCAAGGAGTATCAGCAACGCAATCGCGTTTCGACCTTCGGAGTCTCGAAGGTTGAGCAACAGTGCCGCTCGCTGGAGAGGTCGTAGAAGAAGGATTTCTTCCCACAGCTTCTCGAGCGTGTCCCGCGATTCAACTTCGTTCATCTGGGAAGACAGAAAGGCATGACTGCCCGCACTTCCTTCTTCGCGGACGTCCCACAGACGCGCAATTAAAGTCACGAGCGACTCGAATACCAATGGCCGTGCAAGATGTTTGAAGATCGCAATGACGGCATCAGCCGGCGACGTGCGGTCGAGCATCGCTTGAGAGGCTTCCCCGGCGTCGAGCGACGGATGGGAGAGCGCGTCGCTCCTGTTGTTCCACTTGCTCAGTCCCGCAACCATCTCGTTCGCGACGCGCCAGAGTTTCAATCGTTCGTCGTGAGTGAACAGATAGCGAAGACGATTCTTCAGCCGCGAGCGTTCGGGATGGCGACGCCGAAGAAAGTCGTAGAACGAGTTGAAGGTCAAACGCGCTACAAAATCATCGAAGCTCGCGATCGGTTCTTGATCATCGAGGCGCTCGATCCTTCGAAGGAGACGAAGCGTGACGAGGGAAATGATGTCTTCTGTGTCCTCGTGAGTGAGGGCGCCTCCAGCAGATTTCAAGACACGGTTCGCCACACCATGCGCACGGAAGATCAAGGCCTCGATGAGACGCTCGCGCTCCTGCTCATCGACGGCAGCGACGAGGGACTCGAGGATCGGATCGATCGTTCGTCCTCCAGGGTTGTCCTCAGACATGAAAAGGGCGAAGTCTAAATAACAGACCTGCGCTGATCCTGCTACGACTCAGGCGTACACAAACAGCCGTTATTGGCATCGCCCCACCCAGAAATCCGGCGTCAGTCCAGAAGCTCCTTCAGCATCGCGCGCCGGTAATTTAGAAAATCGCGCGTGATCGTGTAGTGCTCCGAATCGCGGGCAGGTTGAACGGATACTGGTCGAAGGAAGCGAGTTTGGAGCGCAGAAGCTCGACACCACGAAGCCACTCGTCACGTGCCATTCACAGGAAGAGTAAGCCCGTTAAGTTGATTTTCCAGGTGCGACCCCCGAAAACCAACTTGACGAAATTCAGGTTCCGGTTGATGCGTTCAGGCCGGATGAGTATCATTCGCGTTCCCTGTGTGCCGGGGTAGCTCAGTTGGTTAGAGCACCAGATTGTGGATCTGGGGGTCGGCGGTTCGAGCCCGCCCCTCGGTACCAAACCTCCCTTTGGGAAATTGAAAATTGAAAATTGAAAATTGAAAATTCGGGGCGCATCTCAATTTTCAATTTTCAATTTTCAATTTTCAATTTCCGGCCAAGGACCCATGCCGGATACAGTCGAACCTCGGACCGCCCGCGGTCTTCGTGACCTTCTGCCCGACCAGATGCTGGCGCGGCAGACGATGATCGATACCATCCGCGGCGTCTACGAATCCTACGGGTTCGTCCCCCTCTCCACTCCCGCCGTCGAGTACCTCGACGTCCTTTCCGGCAGCGCCGGACAGGAAGCGCAGCAGTCGATCTTCCGCGTCTCGAATCCCGACGAGGAAGCGCTCGGCCTTCGCTTCGACCTCACCGTGCCGCTGGCGCGCGTCGTCGCGCAGTACAACGATCTGCAGCGGCCCTTCCGCCGCTATCAGGTCGCTCCCGTCTGGCGCTACGACAAGCCCGGCCTCGGCCGCTTCCGCGAGTTCACGCAGTTCGATCTCGACTCCGTCGGCACCGAGTCGGAGATCGCCGACACCGAGATCATCGCCGGCATGTGCGACTCGCTCACCGCGCTCAATGCCGGCGGCTACCTCGTCCGCTTCTCGAGCCGTGCGGTGCTCAACCTCCTGCTCGACTTCGCGAAGATCGATCAAGGCATGTCGGTCGATGTCTTCCGCGTGCTCGACAAACTCGAGAAGATCGGCATGGACAAAGTCCGCCTGGAGCTGATGGGCGGCTACAAAGATGAATCGGGCGACACGATCCGCGGCCTCGGCCTCAACGCCGACAACGTCGATCGCATCGAGAAGTTCCTTGCCGTGCAATCGGCCTCGCGCCGCGAAGTGCTCGCGATGGTGCGCGAGCTCTTCACCGGCATCGAGAACGCGAACGAGCGCATCGCTGTCATCGAGCGGATCTCGAATCATCTCTATTCGCTCGGCTACGGCGACGACCGCGTCGCACTCGATCTCTCGATCGCGCGCGGCCTCGCCTACTACACCGGCCCTGTCTTCGAAGCGATCCTCACCGATGCGCCGAAAGCGGGCTCGGTCTTCGGCGGCGGCCGCTACGACGATCTCGTGATGCGCTTCCTCGGCACGCGCATTCCGGCAGTCGGCGCATCGCTCGGCGTCGATCGGCTGCTCGCGATTCTCACGGAGCTCGGCAAAGTCGATCAGCGTAAATCGACCGCCCGCGTCCTCGTCGTGAACATGGATCCGTCACTCACGGACGATTACCTGCAGATGACCTGGGAGCTCCGCCGCGCCGGCATTCCAACGGAGATCTACCTCGGCACCGCGAAGGGCATGGGCAAACAGCTCAAGTACGCGGACGCACTCGACATCCCGATCGCACTCCTCTGCGGCTCAAACGAGAAGCAGCAGGGCGTCGTCACGCTGAAGGACATGGTCGTTGGCCGTGAGAAAGCGAAGGCCGTCGGCGATCGGAAGGAATGGCTCGCCGCGCGTTCCGGCCAGATCATCGCACCGCGCACGGAGCTCGTCGAGTCGGTGAAGAAAATGCTTGCGGAGATTGAGCAGGGATGACGAACGTCACACTCGATGGCAACTCGCTCACGATCGAGCAACTCGTGCGCATCGCGCGCGATCCGCAGACACGCGTGGAGCGCGATCCCGCGAGCGATAAATGCGTCGCGGCGAGCGAAGAGCTGATCGCGCACGTCGTCGAGAACTACATCAAGGGCTGGAATACGGGCGGGAGCGTGCCGCACGAGTACGGCGTCACGACCGGCTTCGGCGAGTTCAAGGACAAGCCGATCGCGCCTGGCGATCTCCAGCAGTTGCAGCGCAACCTGCTCCTCTCGCACTCCGTCGGCGTCGGCGACAACGACAATGCCGACGACCTCACGAACTACTATGCGCCCGAAGTCGTGCGCGGCGCGCTGGCCACGCGGCTCAACGCGTTCCTGCGCGGACATTCCGGCGTGCGCCGCAAGCTCGTCGACATCGTGCAGGCGGTGTTGAATCGCGGCGTGATTCCACTCGTGCCGTTGCGGGGTTCCGTTGGTGCGAGTGGCGATCTCTGTCCGCTCTCGCATCTCTTCGCGACGCTCCTCGGTGCGGGGCGCTTTTATGTTTGGGACGGAGGACAGGCGGGGGCGCCTGTCCTACACCAGGCAACCGAGCTTCCCGCGCTTCTTGGGTTTGATGCCGAGGAGATGAAGCCTTCGTTCAAGGAAGGTCTCGGGCTCGTAAATGGTGCAAACTTTTCGGCGGCGATGCTCGCTCTCGCGGTCCACGATGCGGAGCTGCTCGCCAACAGCGCGGACGCCGTCTGCGCGCTCACGCTCGAAGCGATGTGCGGCTGCACGCGCGCGATGGATGCGAAGGTGCACGCCGAGCGCGGTCACCCCGGGCAGATCGAATCCGCGCAGCAGATCCGCAACATGGTCGCAGAGTCCACGCTCGTCGAACGCGCCGGGGCGGTGCAGGATGCGTATTCGCTGCGCTGCGCGCCGCAGGTACATGGCGCGACGCGCGACACGATCGCGCACGTCCGCGCGATCGCCGAGCGCGAGATCAACGCGGCGACCGACAATCCGCTTTTCTTCCCTGACGAAGGTGAGCCGTTCGACTTGCAGTTCAGCGCGAACTGGCCGGAGAAGTATCGCGGCGACCAACGCCTCGCCTACTCCGCCGGCAACTTCCATGGACAGCCGCTCGCGCTGGCCGCGGACTTCCTCACAATCGCGGTCGCGGAGCTCGGGAACATCTCCGAGCGACGCGCGCAGATGATGCTCGACGGCGGCCACAATCGCGGCCTGCCGCAGAACCTCACCACACGCCCCGGCGTGAACTCAGGATTGATGATCGCGCAGTACACCGCGGCATCGATCGTCAGCGAGAACAAAGTGCTCGCGCACCCCGCATCGGTCGACTCGATCCCCACCGGAGCGAATGCCGAGGATCATGTGTCGATGTCGACGCATGCGGCGAGGAAGTTGCGCAGCGTCATCGCGAACGTGCAGGCGGTGCTTGCAATCGAGATGATGGTTGCCGCGCAGGCAGTCGAGTGGCGCGTCGCATTCAACTTCGATCCGACGAAGCCGGCGCCGAAGCTGCTCAGCCTCGAGGAGTCGGATCAGCAGGCCAAGGACTTCGCGGAGAAGGTACGCGGCGCAGCGGATGTGATCGCATCGAAGCTCGGCCGCGGGACGCGCGAGCTCTACCTGCGCGTGCGGCGCACGGTCGAGCCGGTCATCGATGACCGTCCGCTGAGCGACGACATCCGCCTGCTGCGCGCGGTCGTCAGCACGTCTCTTCGATGATGTAGAACGCCGGGCGTTTCTTCACTTTCGCGCGATAACGGAGATAGCGGCCGAGGAGTCCGAGCCCGAGCCCGGCCGCGGCGGCGATGCCTCCCCATTTGAGCGGATCGCTGCGTAGTTGTTTCTGCACGTTCATGTTGGCCTCCCGTAGCAGACAGCAGGTGCGAGCGGGGTGCCACTGTGCTATGGTTCAGCTCTCCACGAGCTTGCGCGTCGATTCGCGTAACCCACCTGTCGTGTCTCAGCACCACACGCACACAATGAATCGACTTTTCATCGCTATCGCTTTGTTCGCAGCCTCATCCACGTATGCCGGGATGGTTCGCTTCGTGCGCGCCGTCGATGGTCAGACGATCGTCGTCGATCGCAACGGAACCCAGGTCGTCGTGACACTCGCAGGCGTGCAGGTTGCGCCGGAGGATCAGCAAACGGCCCGCGCGTTTCTCGAACACGAGCTCACCGGCTCCTGGCTGCTCGTCGAAGGGACGGATCACGTGATGGTCTACCGCTCGCCCGACGGCGCTCAGGTTAACCAACTGCTGCAGCAGCGCGGCTACGCCGAATCAGCGCGGCCTCACGAGCGCTATCTCGGTGAAGGCTTCTACGAGCCGAAGAAGACTACTGCGGTGCCAGTGAGACGGGCAGGTCGAACGAATAGGCGTACGAGTCGCCGTTCGTCAGCGTCACGTCTGCCTTGAGTCCGATGGAGGCCTCGTCGCCGGACCGCGCGGGACGCAGCTGCCGCGCGGTCGCATTCACGCGGAACTGCGCATCGTGGCCCGGCTCGATGCTCGTGTCGAATCCGCTCAGCGCAGTCTCCAACTGGATCGGCGACGAACCCTTCTGGTACACCATGATCTTCTTCACGGTCACCGTTTCGTCCGAATCGTTCGAGACGAGGAACTGGAACGTGATCTGCTGCGGGAGACCTCCGCCGCGCGCGAACATCAGCATCGGCGTCGACTGCCCGATGAGTTGCACATCGATCGCGGATCCGGAGCCCGCTTCGAACTGTCGCGGCGCAGGCTTGAGCGAGTCGCTGCTGCTGCACGCAGCGAGGAAAAGCGCGAGCAGCAGGAAGCGCTTCATATCGCGACAGCCTCGCGGATGACGCGGAGCACGGTCAACTGTCCGACGATTGTGTCGTTCTCACACAGTGTGAGCTCCGCGCCGTGTGCGAGCGAGTCGACTTCGCCCCGTTCGACTTCGACGAAAACGCGTGCCGCCTGTCCCGGCTCGAGCGAGGGAGGACCTTCGATCATGCGGATCCGAATGCGCGCCTGGTCGGAACAGGCGAAGGGACGATACGAGCCATCGCGCGGCGAGATCGCCGAATCGCGGCCGCCGGCGTCAGGAGGAAGAAGCAATGCAACCGCCTCGAGGAAGTGGGACATGGACCTGACGATCATGGTACGCCAATTGGCCGGGTCAGTCGCTCCAACTCATCGAGATACCGCAGCGCCTCTTCGGTCGACGAGCCGCACATCTCCTCCGACGGCCGCAGGCGGTTACAGACGTCCGGCCGATCGGGCTGACCGAAGATCGCGCAGCGATTGTCCGGGGTCAGTTGCGCGCATCGCACGCCCGCGGGCTTGCCATCCGGCATCCCCGGGATCGGCGACGAGATCGAGAGCGCGATACAACATGCGCCGCAGCCAACGCGACAATCCATCCACGCATTATGCGCGACGCAGCACGCGCAGCAACGCGATCAGAATCACCGCGCCGATGAAGGCCACGATGATCGCGCCGATCAGTCCGCCGCCGGCCGAAATGCCCAGCGACGAAAACAGCCAGCCCCCGATCAGCGCGCCAACGACGCCGATGATCATGTCGCCCACCACGCCATAGCCGCCGCCGCGCATCACGCGTCCCGCAAGCCATCCCGCGATCAGGCCTATCAACAGGAACCAGACAAGTGCTGTGAGACTCATACGAGCTCAAGAGAGCAAAGGCGGTGCCTGGTAGAAATTGAAAATTGAAAATTGAAAATTGAAAATGGAGGAGCCCGCTAAGCCAGAGCGCCTCATTTTCAATTTTCAATTTTCAATTTTCAATTTCGATGTCAGATCTGTCCGCTTGCAGGCGGGTAATCGTCTGCACGGACGAGGATGTCGCGCGGCTTCGATCCCTGGGAGGGACCGACGATTCCATTGGCTTCCATGATCTCGATCAAACGAGCGGCACGCGAATAGCCGAGCTTGAGACGGCGCTGCAGATACGACGCGCTCGCCTGCCCTGTCGACAGCACGACGCGCACCGCGTCGTCATACTTCGGATCCTCGAGGTAGTCGAGCCCTTCCGCGGCGCTCTTCTCTTCGGCGATCTTCGTGATCTCTTCGAGGAACTTCGGCTCGCCTTGATTCTTCTTCACGAACTCGACGACTTCGTTGATCTCGCGCTCGCTCACATACGCGCCATGAATGCGGCGCAGACGGGCGGTGCCCGGCGGCAGGAACAGCATGTCGCCGTTGCCGAGCAGCTTCTCCGATCCCTGCGTGTCGAGAATCGTGCGCGAGTCGATCTTCGACGCAACCTGATAGCTGATGCGCGATGGGAAGTTCGCCTTGATCACGCCCGTGATGACGTCGACCGACGGACGCTGCGTCGCGATGATCAGATGGATCCCGACCGCGCGCGCCTTCTGCGCGAGCCGCGTGACGGAATCCTCGACATCCTTCGACGCCACCATCATCAGATCCGCGAACTCGTCGATGATGATCACGATGTAGTGCATCGACTCGGGCAATGCCGACGAGTCATCCGGCGACAGCTTCTTCGCGCGGCGATACGCCTCCGCATCCTTGAGCAGCGCGTTGTACTGATCGATGTTGCGCACGCCGCACTCCGCGAGGCAGCGGTAGCGGTTCTCCATCTCATTGACGGCCCAGATCAGACCATTCGATGCGAGCTTCGGATCCGTGATGATCGGATGGAGCAGGTGCGGGATGTCTTCGTAGATCTTCAGCTCGACCATCTTCGGATCGATCATCAGCATCCGAAGCTGCTTCGGCAGCGCTTTGTAGAGCAACGAGACGATCATCGAGTTGAGACCGACCGACTTGCCCGCACCCGTCGCGCCGGCGACGAGCAGATGCGGCATCTTCGCGAGATCGGTGACGAACGCCTCGCCATGAATGTCCTTGCCGAGTGCGAGCGAGAGGATCGAATTCGACGAGCTGAACGTTTCGGTGTCGATGATGTCGCGCAGCGTGATCAATTCGCGCTTGCGATTCGGCACTTCGATGCCGACCGTCGATGAGCCGCTGATGCGCTCGATGCGGATCGACTCCGCCTTCAGCGCGAGCGCGAGATCATCGCCGAGATTGACGACCTTCGCGTACTTCACTCCGGCCGAGGGCTTGAACTCGAACGTCGTGACGACGGGGCCCGGGTGATATGCGGTGACCTCGCCCTCGACTGAGAACTCGCGGCAGCGATCTTCGATCAGATGTCCGATCTCGAGGAACTTCTTGTGGACATCGTCGTTGATCGTGTCCTGCTTCGGTCCCTGTTGCAGCAGATCGCAGGTCGGCAGCAGGTCGTGCGTGATGCGCAGCGGCTTCGATGCCTTCTCCGGTTTGCGGACGACGGGCTTCGCCATCTGCGGCTTGGGACGCGGCGTTTCGAGAAACAGCGGATCTTCGAAATCGTCCAGTGGAGCGACAGGCGCCCTCGCCTGTCCGAGAGAGCGCACAGGCGAGGGCGCCTGTGCCCCCACTGGACTCGGACTCGGGGCCGCTACTGGATCCTGAACTGGAGCCGGAGGCGCAGCCGTGTACAGCGCGAACGGATCGGGTGTCGGCTGCTGCGCGAGCGCTTCCGCGGCTTTGCGGAGATCGGCCTTCGTCACTTTGCGAATCTGAAATCTGCCCGCACCCTGCACCTCGCGCACGAGCGGTCCGCGCGCGGCTGGGGACTCGTCGTCATCATTCGGCACGAGCCGCAGCGGCGCGGCCGCGGCCGGCGTCTCGATCTTCTCGAGATGCTTGCGCACGAGTGCGTCCTTCATCTTCTCCTTGCGGCGGCGCTCCGAAAGCCGCGCCCAGTGCAGCGCGAGCGTGCGGCCGAAGTCGAGCAGCAGTCGATGCGCCGAGACGAACACTGCAGCAAGGCTGATGCGCGTCGACAACAGCACACCGACGAGCAACGCGGTGAGCATCACGATCGCTGCGCCGCCTTTGTTCAGATTCGCGGTGATGGCGCGATTGATCTCCTGCCCGAGGTAACCGCCGCTGGGAATGAGCGCACCGCGGAACCAGAGCTTGCTGAACGCGAGATCGGAAAGCGGCGGCAGCGTGAGAATCAGGATCACGACGCCGACGAGCTTCGTATGCAGATACTCGACGTCTTTGCCCCAGAAACGATTCCAGCCAAGGATGAGGAGCGATGCGGGAAAGAGAATCGAGGCGATGCCGAAGAAACCGACGAAGATCCAGGCGATCGTCGCACCGTAATAGCCGATCGCATTCGCGATGACGGTGTTGGTCGACGTGAAGAATGCGGAGGAGTCGTTCGGGTGGTAGGTCAGCAGGGCAGCAGAAAGCGCGATCCCGATCGCCGATACGACGATCCCGATCAATTCCCCGCCTCGGCGGCTCTTTGCGAACTGCAGAAGCTCCGTCACGCCCGCCCTTCCAATGCAAAAGCTTAGCATGGATTGGGGGGATGGGGCTCGCGGGGTACGCGGGCTCGCGGTGACGTCGCCCCACCACGAGCCCGCGAGCCCTCACATCCGCGGGCCCACTCTACTGCACGACCTTCAGTGCCGCATCATCCACGAGAAACGACGTCTGATTCCCGTTGTCATTCACGGCTTCGAAGTAGATGCGCACGGTTCTGCCGCGATACGCGGACACATCGAATGACTTCTGCGCGTAGCAACACGATGCGCTGAGATTCGAGAGCGACACGAGCTGCGTCAGCACGTTGTTCGACGTATCGCGCAGTTGCACCTTCAACGTGTCGTAGGCAGTGGTGGTCGTCGTCTCCGCCGTCGCCACGCGCAGATAGAAGCTCAGCGTCGCAGAGGTGGCAGCCGAGGGAATCGTGACCGTCTGATACATCCAATCGGTGTGCGCGGTCGCCCATCCGCCGAGCCATGCGTACCACGATCCTGCGTTTGGCGAATAAGAAGTCGAGGTCGTGATGTCACTCGAGGCGGCGACGGCCCACGATGTGGCGCCCGACTCGAAGCCCGGATTCGCGAGGATCTGGGTCGTCGTCGATGTGGAACCGGCGACGAGGTTCTTGTACTTCGGCCAGTTCCAGCCCGAGCCCGGATCCTGGTGCGTCTGATTCGGATAGTTCACATGCCCCTTCACGCTATAGAGGCTCTTGTCGCTGATCACCGCGTTCCATCCGAGAGAGCCGTCGTACACCCTGGTCTTGTCGAGACCGTACGAGTTGCAGATGTCGCGCGTGAGGAGTGACGACGCGTTGTACATCGCGTCGGTGAACCACGTCGCGGGCTGACTCATGTAGCCTTCGTGCTCGATGCCGATCGTGTAGCCGTTCTCCGATCCGACATGCCACGCCTTGTCTTTCTCATAGACCATCTGAGTGATCTGTCCGTCAGACGAACGGACGACGTAGTGCGCGCTCACCTGCGCGGAGCAGTTCTGAAACCATGAGATCGTGCCGGCATACGAGCCCTCGGCCGTGTGGATCGTGACGTGTGTGATCGCCATCGTGCGCCCGGCGGTGTAGTTGCAGCTCGCCGCCGGATTCCAGAGCGCCGGACCGTAGTCCGACGATTCGCTCTCAAGGTGTCCGTCGTGCAGCGTGATGCGCGGCGCGGAGAGGATCTGCAGACGCTGCGCTCCGTAGATCGTTTCGAGATCGACGTCGTGCGCGCGAACCGAATAGTCATCGCTCGTGCGCCCGCTGCGAATGCTATTGAAGACGTCGTAGGTGTAGACGCGCGCGAGCTCCTCCTGCGGGATGCCGCTGAGCTTCGCGACCGCCGGCTCCCACTCTTCGATCGACGACGCACCGCGGCCGATGATCGCGAGCAGCGCCGCGGTGCCGCGGATGTTGAGCTCGGGGTCGTTCTTCAATTCGTCGGGAGTGCGGCCGATCATCGCGGCCGCATCGACGAGCGAGTGGCCGAAGTAGTCGTCATCGCGCAAACCCATCACGCCGTAGGAGGGCGGCATCGCGCCTTCTTCGATGACGGGCGTATGACTCGTCCAGCGCGACTCGACGAACGCGATCGCGCGCAGGAGATCGGCGGGAACGCCGAACTCATCTGCGGCGCGCGCGAACATTCGATCCAGCTGTTGCGCATTTGAGGAGAGGTTCGGATCGGGCGATTCGTGACCGCGCGCGAATGCAGTGATGCTCACGAACGAGAGGAGAACCGCAAGCAGTGCATGTCTCATGAGGTGCGGCTATGGGCAAATGCTCTGCCGGAAATGCGCTGACGAGATTTCAATGAGTTAGTGAGAGCGGGCGGGTCATCGAATGCGCAGCGTCGCGAAGTTTGACCCGGGTGGGGGGTCAGTCCTGTGGAGGGACAGGCGCCCTCGCCTTCGCTTCCAAGAAACTTCCAGTGTTTATGCGGGTTTGAGCCGACTAGTCCCTT
>CAZKID010000112.1:0-5451 GCA_964552405.1 uncultured Thermoanaerobaculia bacterium
TGAGGATTTCGGCCGCAGTGATCGGCTTGTTCTCTTTCGAGAGCAGGTCCTTCAGTGCTTCCTTCGCGAGATCGATGTCGATGGTGTGTCCTGTGAGAGACGCGAACGCTGCGACTCGATTGAGATGGCCTTCGAGCTCGCGGATGTTGGAACGTACGCGTTCAGCAATGAAAATCGCAACTTCCTGCGGCAGATCCATCTTGCGGTCTTCCGCTTTCTTGCGAAGGATGGCGACCTTTGTCTCGAGATCGGGTGGCTGAATGTCGGCGATCAATCCCCACTCGAAGCGCGAACGAAGACGTTCTTCAAGGGTCGGAATCTCTTTCGGGGGAGCGTCTGATGTGAAGACGATCTGCTTCTGCGCCTCGTAGAGAGCGTTGAAGGTATGGAAAAACTCTTCCTGGGTTCGTTCTTTGCCGGCGAGGAACTGGATGTCGTCGAGTAGCAACGCATCCAGGGTTCGGTAGCGCTCGCGGAAGGAGTTCATCTTGTCGTAGCGAATGGACGTGATGAGATCGGTCACGAAATTATCGGCCGACATGTAGACGACTTTCCGGCGCGGATCCTTGTCGCGAAGTTGCTGGCCGATCGCCTGAATCAGATGCGTCTTTCCGAGCCCGGCTCCGCCATAGATGAAGAGCGGATTGAACGAGCCGCTCGGGTTGTCAGCGATTGATAGTGACGCCGCATAAGCGAGCTGGTTCGAACTGCCGACGACGAACGTGGAAAACGTGTAGCGCGGATTGAACGTTGAGAAAGGAATCTCCTCTCGAACGGACGCCGAAGGGAGAGGCGGAAGATCGTCGGTTGACAGAGCGGACTCGACGACAAAATGAACCTGAATTCGTTCAGGTGAAAGCTCGTTCAGAAGTTCGCGAACCTGCGAGCCAAAGCGGTCACGAATCGCGTCGACATTCTTTTGGGTGGGAATGCTGACATCGATCGTGTCGCCTCTACGGGCGAGAAAGCGCGTCGGCGCAAACCAGGTTTCATAGTCCGTCCGGTCAATGGTTTGCTCGATCCGGGCGAGGAGCTGATTCCAGACATTCATGCGGGAAGGACCGGGGGCTAAGTCGTTGAGATTCCACAAGTTTTCCACAGTTGTGGAAAACGTGACCCTTTTGATGGGCCTGCGAGTCTAGCACAGCGAAAACAGCCGTAGCAGGGTTTCTGCGCCGCGCAAAAGTGGTGGAATAAGGTCGAGTTTCCTCCAGTTTGCGGGCGTGCTGCCGACCGCCTCGTTGACCGTTCTGCGGGTGGTGGCTATACTCAGCGCTTTCTTTCAGGCTGTCTTTTCAAGGGGTTAAGGTAATGAAGCGTACTTTTCAGCCGAACAATCGTCGCCGCAAGCGGACGCACGGCTTCCTCGTTCGCATGCGGACAAAGGATGGACAGGCGGTTCTTTCACGCCGTCGCCGTAAGGGCCGCAAGCGTCTGGCGGTCTAACGTCCCGTGACTGGCGCCGCGCTCCCGAAAGGGAACAAGCTGGCAAAACGGCGCGAGTTTCTTCGAGTTTACGAAGCGGGCCAGAAACTACATTCTCGATATGCGGTCGTTTTTTATGCCGGCAACGGCCTGCCCTATTCGCGCCTCGGTATTACCGCGACGAAGAAGATCGGGAAGGCCAACGTCCGCAATCGCCTCAAGCGCTGGACGCGAGAGGTTTACAGGCTGCACCGTGAGCCACTCGATGTCGATTCGCGAAGGGTCGATATCGTCGTGAACGTGAAGCCGAATGCTGCCGGCGCAACATTCAGCGACTACCGCGAGGACCTCATTCGGGTCCTGCGGCGCGTTGCCGTGAGCGCCGCGCAGTGAGCCAGCCATGCGCGCCGTCGCTCTCTTTCTTCTCCGCGTCTACAAGCGCGGCATTTCACCCTGGCTGCCTCCGATGTGCCGCTTCGAGCCTACGTGCTCGATCTACATGATGCAGGCCATCGAAAAATATGGAGCTCTACGAGGCGGATGGCTCGGCGTGCGCCGGCTGTCCCGCTGTCATGTGTTCAATCCGGGAGGTTGGGATCCCGTTCCCTGACGAATGGAAAAACGAATCTTTCTGGCAGTTCTCCTTTCCCTCGCGATTCTGATCGCGTATGGGCAGATTGCGCCGATGCTGTTTCCGGAGCTTGCCAAGAAGCCAGCGCCAGCAACGGCGACGACCGGCTCCACGACAAACAGCACAACCGCGACACCCGCGTCGAGCGTCAAGAGCTCCACCACGACGCAAACGCCGCCAGCGATGCCCGCGAGTGTCGCCGAGCCGGCGCCCGCTACGACGCAAACAGCGTTCGCGAAAGTCAGCGCTGCAACGCAAAAGGACAGTGTCGTCGAGACGCCGTTCGTCGCCGCGACATTTTCGAATCGTGGTGCGGAGCTGGTCTCTTTCAAGTTGAAGAAGTACACGACAGCGAAGGGCGAGTTTGTCGAGCTCGTGAAGAAACGCCCGGCGACGCGTTCCGATTATCCGTTTGCGATCGTCACGACGGCCCGTCCAACGTCCGACGAGCTGAACACGGCGCTTTGGGATGTCACTGAAACGCGCGAGGGCGCGGAAACGGTGTTGCAGTACCGCTATTCGCGCAACGGTCTTTCGGCGACGAAGACCTTCAAGTTCGGTCCGGAATACCTGTTCAAGTTTGCAGTGACACTGAATCCGGCGACGCCATACCGCGTCGAAGTCGGGCCGGGAATCCGCGCGCTCGGTCCCGATGAGGGGCAGAGTCAGCTCACGATCACGGGCAACGGACTGGTACAGCAGAACGACAAGCTCGAGGTTTTCAAACGCGAGAAGATTGAGCGACTGCAAGTCTTTGGTCCGGACGCGCAGTTCGTTGGGCTTGAAGACAATTACTTCATCAGCGTGCTGCGGCCGGAAAAGGCGAACGGCGCAGTTCTGAACCGATTCGACGAGGCCGGACCAAAGGCCGGATTGAAGCAGCGTGAGCTCTACGCGGCGCTCAACGCGACGGCCGATGGCGTTGTTTCGGGCGACGCCTTTCTCGGGCCGAAAGAAGCGGACGTCGTGGACAAGGTCGGTCTCGAGAAGACGCTGCAGTTCGGGACGTTCGGGGTGATCGCCCGGTTCTTTCTCTTCGCGTTGAAGTGGATCAACAACTTCACGCATAACTGGGGATGGGCCATCGTCGTTCTGACGATGCTGATCAAGATCGTTCTTTACCCGCTGCAGCACAAGCAGAACGTTTCTCTGCGCAAATCACAAAAGCTTCAGCCGAAGGTCGAGGCGATCAAGGCTCGCTATAAGAAGGCGAAGTCCGATCCCGAGCAGCGGCAGAAGATGAACATGGAAGTGATGAAGCTGTATCAGACGGAAGGCGTCAACCCGATGGGCGGGTGCCTGCCGATGCTCGTACAGCTCCCGATCTTCTGGGGTTTTTACGGATTGTTGTCGCGCGCGATCGAGTTGCGCGGTGCACCGTTCATCGGCTGGATTCACGATCTCTCCGCGAAGGATCCGTACTACGTCACGCCGATCCTGATGACGGCTGCCATGTTCGTGCAGCAGTCCATTACGCCGACGACGGTCGATCCTGCACAGAAGAGGATGTTCATGATCATGCCGATCATGTTCTTCTTCTTCTTCAAGGAACTTCCGAGCGGTCTTGTGTTGTACTGGCTCGTTCAGAATGTCTTGACCGTAATCCAGCAGTTGATCATGAATAAGTGGTGGAAGGATCATCCGAATGATCCGACCGACAACGAGTGATCGGCGAGGGGCTGATGCAGCGATTCGAAGGAAAGAATCTCGAGGAAGCGTTGGGCCATGCGGCTGAAGCGCTGGGAGTGGAACGTTATCGTCTTCGGCACGCCGTCCTCGCCGAGAAACGGGGTTTTCTTGGCGGAGTGAAACGGGTCGTGATCGAGGCGGAAGTCAACGAGAACGCAACGGTGCCGCCGGAACCAACACCAGTTGAAGCGAAGCCGTCCGCGCCGCCGAGGCACGAGCGATCTTCGCGTGGACGGCGAAGCGGTGGAGCCGGCGCCGGTGGCGGCCGTCGCGATGACCGGGGGCGTGCAGGTTCATCCCGGCGCCGGCATCGCGACGACGACGAGAGGGACGCGCTGCGGCCTGGCGACTTCGCGCAATTTGCGGGCGATGTTCCGGAGCAGGGAGCTGAATCGGAAGTCGCCGCGGCGGTTCATGCGTGGTGCGACCAGGTGCTTGCTCTTGCGAAGTTGGAGCTCACGGCGCGGACCGAAGAGAACGAGACTCAGGTGAACGTTCGCCTCTATGGCGCAGACGGACGTCGCGTCACGGATCGCGAGGGAGAGTTGCTGGACGCACTGCAGGTTCTCGCGAACAAGTCGCTCGTCGGCCGCAAGGTTGAGAAAGACATCGAGCTCGATTGTCAGGACTTCAAGGCTCGCCGGATTGAAACGCTCGAATTGCGCGCGCTGGAGATGGCAAATCGGGTTCGCCACGACGGGAGAGAGATCGTGCTGCCGGCGATGAGTCCCATCGAGCGGCGTATTGTCCACATCGCATTGCGCGATGACGAGGATGTGACGACCGAGTCGCGGGGCGAAGGCTTTTTCAAACGCGTCGCAATCATCCGGAAGACGGCGACGGAATCGTGAGAGGCGCGCTGACCGACACGATCGTCGCTCCGGCGACGCCGGTCGGTCGGAGCGCGCTCGCCATCGTTCGCATCGATGGCTCGCTGAGCGGCACAATCCTCAAGGCCCTTGGGTGCGCTCACCTGCCGGAAGAACGGCACGCTGCTTTCGTGCGTCTTGAATATCAAGGCGAAGCTCTCGACGAGTGTGTTGCGATCCGCTATCTCGGGCCGCGGTCGTTTACCGGGAATGATCTCGTCGAGCTGACGCTGCATGGCAATCCGCTGCTGGTGCAGCGCGTGGTTAGTGCCGCTGTTTCCTGCGGCGCGCGCATGGCTGAGCCTGGGGAGTTCACGGAGCGCGCGGTCGTGAACGGAAAGATCGACCTGCTGCAGGCGGAGTCCGTCGCCGACTTGATCAATGCGCGGACTCCCCTTCAGGCGAAGTTGTCATTAGTGAATCTTGGCGGCTGTCTGAGTGAGACAGCGATGTCGCTGCGGAGCCAGTTGTTGTATGTGATCTCGCGTCTCGAGGCGGCGCTCGACTTCAGCGAAGATGGGTATTCGTTCATCGCGCGAGAGGACGCGATCGCGCGAGTCGAGCGGTGTCAGACGGAGCTTCGCCGGTTGAGCGACACGTTCCGGCGGGGCGCGGCGAGTGTGCGAGGGCTCGAGGCGGTGATCATCGGACGCCCGAACGCAGGAAAGTCGACACTGCTGAACCGGCTTGTGGGAAGCGAACGGTCGATCGTGACGCCCGTCGCGGGCACCACGCGCGACATCGTTCGCGAGACGATTGAGCTTGGTGGGTTGCCCGTGACGCTCTCGGATACCGCGGGCCTGCGCACGAGCGAGGACCTGGTCGATTGTCTGAACC
>CAZKID010000112.1:5461-13328 GCA_964552405.1 uncultured Thermoanaerobaculia bacterium
GGGGCGTGGAGGGTTTCATCCTGGGGACCTTGGCGGAGGTCGGGGGGCTCCGCGCCGCGCTCCTGGCGGTGGGCTCGGTCAGCGACCTGCCGGTAATCGCGCAGATGACCATCGGCAACGACGGGCGGACCCACTATGGCACCGAACCCGCCGTCTTCGGCCCGCTGCTCGAGGAGATGGGAGCCGACGTCATCGGCGTGAATTGCTCGGTGGGGCCGCACGGCGTGCTGAAATTGTTATACACCTCATCGATGCGACCGCGCCCGAGCAGGAAACGATCGAATCGACCGCGTGTGAGCTTCGCGTATTCACGAAAGTCGACCTCGCTCCCGCGCCACGGGGCGAGCTCGGAATCAGCGTTCCGGCAGAACGGGGCATCGAGGAGTTGATCGGGCGTCTCGACGCAATCGTGCAGCAGCAGTTCGCGGCTCCAGAGGGCGCTGCGGCGCTCGTCAATGAACGACAGCGGACCATGGTTGCCGAAGCCGAGGCCGCTCTCAGCGCGGTGCACAATTCGCTGAATGAGGCGCGGAGCGAGGAGATCGTGCTCGTGGATCTTTATCGGGTGGCGAACGCGTTGGCGGCGCTGACCGGCGCGATCAGCAATAACGACATAATCACGGAGATATTCACGAAATTCTGTATCGGGAAGTAGTTCCTCGTGGCCGGCTGTTCCACGTGGAACATGTCGCGATTCGATGTCCTTGTGATCGGAGGCGGTCACGCCGGTGCGGAGGCGGCGCGTGTTTGTGCGCGCGGCGGCGCTCGCGTCGCGTTGGTCACGATGATGCGCGACGCGATCGGCCGGATGTCGTGTAACCCGGCGATTGGCGGCCTCGCGAAGGGTAACCTCGTCAAGGAAATTGACGCGCTCGGTGGGTTGATGGGCGAGGCCACCGATCGTGCGGGGATCCAGTTCAAGGTGCTCAACCGCTCAAAAGGGCCGGCCGTTCAGGGTCCTCGGGCGCAATGCGATCGCGACCTCTATGCTGGCGCGGTTCGATCCCTTCTCGAAGCGGAACCGAACATCACGATCGTCGAGGGATCGGTCGCTTCGGTTGAGCCCGGGTTTCGTGTCGTTCTCGGCGGCGGCGCGGTCCTCAAGTCCCGAAGCGTTGTCATCACGACGGGTACCTTCCTGCGCGCGCTCATGCATTCCGGCGAGACGAAAACGCGAGGGGGCCGTTTCGGCGAGCCATCCTCCGAGGGTCTTTCGGATTCACTTCGAGCGTTCGGTCTCAGGCTCGGAAGATTGAAGACCGGTACGCCACCTCGTGTCGCGAAAGACACTGTCGACTTTTCCCGGCTCGAAGAGGCTCCGGGCGACTCCGCTCCCCGACCCTTCTCCATCCTGACCGACCGCCTGCCGCAACCTCAGGTGCTCTGTCATCTGACGTACACCTCGGAGTTCGCGCATGAGCTGATTCGCGCGAACCTCCATCGAGCACCGATGTACTCGGGCCAAATCCGCGCGACCGGCCCGCGCTACTGCCCCTCGATCGAGGACAAGGTGGTCAGATTCGCGGAGAAGGAGCGCCACCAGGTATTCGTCGAGCCGGAGGGGTTGAGCCACCCATGGCTATACATGAATGGGATCTCGACGTCATTGCCCGCGGATGTTCAGGACCGCATCGTCCGGTCGCTTTCCGGCTTCGAGCACGCGACCATCGCGCGCTACGGATACGCTGTCGAGTACGACTACGTGAATCCCCAGCAACTCGGCGCGTCCCTTCAGGTGCGAGGAGTCGCAGGGCTTTTCCTGGCCGGCCAGATCAACGGTACATCCGGCTATGAGGAGGCGGCCGCACAGGGCCTTCTGGCCGGAATCAACGCGCTTCAGTTCGTTCGCGAAGAAGAGCCGGTCATTCTGCGTAGGGACCAGGCCTACGCCGCGGTCATGATCGATGATCTCGTAACGCAGGGTACGGAAGAGCCGTATCGGATGTTCACCAGCCGGGCCGAGCACCGCCTTCTTCTCGGCTGTGATTCCGTCTATGAGCGGCTGACACCGATCGCTGACCGGTTGCGGGTTCTGGATCACGAACGCAAGAACCGCGTGGAGGCGAGAACTTCGCGCATCAACCGGGCGCGGACCCTCGCGGAGACGACACTCACCCCAGACAGGACCACTCTCGAGTGGTTGCGCGAGACAGGGCTTTCTCTTTCGGAAAAGAGCACCATCGGAAAGCTGATGCAGCGGCATGACTTTGATGTCGAGGCTTTCCTGGCGGCAGCGGAGTCCGTTCTGCCCGAGATGGCCAACGCTCTCCGGGAGTTAACCGACGAAGAAAGGGAGAGCGTAGTTGCTGAGGCGAGATACTCGGGCTACATCGAACGTCAAAAGCGGGAAGCCGAGAAGGTTTCTTTGGACGAGGAGTTGAGAATACCGGCGGCGATGAACTATTCGCTCCCCGGGTTGTCGCGCGAAATGACGGAGAAGTTGTCGTTCGTACGTCCTGCTTCGCTGGGGCAGGCAGGACGAATTCCCGGGGTTACGCCCGCCGCGATCGCCATCCTGCGGATGCACCTCCGCCGGTCGCTAGAGACCCGATGAATCCGTTGGTTAACGTTTATCAACAGCTCCTCCTGGCGTGGAATGAGAAGATCAACCTGATCGGGCCGGAGGCGCGCGAGCATCTCGATGAACACATTGCCGAGGCGCTCGCGGCAGCGGAACTCTTGAGGCCGGCTGGGGACGTCCTCGATTTTGGGTCAGGCGGCGGTCTGCCGGCGATCCCGATGGCGCTTGCTTCTCCCGCGGCGCGATACCATCTCGTCGAAGCCGATCAGAAAAAATGGGCGTTTCTCAAGCATGTCGTGCGCGAAACCGGATTGAACGCTCGCGTTTACGGTGATAGATTGTCGCGCGCTCTGGAGCGGTTCCCTCCTGATCTGAAGTTCTCTCTCGTCACCTCCCGTGCCGTTGGAAGTCCTGAGGAGTGGGTACCGTCTCTCGAGCCGCATCTGGCGGAAGGGGCCCGCGTGGCGCTGTTCCAGGGCACGCCCGCCGTACCTGAAATCCCAGGTTTCGAGCGAGGGGAAACGCACCGTTTGCCGCGCGGCGATTCGAATTACCTCGTGATCTTGAACGTTCCACGTGGAACACACGAATGCGGAAAATCATCTCTCTAGCGAATCAGAAGGGCGGCGTCGGAAAAACGACGACCGCCATCAACCTCGGTGCATCGCTTGCCGCCTGCGAGCGGCGAGTCCTGTTGATCGATCTCGATCCGCAGGCAAACGCCACCTCGGGCGTCGGAATCGGTAAGAACGAAGAGAAGTCCATGTACAACGTTCTCACCGAGGGGATGAAGATACGCGAGGTGATTCGGGAAACCGAGCTGCCCACCTTCTACATCGCTCCTTCGGCTGTCGACCTCGTCGGCGCTGAGCTCGAACTCAGCGATGCGATCGGACGCGAATTCCATCTTCGACGGGCGCTACAGGACATCAACGGCGACTTCGACTATATCCTCATCGACTCGCCACCGTCGCTCGGGCTCCTGACGATCAACGGCCTCACCGCTGCGAACTCTGTCGTGGTTCCCATGCAATGCGATTATTTCGCGCTCGAGGGAATCTCCCAGCTAGTCAACACGATCAATCGGGTTCGGAATCTTCTTAACCCCGGTCTCGATTAACACGGAATTGTCCGTACATTGTACGACGAGCGTATGAATCTCTCGAAGCAGGTTGCGGAAGAGGTTCGGACGCACTTCGGTCCGAAGGTCTATGAAACAATCATTCCGCGAAACGTTCGACTGGGGGAAGCGCCCTCATTCGGCAAACCAATTATTCTTTACGACATTCGTTCGCGCGGGAGCGAGGCCTACATTGGCCTTGCAAAAGAAGTCATCCAACGCGCGGAGACTGTGATCTGAGGTAGATGCGGTGAACCAAAAAAAAGTCCTCGGGCGCGGTCTCGGTGCTCTGATTCCTCAGCGTCCTTCGGATTCGCCTTCTGCTCCGGCTGCGCCAGCAAACACCGGCTTGCTGATGGTGCCTGTCGAACAGATCGCACCCAATCCGTTCCAGCCCCGGAAGACCTTTAACGAAGCGTCGATCGAGGAATTGGCGCGGTCGGTTGCGCAACACGGAATCGTGCAGCCGCTGGTCGTCACCCGCGCCGGCGAGAACCGGTACAAACTAATCGCCGGCGAGAGACGATATCGGGCTGCCCAGAAGGCCGGACTCACTACCGTCCCGGTCGTCGTCAAAGAGATGATGGGCGAGGGCGATGCGCTTCAAATCGCTCTCATTGAAAACATCCAGCGCGAAGACCTCAATCCGATCGAAGAGGCACTTGCATATCATCAACTCCACGAGGAGTTCTCGCTCACACAGGAGGAGATCTCCAAACGTGTGGGCAAGGAGCGTTCGACGGTCGCTAACTTCCTACGATTATTGAAGTTACCAGATTCAGTCAAGAAACTGCTCGCCGCGGGACAGCTCTCGATGGGTCATGCGCGGGCACTGCTCGCTGTTGAATCCACGAAGAGGCAGGAGCAACTCGCCGACCGTGTGGTGAAAAAGAACCTGAATGTACGACAAACGGAGATGCTCGCTTCAGAGAGCTCGCCGAAGACAGTAGAAAAGAAGGAAAAAGAGAAGGACGTCTTCACGCGCGATGCGGAAGAAAAGCTACAAAGAACTTTACGAACCAAAGTAGAAATCGATCGCAAGCGGAGAGGCGGCGTCATTCACATTCGCTTCTCGAGCGAGGAAGACCTCATTCGCGTGGTCGATGATCTGATGGGGAGAAGACGATGACCAACAAACCAAAAGGTGGAGAGCTGAACGGATTCCTCGATCGGGGGTCATCGTTCAAAGGTGAGCTCGAGTTCGAAGACACGATGCGGATCGACGGACGGTTCAACGGCAAGATCACATCGAAGAATGAACTGATCATTGGGGAAAGCGCACACGTCGAAGGCGACATTCACGTGGGTCGGGTTGCAATCAGCGGCACCGTCGTCGGCAAGATCGTCGCTGGCCAGCGCGTCGAGATCCACCGCAACGGAAAGGTCTACAGCGATATCGACACGCCAGCGCTCATCATCGAAGAAGGAGCGATCTTCCAGGGCAATTGCGTGATGGGCGAGAAGTCGAAGGGCGCAACCGTCTCCAACATCAAGGCGTCATCGTAGCCAGCCGCGCATTCGTGCAGCGAGGATGATCGCCTCGGGAATCGTGAACTCGTCCTCGGGTCCGAGCGCATCCTCCCATTGAAGATCCCAGGCAGCCGCTTCCCGCTGCTGCTGAGAAGCGCCTTCGAAATTGAGCTCGCAGACATCGCCGATGTAGCGTGACCCGTCGCGCAGAGGGAGACCGAACGTGCGACAGACCAGAGGTCGATCTTCGTAGGTCATGCACAACCCCTTGTCGTCCAGCATCGGACAAGGAGTGGATGCGGTGCGATCGAAGAACTCCTCCTTTTCGACCGGCGAGCATTCGCGAAGATTCGGATGCCGGCTCTCCGCGACGATCTCGATCGCCCGGCGAATGATGCTGTCCCGCCGGGAGTGGTGGAGTTTCGACAGCCCATCTGCGATCACGGCCACGTCCGCGCCACCGATCTCAAACAGGCCGTGACAGCAGAGAGAGCACCCCTTTCCGCACTGGAGGTTGTCGGGCTGAGCCCGTGAAACCTCCGAGAAAAAGGCGTCGGCCCTGGAAAGGATCGCGCGGTAGGTATCGTCGGCCATGAGTTTCCTTCAACCGGTGGGATGACATCCTTGTTTCCCTTGTGGTATATAGCCGCAGCTTTGGGGCAGCGCGCACCCTTACCGAGCCCGCCGCACGCCGCCAAAGTTCGTCTGATCCCTCTGAGCTATGCAAATCAATCTAGCGCCCGACTTGTCTCTGCCCGCGATCATGGTGATCTTCTTTTTGAATTACCTGATCGTGAAGCGCTTCTTTCTGAAGCCGATCAACGAAGTCCTGGAGGCTCGGGAGACCGAGTCGAAGACTGCCGAGAAACTGCATGAGGACGCGCTCGCTCGTTTCAACGAGGCGACGTCGCAGATCGAGGCGCGTCTGCACACAGCCAAACGAGACGCCGCTCAGGTTCGCGAGCGGTTCCGTGGTGAGGCCTCTGTCCAGCGTCAGTCAATGATCGACAAGACGACCACGGATGCCAAGGCCATCGTCGCGGAAGCGGACGAACATCTCGCGAACGACGTGAAAACGGCTCGCGAAAAAATCACGACAGAGTCGGAGGCGCTCGCTCGCGAAGCGGCCTCGCGAATTCTCGGAAGGGCCGTGTGATGAAGAAACTGCTCTTCCTCTTCCTTCTGCTCATCGTCGTCTCTCCCCTGCTCGCGCAATCGCACACGGACGATGCGAACAGCATCGCGCACGGCAGCGAAAAAGCCGCGCACGAAGTCGCTCATCCGAACGAGGAACATGGAGAGGGCCACGAGGCACCGAAGGCTTACTTCGGAATCCCGGGGTGGATTCTCAAGCTCGTCAACATGCTTCTTTTCCTCGGTGTCCTTGGCTACCTGATCGGCGGGCCGGTGAAGAAGGCGTTCGCTGCACGCACCGAGGCGATTCAGAACGAGGCGAAGGAAGCTCGCGAGCGGCGGCATCAAGCGGATCACATGGCGAACGAGATTCAGCGCCGGCTGACGCAGATCGAAGACGAGCTGAAAGCGATTCGCGAACGCGCAGAAGCAGAAGGTGAGCGTCAGAAGCGCGAGCTGATCGCCGCAGCGGAAGCCGAGGCGCAGAAGATTCTCACGGCGGCGCGTACGGAAGTGGACAACAAGCTGAAACGCGCCCGTCACGAGCTGACGGAATACGCTGGCCAGCTCGCCAGCGAACGTGCCGAAAATCTGCTTCGCCAGCAGATCACCGATGCCGATCGCCACAAGATTTTCCAGGAGAGCGTGAAAGAGCTCGAAGGGGTGCGCTCATGATTCGTCGTTTCGCACGTCCCTACGCCCGGGCGGTTGTCGACGTAGCGGGTTCGCCGGCAAAGGCGAATGAGATTCGTCTCGAGCTCGAACGCTTTGAAGCGAACCGGCGCACGGCCGCCGACCTCCAGGAGCTCTACGCGAATCCCGGCATCGAGAACGGAGTGAAGCTCAAGATCACGCAGCAGATCGCGCAGCGTCTCAGCCTGCAGGATCTCTCTGTGAAGGTTCTCGATGTCCTCATCCAGAATCACCGTATCAATGATCTTGCCGCGATCTGCGACGCGCTCGAGCATTATGTAAACGAGGCGCTGCGGGTCGCAGTCGCCGACGTGCGCAGTGCACACGCTCTGGACCAGAACGAACAGAACGAGCTGCGCGCGACGCTGGAGAAGAAGCTCGGCAAGAAAGTCGAGCTGCGCGTCACGACGGATCCGACGCTTCTCGGCGGCTTCGTGGCGCAGGTCGGCAGCGAGATCTGGGACGCCTCGGTATCAGGAAAGATCAACAAGTTTCGCGCTTCTTTAGCGTAAATATTTTTCAGTCGCCAATAACGGAGATCATATGGCTGTCGATTTGAAGGCAGAAGAAATCACAGAAATTATCCGTCAGCAATTGACAGGCATCGGACGCGGCGTCGATGTATCCGAAGTCGGAACCGTAACCTCCGTCGGCGACGGTATCGCGCGCGTGTACGGTCTGGAGCGCGTCATGGCGGGTGAGCTCGTCTCATTCCCGCATGACGTCACGGGTCTCGCGCTCAATCTCGAAGAAGACAACGTTGGTTGCGTTCTTCTGGGCGACTCCGCCGCCATCAAGGAAGGCGACCAGGTCAAGCGCACGGGCCTCATCATTTCGGTCCCGGTGGGACAGGCGATCGTGGGCCCCGGCCTGAACCCCCCCGGGCCGCCCGGCGCCGGACAAAGGCCGGACCCCACCCCCGCGCCCCC
>CAZKID010000113.1:0-7326 GCA_964552405.1 uncultured Thermoanaerobaculia bacterium
GGGATGAAGTCACCGGGGGGGGGGTTGGGGTCCGCCCCGACGTTCGGCGAAGCCTACGCGAAGGCATTGCTCGGCGCGCAGGTGAAGCTGCCGCTCGGCGGCTGCGCGTTCATCTCGGTCAACGACAACGACAAGCGGCAGGTCGTCATCGATCTCGCGCGCGAGCTTCGCAACCTCGGCTTCTCGCTGATCGCGACGGCTGGCACGCGCGAGTTCCTCACCGGCAATGGCATCGAGGTCGGACTCGTCGCGAAGGTGCACGAGTCGCGTCCCAATGTCGTCGATCGGATGATCAACCGGGAAGTGTCGCTGATCATCAACACACCGCTCGGCCGCTCCGCGCATTACGACGACACCTACATCCGCAAGACCGCGCTGCAGCTCGGCATCACCTGTCTCACCACGCTCTCGGCAACGACCGCGTGCGTCGAAGCCATTCGCGTCTTACGCGAGGGGGTGAGCACGATTGCTGCGCTTCAGGAACAACACGCATCGTAAGACCAGCCACCGATGAAACGGCCCCAGACCCTCTTTCTCATCAAATTCTTCGTCGCACTGATTGCGCTGTACTGCCTCGTGGCGTGGAATCCGGTGAACGATCACGTGATCGTGCCGATTACGCGAGCGATTGCCTCCGTCGCCGGAGCGTTCCTGCACGTGCTCGGCCAGAGCGTCAGCGTGAATGGCACGACGATCTCTTCCACACGTTTTGCGGTGAACATCAACAACGGCTGTAACGGCATCGAAGCGATGCTCATCCTGCTCGCCGCCATCGGTTCGTTCCCGGCATCGATGCGTGCGCGTTTCAAGGGACTCACCATCGGTGCGATCATCGTGCAACTGCTCAATGAAATCCGCATCGTGTCGCTCTATCTCATCGGCGCTTACAAGCCGTCGCTCTTTCAGATCTTCCACACTGCGGTGTGGCAGGTCATCGTGATCCTCGCCGCCATCGTCTTCTTCCTGCAATGGAGCGCACGCGTTGCCCCGCCTAAACTGGCAGACAATTCTTAAGGGTCTCGCCGGCTTCATCGCCGCGGTCGTGATCTGGTCGACCCTGTCGCCGCTTTACGATCAGCTGGTCGTCTGGGGTGCGCAGGAGACGATGCAAGCTTTCGAGAATCCTCGAGTCACACACCTCGAAGCATCAGGGACCGACGTCACCGTGAATCGATCGGACTTCGATCCGAAATCGCCGCGGCCAGGACTTCCCGTCATCGATCTCACCTTCAACTGGGTGCTGCTCGCAGCGCTGTTCGCGATCAACGCACGGCCATTCTCGGACCGCAACATGCTGCGGTTCGCGTTGGCGTCGGCGATCATGACTGTGACCCACATGCTCGCGCTCGCCCTCGAGGTTCAGAGTATCTACGTGTTGCGCCTCGGCATGTGGAGCCGTGTGCATTACGGAGAATTCGCGCGCAATTTCTGGGGCGCTGCAAATCACGCGTACCGATTCGTCCTGATGTTCGCGATTGCGTTCGCGTTGTGGTGGGTGTTGCGGCCCGCCGAAGCGGGCCCTACCCGATCTGCACGAAAAGCTTCGCGACGCCGAGCTCGGTCTTGAACGGCGTCATTGCTCGAATCGTGTACTGAACGCGGCGGCCTGCCGATGCCTGCGTTGCACCACCTGACAGTTGGCGCTGCGGGCGTCCGATGCCCGGCTTGCGGCAGTGGAAGATCGCCTGCGGGAAGGGTGACGGCTTTTCGAACTCGATGATGATCTCGTCGACCGTCACGTCGGCACCACCGAGGTAGCGGAAGTCCCACTCGATGCCTTCACCGGGTTTGAGTGCGACTTCGAACGGATTCGGATAGATGAACACGCGGCCGCCTGCTGCTTCGACATCGACGCGCACGGGAACCGTGCGCACCGCGGGCGCGACCAGATCCTCGTTGCGAATGAGGCGATCTGATGACGCAGGCGGCGCTGCGACGAGCGACGGCGCTTCGGCACGCTGCGGTGCCGGCATGAACGAAGACGGCCGCGGCTTCTCGCCAGTCTGCAGCCAGTTCGCAACAGGGCCGCCATTCGAGCTGATTCGCGGACGAGAACGGCGCGCGCGCTTCTTGTCGTCGGCAGGTGCCGCGGCGCGCTGCGGAACGACCACGAGCGGACGGGGTGCCGGCTTCGCTGCGGGTTTCTCGACTGGCTTCGGAGCTGCGACTGCCTTTACAGGCTTCGGCGCCGGCTTCGGAGCAACCTTGAGAGTGGGTTTCCCGTTCGTCTTTGCAACCGGCTTTGCCACGACTTTCGCCTTTGGGGCGGGCTTGGCCTTGGCTGCGGCCTTTGCTGCTTTTGCGGCGCGCACCTTCGGTGCAACTGGTTTCTTTGCTGTCTTTGCAACGGCGGCCTTGGGCCGTGCTGCCGGGCGCCTTGCACTGCTCTTTGCTACGGCCTTCTTCCCCTGCACCTTCGCCATCGATCGCTCTCCCAGCCTAGGGTCAAAAAATGAATGGCGCAGTATAGCGACGGCCTAACCCTTCCGCTAGAGGCAGCTTGTAAAGGCTGCACGCAGTCGAAGGGGACCGGAAACCGCTTCAGGCGCCGATTTCCGATACCAGAACAGCGGCGAGGCCTTCCGCAATCCGACGGATGAGGGCGTCATCGTCCCCTTCCACCATGACTCGGACAAGATTTTCCGTTCCGGAATAGCGGACGAGAATCCGTCCACGAGCGGCCAATTCTTCCATTGCCATCGCGAGCGCTGCGTTGTAACGGGGAAGCGACTCGAGCGGCGGCTTCGACGTAACCTTCTTGTTGATAAGGAGTTGTGGCATCGGAGCAAACGTCGAAAGCTCGGAGAACGGCCGATTCTCTTCCGCAAGCAGCTCACCGAAAACGAGCGCGGTGTGGATGCCATCCCCTGTCGTATGGACGGTCAGATCGATGATGTGACCGGACTGTTCTCCACCGAGCGCTGCACCCCGAGCCAACATCAATTCCAGAACATACTTGTCGCCAACATTCGCACGACAGAGCTCGATGCCATCCTGGGTCAGTTGCTTTTCGAAACCAAAGTTTGACATCACGGTCGTCACGACACAGTCGCCACTGAGCTTTCCTTCGCGTCTGAACTTTTGTGTCCAGAGGTAGATGATCTCGTCTCCATCGCGGACTTTGCCCGCATCGTCGACGAAGATTGCACGATCGGCGTCGCCATCAAACGCAACACCAAAGTCTGCGCCGCGCTGCACGACAATCGTTGCGAGTCCCTGCGGATGGAGTGCTCCCGACTGCTCATTGATGTTCGTGCCATTCGGTTGATCGTTGATGACCGTGACATCCGCTCCCGCACGGCGAAACGCCTCGGGGCCGATGCGATAGGCGGCACCATTACCGGCATCGATGACCACTTTCTTGCCGCGCAACGCATTGGGTTTGACCGCGGAAAGCAGAAAAGCCTCGTACCTTTCGATGAGGTCCGGCGAGTCGAAGAGCGGCATCTCGGGGATCGTCACGCTGTCGCGCCGGATCGCCCGCAGTTCATCCTCGATCTCTTCTTCGATCGCGTCAGCGAGCTTCATGCCGTCGTGTCCGAAGATCTTCACTCCATTGTCCGCGAACGGATTGTGCGACGCTGAGATCGACAGTCCCGCGGCTGCATCCGTGGTGTGACAGAGATAAGCGACTGCCGGTGTCGGCACCACGCCGATTAGAATTGACTGACCTCCGCCCGCTGCAATGCCAGCCGCGAGAGCACGCGCGATCTCCGGTCCTGACTCGCGCGTATCCATTCCCATCAGGATCGTTCCGCCATCGAGCCGGTGCGCAAGCGCTTCACCCAGTGCGAACATCGTGTTGGAATCGAGCGGATACTCATGGGCCTTGCCACGAATGCCATCGGTACCGAAGAGGACTCTCATGGGTTCTTCCGTTTCTCGGAGTGACTGCCGCCCGTTGTCGTCGTCAGCTCCGGCGGTGGATTCGGTCCGACTTCCGCAAAAACCGGTACGGTGACCTGAACAGTGAGTGGCTCGATGACGCGAACGAGCGGAGTGTCGGAAACGACGGCGACACTCTGCGTGAACGTGTCGGTGCGGCCGGTCATGATAATGCGTTCGGTCGCGACCTCATTGATGTTTCGCACTTTCGATGCCGGACCGGAGATGAGCACCTGATCGGGAAACACGGTTGCGTCACCTGCGGTAAAACCGGCGGACGGCTCGCCGACGAGGAACGGCCGGATCGCCACGGCACGCTGGCGCAATTGCTCCACGCGAAAATGCACTTTCGTTGGATCGATCGACACGACTTCGACATTCGGCGGCACATTGATCGCCTGCGGGCGCAGAGTGATCTCCGCCTCGCCGGGTTGTACCCAATGCATCTCCACCGTAACTTCGAGATTCTGTGAGCTGAGTGCACGCAGATCGGAACTGCGTCCGCGAAGACGCACGCTTACGGTATCGGGAACCGGAGTCGTGATGACGAGCTCACGCGGCACGCCGATGAGAGACAGGGGTGCCGCGAACGCACGCTCCGAAACGCTCTCGCGCCGCGGCGCTGAAACGACGAACCAGACGACGAATGCGAGAAACAGCGACAACAGCTTGAGGCCGAGGTTGGAGACCCACGGTTTCATCGAAAGTCTCCGAAGCGATTGCGCAGCGCGTGAGTGAGCGACTCGCGATCGAGCTGCTCGATCAGCTGACCTTCGCGAGCGAGCCCGATCGAGCCGTTCTCTTCCGAAACGACGATGATCGTCGCGTCACTTTCTTCCGTCGCACCGATCGCCGCTCGATGCCTCGTGCCATGCGCGAGCTGCGGGACCGGTGTCGCAGTCAGCGGAAGGAACACCCCCGCAGCGACGACACGATTCGACCGCACCAGTGCGGCGCCATCGTGCAACGGGCTTCCTGGAATGAAGATGCTGACGAGCAGATCTGCGCTCAACGCCGCATCCAGAGGTTTTGCTCCCTCTTCGTAGGCGCGCAACGTCTGCGCACCTTCGACGACGATCAACGCACCAATGTGTCTCGATGAAAGAACTTCGCACGCGTTTACGATCGCCGCAATATCGAGCTCGTCACTCCGGTGGTGGAGCAAGGCCATGATCGGATTGCCGCCCATGCGTGCAAGCCCTCGCCGAATCTCATGCTGAAAGAGGACGATCACGGCGAATGGGAGATAGAAGAGCGTCTCGCGAGAGATCGCTTCCAGCGCAGGCAAATCGAACGCGCGTGCAACGAAAAAGGAGCTTCCCAACAGCATCAGGCCGATCGTGATCTGCATCGCCCGCGTTCCGCGGATCAGCGCGAGGATGCCGTAGATGATGAGAGCGACGACGAGCACGTCGATGAGATCGCGCCAGGTGAACTGCAGCGTGAGCAGACGGTCGAACCAGCTCCTCATGCTCTCGCCTCGTCGATCGCGGCGAGCACCTTGAGAAAATCGACTGTCTCGCGCACGTCGTGAACGCGCACGATCGACGCACCACCACGTTTGGCCGCAGCAACCGCGGCGAGAGAGCCCGGCATCCGCGCGGCACCCGCGTCGCGTCCGGTCAGCTTTCCGACGAAGGCCTTGCGCGAGGCGCCGATCACGAGCGGCGCGATCTCCGTGAGCTCACGGCATCGCGCCAGCAGCTCCAGATTCTGTTCCGCCGTTTTCGCGAAGCCGATTCCGGGATCGACGAGCACACGGCTCGCAGCGATTCCCGACTCCTCGATTCGTTCCCGCAACTCGCGTGCGACGTCGCGAACGACGTCGTCGTATTGGGCGAGCTGCTGCATCGTCGCCGGCTCGCCGCGCATATGCATCACGATGACCGGGACATCGGGAATCGTCCGCATCTCCGGATCGAAACGCAGCCCCGAGACATCGTTGATGATCGTTGCTCCAGCGGCGATCGCGGCACGCGCAACCTGCGACTTCCTCGTGTCGATCGAGATCGGAACCTCGCTGCGGCGCCGGATCTCGTCGATCACAGGCACGACACGCGCGATCTCTTCATCGACACTGACGGCAACGGAACCGGGACGCGTCGATTCACCACCGACATCGATGATCGCCGCACCATCATCGATCATCTGCAGCGCTGCATGCAGCGCCTTCGTGTGATCGAAATGAACGCCGCCGTCGGAGAACGAGTCGGGAGTGACGTTGAGGATGCCCATGACCAGCAGTGACGAGTGACGAGTAACGAGTGACGAGTGGAAAGGCACCTTGGTCATACTCATCACTCGTCACTCATCACTCGTCACTCGTCACTCATCACTCATCACTCGTCACTCGTCACTCATCACTCGTCACTCATCGCGTTCACGGCGGATGCGTGCACCGAGCGGATTCAGCCGCTCTTCGATCCGTTCGTAGCCGCGATCGATCTGATGCACGTTGTGAATCACGCTCTCCCCTTTCGCGCAGAGCGCGGCGAGCAGCAGCGCCATGCCGGCGCGAATGTCGGGACTGGAGATCTCGGCGCCCTGCAAACGATTGCCGCCGACGATGATCGCGCGATGCGGATCGCAGAGGATAATCCGTGCACCCATCGAGATCAGCTTGTCGGTGAAGAAGAGACGCGACTCGAACATCTTCTCGAAGATCATCACCGTCCCCTCGGCCTGCGTGGCGACGATGATCATGATCGAAAGGAGATCGGCCGGAAACAACGGCCACGGCCCGTCGTCGATCTTCGGCACTGCCGCGCCGATGTCGTACCGAATGCGCAACTCCTGATCGCGCGGGACGCGGATGTTCTCTCCTTCGATGCGCAGCTCGATCCCGAGCTTCTCCAGCATCAGGCGCACCGCGTACATATGCTGCGGCACCGCGTCTTCGATCAGGAGCTCGCTGCGCGTGACGGCCGCGAGCCCGATGTACGAGCCCACTTCGATGTGATCGCTCGGAATCGTGAACTCGCCGCCATGCAGCGACTCGACACCCTGGATCTTCAACGTGTTCGATGCAATGCCGTCGATCTTCGCGCCGAGGCCGTTGAGGAAACGGCAGAGATCCTGAACATGCGGCTCCGCCGCCGCGTTGTAGATCTGCGTATCTCCCTCGGCCAGCACCGCCGCCATGACGGCGTTCTCCGTGGCGGTCACCGACGCCTCGTCGAGAAACATGTTCTTTCCGCGCAGAGTCCGGGCGCTCATCCGGTACTCGTACGCCGAGACTTCGATCTGGGCGCCGAGCGCTTCGAGGGCGAGGAGGTGCGTGTCGACGCGGCGGCGGCCGATGGCATCGCCGCCAGGCTTCGCGATTGCGGCGGCGCCGCAGCGGGCCAGGAGAGGTCCGGCGAGCAGCATCGAGCCGCGGATTTTCTTGGAGAGCGCGGGATCGGGGGTCGACGAGCACTCGCCCTTCGTGTGAATGCGGAC
>CAZKID010000113.1:7336-13303 GCA_964552405.1 uncultured Thermoanaerobaculia bacterium
GGGTTTGGAAAGGTGTGGGGTCCCCACACGGCCGAGAAGGGGACCCGCGCGCAGAAGCGATGGGGGAATGCGTTTCGAGAGGGTGGCATCGGGAGTCGCGCCGCATTCGCCCTTCGCGTGAATGCGAACGACGTTGCGCTCCATCCGCTCGACGTTCGCGCCGAGACCTTCGAGGATCTGCAGCATGACGCGAACATCCTCGATGTCCGGAAGGTTGCGGAGCACGATCGGCTCGTCCGTGAGGAGACACGCTGCGAGGATCGGCAGCGCCGCGTTCTTGTTCCCACCAGGCCGGATCGATCCCTCGAGACGGCGACCACCTTCGACCACGAAGCGTTCCATTGGCATCGCCGGCGGATTCTACACGCTAGACAGCAGGCAGCAGGCAGCAGACAGCAGGTACAATCGAGCCATGCTCGTTGCCCCTCTCGGATCCGGAAGCGCCGGCAATTGTTTTTACTTCGAGAGCGACGGCACCGCGATCCTGGTGGATGCCGGACTCGGCGTTCGCGAGACGAAGAAACGGCTGATCTCGCTGGGACTCGACATCGAGAAGGTCTCGGCCATCGTCATCACGCACGAGCACTCCGATCACGTGCACGGCGCACAGCGCATCGCGCGCAGACACGACATCCCGATCTACTGCACCGAAGGGACGCTGAACGCGGCGGGCTTCGACACGGACGAGACGCCGGTCGTCCTGTTCGAGAACAACACGACGTTCCAGATCGGCGAGCTGAACGTGCATGCAAAACGCACGATTCATGACGCCGCCGATTCGGCCTGTTTCGTCATCGAATCCCGCGACGGCTCGCGCGCCGGCATCGCCTCGGATCTCGGCTATGTGAACGATGATGTGCGGCGGCATCTGACGGACTGCGACGGACTTTTTTTTGAATCGAATCACGATCTCGACATGCTGCGGACCGGCAGCTATCCATGGTCGCTGAAGCGGCGGATCATGTCGCGTTACGGCCATCTCTCCAATGACGACGCCATCAACGCGATCGAGCGGATGCTCGGTCCGGCGACGCGAACGCTCTGCCTCATTCATCTCTCACAGAAGAACAATCACGAGTCGATCGTTCGCGACATGGCGACGCGGTTGCTGCGCCGCACCGGCCCGCGGATCGAGCCCGCAGTCGCGAAGCAGTACGAGCCAACCGGGGCCTTCGCCCCTCCGCGGACGCCCATGCCCCCGCCCCCCGGCCAGCTCGCGCTGTTTTAGTTTTGTAGGACAGGCGCCCTCGCCTGTCCCAAAGGCGACAGGCGAGGGCGCTTGTCCTACACTATGATTCGCCCCCATGAAAGCAACGGTTGTCGTCGAGCTCAAGCCCTCGGTCCTCGATCCTCAGGGCAAGGCCATCCAACATTCGCTGAGCACGCTTGGGTTCGGGGGCGTGGAAGATGTGCGGGTGGGCAAGCTGTTTCGAATTACGCTTGCGGACATTGGTGAGCAGACGCGAGACCATGTCGAATCGCAGCTTCGTCAGATGTGTGAGAGGCTCCTCGCAAACACAGTCGTCGAACATTTCTCCTACACGATTGAGGAGTAGTCTCGCCGGCCTGGCCCTGCTCACCTTTGCCGCAGCGCGGTCGCTGCCGGCGCAGCAGGAGCTCCAGAGACTCGCCGCGGTTCCCACCCACGATCAGAAGATCGTTCACCGCTGGTCGCTCGAAGGTGAGCCGCACGGCATCGCGGTGGGACGGGACGGCACGCTCTACGCCGGACTCGCGCAGCCGCAAGCTGTGCTCGCCATCGATCCGAAAACGGGCGCAGTCAAGAACCGGCTGGTTCTCGATTCGCCGGACATTGCGTCGACGAAAGAGCTCGTCACCTTGCGCACGAGCGCAGACGGCACTCTGCTCTACATCGCGAATGGCAGCGACGAGTCGGCGTCGATCCTCGCCATCCCCGATTTCAAAGTCGTCCGCGAGATCACGACCGAGGGGGAGCAAATCCGCGATGCACTGCCGGATCCGAAAGGCCGCTTCGTTGTTCTCCTCGGCAGGCGCGTGCACATTTACGACGCGCGCGGAGAGAAGGAACTGAAGACGCTCCCGTTCGAGGACCCGATGGCGATCGCGGTTTCTTCTACGGGGACGACCCTGGCGGTCATCGGGCCCGAGCAGTTCGGCGACACGAAGGCGACGTCGGTCGCGTTCTACGACCTCTCGACATTCAACGAGATCGCGCGCGATCCGCTGCAGACGGACAAGAAAATCGACGCGGCGTTGTTCGCCGCGAACGATCGCGCGTTGATCGCTCTCGCGAGCGACACGCTGTTCGAGAAGCCGCTCGTCACGCATTCCGCGAAACAGATGGCGTCCGGCGGCGACGGCAAGATGCGAATCACGATCGACTTCGGTGATCTCGTCAGCAGCCAGAAGATCTGTTTGCCGGAAAAACACGGACCGCAGATCGCCGCGCTCGCAAGTCCCGAAACGCTTCTGTACGCCGAGCGACGCTGTACCGCGAGCGGTACGTTCACCGCGTCGAGCCGGAAAGTCTCGCCGGTCTCGTTGTACGGGGTCGACGCCTACGCGATCGCATATGATCGCGAGCGCTCCACGCTGGCCGTCACGGACGGCGCGGGCTACCTTACAATCTACAAAGTTCCCCGCACAACCAACACGAAATGAAATTCGGAATCGTCATCCTTCCCGGTTCGAACTGCGATCACGACGCGTGGCACGTCACGAAGAACGTCGTCGGCGCGGAAGCCGAGTTGCTCTGGCACAAGGAGACGGATCGAAAAGGCCCCGACTGCATCACCATCCCCGGAGGGTTCGCCTACGGTGACTATCTCCGCGCCGGCGCGCTCGCGAAGTTCGCGCCGATCATGGAGCCGGTCAAACGCCACGCCGCGAACGGCGGCCTCGTCTTCGGTATCTGCAACGGCTTCCAGGTCCTCACGGAAGTCGGGCTGCTTCCCGGTGCGCTGATGCGCAACGAGCACCTGCGATTCCTCAGCCGCGACGTCCTGCTGCGCACGGAAGAAACGGATACGCCCTTCACATCCGAGCTCCAGCGCGGACAGATCCTCCGTGTTCCGATCGCGCACGGCGAAGGGAACTACTACGCCGATGACGCAACGCTCGATGAGCTCGAGCGCAATCGCCAGATCATCTTCCGTTACTGCGACGACGAAGGCCGCATGACAAGCGAGGCGAATCCGAACGGCTCCGCGCGCAACGTCGCCGGCATCTGTAACGCCTCCCGCAACGTCCTCGGCATGATGCCGCACCCGGAGCGCTGTTCGGAGGAACTGCTCGGAAACGCGGACGGACTTGGGATCTTCAAGTCGATCGTCGCGAGCCTCGCGCGCGTTTAACGCAGCGTCAGCGTCAGCGGATACTTGATTCCCGACTGAACCGCGATTGCACGATCGAATCGCACAGTGTGATCGTCGATGAGCCAGTGTCCGTCCGAACATACGCTGCTCGCCGTTGGCTTCTCGCCGCGCCGCAATGCAGCGAAACGCTCGCGCGCCTCGAGCTCTGCGTAGAAGCGGCCGAGCGAGCTCCATACCGAGGAGACCCAGAAGATTTCTCCGCCGCGCAGCATGTTCCAGGGTGCTGGCGCGACGCGTGACGGCACAGCGGCGACGTCGCAGTTTCTGAGCGCGTACAACTCGCTCGTGCGCCGCCTCATCTTCTCGGCGGTCTCCGCGAACGAGACCGCGACCAATGGCGCGCCGATCATTCGACCGACCTCACGACTCTGCCGCGCGTCACTCGCGACGGTTCTGCGTTCGTCCCACAGACCAGCCTGCGTCGCCCCGGCAAGCGCGGTTCGATAGTCGATCGATTTCAACTCGCCAAGCCACGCGGGCTCCGGCTGCGGCAGTTTCATCGCGACGCCGTTGACCATGCGTGTTGGATTCAAGGCGAAGAAGCTCGTCACCGAGGACTGCCACTGCGGGCGCGTCACGAGCCACATCGCGTGAACGTCATCCCACGCGCGGGCGTCGTTCTTCTTCGCTCTGACGAGTGCACGCGCCGCGAGCACGCGCGACAGATCCATGATCGCCGAGAACTGCGTGCGCTTGGCGTTCTCGCGAAGCGACGCCGGCCAGACGAGCGGTCCGTTGCTGAGAACGTGATCACGCGCCGCGTCGATCTCCGCATCGTGCTCCGAGAGATAGCTCCCGACCAGAGAAGGCGGATCATCGATTTCCAGCGTCTCGCGCTCCAACTCAGCTTTCAGATAGGGGAGTAGCGCTCCACGAACCTTCGAAAAATTGGGGTCGTACCTGCTCGAACCAGGAGTGAGATCAATACCCAACGGAGCGGCAAGCGCTGCCAGCCGAATCGCGTTCGCGTTGACCGGCAGCTCGACGACGCGCTTGGGCACATCCGACAAGTGCCCAAGCCTCGCCGGCCACTCGCCGTTCTCCCATCGATCGAGTGTTCGATCGATCGCGAACCAAGCCGCGAGCAACAAGCCCACGAGTGCGAGTGAGATCGAGAGCCAGAGTTTCTTCACGATCAGCGGCGGTACGCGAGCGGATAGTTGTCTTTGATCGGGAGCAAGATCTGACGGTTAAATACAGCACTCGAAGGAGTCACCGCCCAACTTCCATCGGCGCACTGTGAGGTCGTGGATGGCCGATCTCCACTTCGAATCGCGATCGCTTTCTCTGTCGTCTCCAATTCGGCAACAAAGCGATGGAATCGCTGCGCTCGTGGGTTCACGTCGATGATATTCGTCCATGAGAACTTCATGTCCGGCACTGCAGAGAGATCGCAGTTGGATGTCATCACCAGCTCCGCCGTCCGCACTCGCGCATTCTCCGCCGCGCGGTTTGTGGCCACGCCGCAGAAGAGCGGCGGGAATGGCATGCCCCCTCCGGAACGCTTCAATCGAAACGCCTCTGCCTGAAACGCAGCAACGAGATGATGGCGATAGTCGAACGTCCGCATCTCGTTCAACCATCCAGGTGCTGGCAACGGCATCTTCGACGCGCTGGCATTGACCATCCGCACATCAGCCAGAGCAACAGCCTGCGAAATTTCCTCAGGCCGAAACCACAACTCGCGATCCGCAAGCCATGCCGCATGCAGGTCATCCCACGCTGTCGCATCGTTCAGCGACGCCTTCAACAAAGCACGTGCCGACAACACTCTAGTCAAATTGAAATGGCCGGTCAGATTCGGAAGTGCCGAATCCGACGACTTGAAGTGCGAAACCCAGACGATCGGACCGGCATTCAGAATGTGATCGCGCACCCGATCGATATCGCCGCGATGCGTGTCGAGATACGAAGCAACTTGAGGCGGAGGAGAAATGATCGCTTCGTTCGTCCGATTGAGCTCCGAGCGACAGTACTGCTTCAATGGCTCTTTGACCTTCTCAAAGTCTCCGCTGACCTCCGGCTCCCGCAAGTCCGCAGTCTTCGGCCTGATACTGAAACCCAACGGGGGCGTGAGCTGGATCAGCACCTGCGCCGCCGCACTGGTTTCGACATCAGGAAAATGACTCGGAGCTTCATCGAGCATCCCAAGCTTGTCAGGCCATGGACGAGGAGCGAACGCGCTACGCACGGCGAGCGTGACGAGTCCCATCATGCCAAGCACGCACATCACGATCAGTACGGATCCGACGACGACCTTTTTCATCAGCGGCGATACGCGAGTGGATACTTCACACCCGGCGAAGGCACCGCGATCTCATGGCTGAACGCTGCACTCGACGGTGTCACTGCCCACGTTCCATCGGCACACTTCGAGGTCGTCGACGCCGGCTGACCCTGCCGGATGGCGAGCGCGTTCTGCGTCGACTCGAGCTCGACGCGGAAGCGGTAGAGCCGCTGCCACGCCGCGAAAATGTTCGGCAGTGCAAGTCTCTCGACCATGTTCCACGGCGCAGGCTTCAGCGGTGAGATCGTCGACAGGTCGCAATTCGAAGTCTCGGCCACCGTGACGGCCGCGGTTCTCATCGTCTCTGCGGCGCGGCTCGACGCG
>CAZKID010000114.1:0-13298 GCA_964552405.1 uncultured Thermoanaerobaculia bacterium
CGCATCGGAGCGCTCCTGTGGATTATGAACCTTCGTTGGAGACGAAGGCTGACTTCATATCTTCCACATTGTCCGGCACCGCGAGCGGCGGCAAGTGTCGGTCATGGATCACGGAACGCTCATGGCAACGGCGATTGCGCTCACCTTTCTCGCCGCGGGTGCGGTGAAAGGCGTCGTCGGATTCGGCCTGCCGACCGTGGCCGTGGCTGTGCTCGGCGCGCTGATGGCGCCGGCCGAAGCCGCGGCGCTGATGCTCCTGCCGTCGCTCGTGACGACCGCCTGGCAGGTGGCGGCCAGGGAGCCTATGTGTTGGAATCCGCTGACAATGGCGTCGAGATGCGTATCTCCATCGAAATCTCCGATTGCAATCGACACGACCCCCGCATCCGGCTTGTAGTAGCTCGGCGAGTAGAACGTCCCGTCGCCGCGGCCGATCGAGGTCATGAGAAGGCTGCCGTTGATCTCCCCCGCGAGGATGTCGAGATGACCGTCACCGTTGATGTCGGCGACACGCACGGTGGTGAAACTCACAGGGGCATGGAAGTACGCCGGAGAGAGAGTCGATCGGGTGAAGGTGCGACTGCCCCCGTAGCGCAGAACGGTAACGCTTGCGCCGGCATACTGACCTTCCCAGTTTGCGGCGATCAGATCAGGGTGTGTGTCCTCGTCGACGTCGCCCGTGACCAGGTCCCAGGCGACATCCTGATAACCGGATGGCGGTTCGACACCCGACTGCAGCGTGACTGGAGCCGTGAAGCTGCCATCCGCATTCTGGAAGATCACATCGACGAAGTAGGTGTCGTCCCGCGCGTACGCGAGGTCTAGGCGGCCGTCGCCGTCGAAATCGGCCGCGGCCACTCGAAAGGCCGACTGGACCGTGAGAGGAATCTGCTTCAGAAACGTGAACGTGCCATCCCCCACACCGTGATAGATCTGGATGGTGCCGTAATCAGGCATCACGATGTCGGGATACGCATCGCCGTCAAAAAGAGTGGTGACGAAGCGCGTCGGATTATTGATCGATCGCGACTGAGCGGCGTTGAAACCGGCGCCGTTTCCCAGCCTCACGAGGAGCGAGTATGAGTAGGAATTGTTCACGACGGTGGTCTTCGTCATCAGGAGATCCTTACGGCCGTCGTTATTGACGTCTGCGACGGAAAGAAAGGATAAGCCGCTGTCGGCGAGGCTCACCGGCGCCTGAAAAGTGCCATCGCCGTTCCCCTTCCACGCATACAACATTCCGCTGTCGCTGATCGGACTCTGATCGATCAGACCGACGAGATCGAGCTTGCCATCGTTATCGAAGTCGACAGGCGCCAGATCGTGAATCATGAACGGACCGTCCTGCCGGGATTGGACCGTCGTCCAGACCGAGCTCGGACAAGTAATCGAAAACAGAGGAACCGTCAGCAGCACGCAGACGAATCCTGCGAGGAGAGAGAGTCTCGAGTTCATTGAAATATCCTTACGGAAGCGGACCGGCAGGCGTTTGTGATTATCCCTGATGCTTCCGGAATTCTTCGATGATCATGTGCGGCCGCACGCCGATCACCGGCTGGTCGTCCGTCAGCTTGTAGGAATCGACCTGCACCGCGACGCCGAAATGCTCGCGGATCTGCGTCATGCGCACGATCGTGCCGTGGCACAGCACGTTCGTCGTATCGGGAACCACGAGCGTGAAATCGATCTCGCTGCCGACTTCGAACGGATAGTCGGTCTCGAAGAGCACGCCCCGGCCGCTGACATCATGGGTCGTTCCATTCCCTCCGCCGAACGACACGGGAACACGCATCGGAAATCGTTCAGCTCTACGGCGGTCGTCGCTCATGAGTCCTCCAGCACCGCGGATGATAACCGGTCTCGAGCTGTCATCGAGGTCCTTCGGCGTCTCAGCGCCTCGGGATGGCAGCGCGTTCACGCGACCCGATTCTTCCCTTCTCCCTTCGCGCGATACAGCGCTTCATCCGCCGCCGCGACGAGCGCGCCTTCGTCGGAATCCTGCGGCGTGACCGTCGCGATCCCGACACTGATCGTCACGACTCTCGCCACTGTCGACGCGGGGTGCAGAATCTTCAGCGACTCGACGGCTGCGCGGACGCGCTCGGCGTTCTTCGCCGCATCCTGGAGACCCATACCAGGCAGCAGCACGGCGAGTTCTTCTCCTCCGTAACGCGCCACGAGATCTTCGGCACGGCGAAACTCCGCAGCAATGGTCTGCGCCACGCGCCGCAGGCATTCGTCCCCGGCCTTGTGCCCGAGTGTGTCGTTGAATGCTTTGAACGAGTCGATGTCGATCATGAGCAGCGAGAGCTCGCTGCGGTCGCGCAGAGCCCGACTCCATTCGCTCACCAGAGTCAGATCGAACTGCCGCCGATTGGCAATGCTCGTCAGACCATCCAGGGACGAGAGCCGCGCGAGCTCACGGTTCGCTGCTTCGAGCTCGGCGGTCCGTTGTTCGACGAGCACCGTCAACGCGCGCCGCTGCAGCTTGATGGAGCGAAGGCGCATTCGGTGGAGCGTCAGCAGGAGGCCGAGGAACATCGCGGCGACGAGAAAGCGAAAGGCGAGCGTCTGGTGGAAAAATGGTTGCAGCTCGATCGACAGCGACGCACCTGTGCGGTTCCACACACCATCGTTGTTCGACGCGATGACGTGAAATCGATACCTGCCGGGAGGCAGGTTGTTGTAGAACGCCGTCCTTCGGCTGCCAGGATCCGTCCAGTCGGAATCCTTCCCCTCCAATCGATAGCGGAACTGAACCTTTTCCGGTGCGATGAAACTCATCGCCGAATAGTCGATCTCGAGACGATCGTGTCCCGGAGCCAGGGTCACACTGCTCGTGCTCAACGTTTTTCCATCGGCCACGACACGCTCGACGACCACAGGCGGCGGCAGTGGATTCAGTCGAAGCTCAGACGGCGCGACGACGGCTACGCCTCGAATCGTCGCGAACCAGAGACGGCCGTCCGACGTGCGAAGTGCAGCAGGTTGTGAGACGCCGTTGCACTGCGCGGAGAGCATGCCGTCCGGCCGGCCGTACGAAACGGACTGCACCGCGCGAATCTTGCCGGCGTCGAGGGCATCGAGCTCGCTCTTCGCGACTCGCGCCACTCCGCGATTGCTGCTCATCCAGAGAAACCCGCGCTCATCATCGAGCACTTGAAAGACGAGGTCGTCGTACAGCCCCTGCTCGCGGTTGTACCTTCGCGCGATTCCGTCTCGTACGCGAAGCAGCCCGTTCGTCGTCCCGATCCACATCGTTCCATCGGAGTCTTCATGAAACGAAAAGACCGAATCACGCACGGCACCGTCGCGCGTCATGACTGGCTCGAAAACGCCATCGTGATGACGAAGCGCGCCGCGCCCTGTGCCGATCCAGAGCACGCCGTGACGATCGAGCGCGAGCGCGGTCGTGTTCGTGTCGGCGACTCCTCGGTCGGGCACGGCTTCGAACTGGTTGTTGCGCAGGCGTGCGACTCCGCGGCTCGTGCCCACCCACAGGACTCCGTCGCGATCCCGTTGAATTGCATAGACGACATCGTTCGGAAGTCCGTCGTGCGAAGTGAAGTGCGCCAGCTTCCCATCCTTCAACCGCGAAAGCCCCGCCCCCGCGGTGCCGATCCAGAGCGTGCCGTCCGCGTCGCCGAACAACGCGCGGACGTAATCGTTGGCGAGTCCTTCCTTCGTCGTGAGCGCAGTGATCGTTGCGCCAGTCAGATGGTTCACTCCACCGCCGTCGGTTCCGATCCAGACGCTGCCCGGACGATCCTCGAAGATGCATCGCACGTTGTCGTGCGAGAGACCATCGAGCCGCGAGTACGTGACGAATTTCTGATCGCGTAGGACCGCGAGTCCGCTGCCGCTGGTTCCGATCCACAGGCTTCCTTCGCGATCTTCGAACAGCGAACGCACGATGTCGCTCGGCAGTCCCTGACGCGAAGTCATCGAGCTGACGGTTCCGTTCCAGAGCCGGAAGAGACCGAGGCCCTCGGTTCCGATCCAGAGCGTACCTGCGCGATCGCACAGCAACGCACGGACGATCGCATTCGGAGGGAAGCCGGCGTTGCTCACCGGCTCGAATCGATCGTCGTGCAGAACGGACAATCCTCCTCCCTCACTTCCGATCCAGATCGCACCGCCGCGGTCCTGCGCGATCGCGAGGATCGCCTTTGGCGGGACGCCACGGCTCGCGTCATAGCGCGACCGGCTACCATCGACAATGTGATCGATCGACCCGTTCTCATATCCGATCCACATTCCACCGTCCGCATCGCAAAACAGCCGGCGCGGGACGGCACCAGCCGGTGAAGCGATCGTCTGCAGCCGGCCATTTGCATACTGGTTCACGCCGCGCGTGGTCGCGATCCAGACGCGGCCGGCCCGGTCTTCCTGAATCGAAGTGACGATGTCGCCCGCGAGTCCTTTCGCCGTGTCGAATCGCTCGCTGCTGTTCGCAGCCATGCGCACGACGCCGCCGCCCGAGGTGCCGGCCCAGAGGTTGCCATGCGAGTCCTCGAACACATCGAGCGTGCCGTGCTGACGCATGAGAGGAAACGTTCGTTTGTCGAAGACGGTGAAGCGGACGCCATCGAATCGCACGAGGCCTTCGTACGTGCCGATCCAGAGATAACCGTCACGCGTTTGATGAATCGCGTGAACCGTGTTCTGGGGAAGAGAGTCGGTCCAGGTCGCGAGCTCGTTCTCCTCGAGGCGGCGCCGAGGATCGAGCCCGAAAAGCGATGGACAAACGAGGAGCGCGATCGCCATCGACCAATGCAGAGCACTCCGCGCAGTCGTGCGATTCACCGTTTAGTTTTCCTGGTGGCTCAATGCTAACGCGGAATCACTCGCCGATGATCTTCACCAATACGCGCTTGTCGCGCCGTCCATCGAACTCGCCGTAGAAGATCTGCTCCCACGGTCCGAAGTCGAGCTGGCCGTTCGTCACCGCGACGACGACTTCGCGGCCCATGATCTGCCGCTTGTGATGCGCGTCGCCGTTGTCTTCACCGGTGCGGTTGTGGTGATAGTGCTCCGGGCTCGGATCGTAAGGCGCGAGCCATTCGAGCCACTTCGCGTAGTCCTCGTGCAGTCCGCGTTCGTCGTCATTGATGAAGACACTCGCGGTGATGTGCATGGCGTTGACGAGACAGAGTCCTTCGCGGATGCCGCTGTCTCGCAATGCGGCTTCGACCTTCGCCGTGATGTTGACGAAGGCCAGCCGCTCGCTCGTGTGGAAGGTGAGCGTCGCGCGGTGCGACTTCACTGCACCGCGGCCCGCAAGTCCAGAATGTGTTGCGCCTTGACCTTCGTGCCACCTGCGCCGGTGTTCAGTGTCGTATCCGAATAGGTACCCGGGCCAACGCCGAGCGTACCGCGCGCGGTGTCCAGGAAGGTGCGAAGCTGCGTGATGTGGATTGCTTTGATCTTCGTCCCTCCCGTTCCGGTGGCGAGGGACGGATCGGTGTACGAAGCGGGATTCGCGACGCCGCCGTTTGCGAGTTGGCGGACTTTATCGACCGCGGTACGAAGGGACGTGATGTTCGAAGCCAGTACCTTTGTGGACAACGGCGTGATGCTCGTGAAAACGGTCGTCTCCGCGAGGTCTTTGTTGCTGTCGCCCGACTCCGTGCTGCCGTTGAACGCTCGCACCATATAGAGGTAGGCCGTATCGGCCGCGCCGGTGTCAGGGAATGAGGTCCCAACGACGTTCGTGAAGGTCGTGAACGAGCCGGTCGTGGAACGATAAACGTGGTACGACGTCGCTGCGGCGACTGAGTTCCAACTGACGGCGATCGAGGTGCCGGTCGCTGTCGCGACGAGACCTGTCGGTGCAGTGAGGGCGCCGCACTGTGTACTCGTCGTCGCCGTGTTCGTAATTCCACAGCCGTTCGCGTTGGTCACCGTGACCGTGACCGTCACGCTCGCAGCGGTCGGTGTGAACGTGATCTGGCGCGTCGTGGCGCCCGCGGTGATGTTTCCTCCCACGATCTGCCATGCGAAGGTCGCCGATGCATTCACCGGCACCGACGCCGTCTTGCCTGCCGAGCAGGTGAGGTTGCTGCCGATCGTGATCGTGGCGTCGAGCCCGGTCGTTCCCTGGTTGAGGCCCGCATTGAAATAGCATGACGAGCTCGAAAGGGCATTGGGATCGAGACCAGCTTCACACTTCGCAACCGAATTGCCAAGCACCACTTCGGCCGCTTCGTTGGGCCGATAGAAGCAATACCGGCTTTGCCGGAAACCCGAAGAAAAAATGTTGTGGCAGTAACTCATGATCGTGCCCTTTTCTGAAGGCACGTCGGAGATCGTCCCGATTCCGCCGGTCCCATTGGTCGCGCATGTCGCGCCTTCGTTGTAGAAGCAGGTATCGACGAAGTTTCTGCTGACGCCGTAGGTCGTCTTCTGTGTGGACGTCAGGCCGACACAATGGGTATGCGGACCATTCGCGTTATGGCCAAGCTCGTGACAGACTTCGAGCAACGGCCAGAAGTTCGAAGTCGGAAGACCGTACAACACGCCATTCACGGTGGCGGTCGGATCAGGGTTGGTCACACTCACCCCTCCGAAAGAACCGCAAAACGCATACGCGCCGCCCCAGGCGTTTGCGTATTCGGACGCCCCGCAATTCGATCCGGTGGCGTCGCATTGAAAATCCGCTCCACACAACACATCCTCCCATCCCACACCGCCGCCGAAGTTCTTGCCGCTGAGGAAAACGACCGAGGAGCGAACGACGCCTGAATAGTTGGCGTGCCAGTAATTGCCGAGCTCCGCGAGCGCGGCCGGCGTAGTCGACGCGGTCGTGACTGTCCAGGGATCGGTTGCGGAACTGGACCAGATATGTGTCGTACCGATCGTCAGTGTGGTGCTGAGGTCACGTTGATAGATGACCGACGCCTTCGCGATCAAGTCGCCTAGATACGTGGTCAGCGCGCTATCGCTGCCAAACGCTGCGCGGAGCTCACCGTCCGTCTCCACGGCGAGATTCAGGGAATACGAGACTCCTGATGCCGGTGTGCCGTTCGGTGCCACAGCGACGCTTGAAGCGACACCATCCGAGACTGCTTTGCGGACGTGCCTCACTGAAACTGCATCAGAATTACATTTCCAGTCGCCAGCACCTGGATTCGCGATCAAGTCGTCGAAGTCATCGAACTCGCGAATCATCAAAGGCGCCGCGCGATCGACAGCCGTCTCATCATCGTCAATGTGGACCGGACGGACTCCTTTCCCATGACGCTCGCCGCGACCGACCGTGAACATGCGATCTCCGGCCATGATCACCCCGGAGATCCTGCCGTTCGTTCCCACGGAGATCTCGACCATCGATGAAGGATCGCCATTCACGATTCCCTTGTAGAACTTCGTCTCGGGACGCGGCAGCTTGTGGAACGACTTCCCATCCTTCTCGAACACGATGATCTGCGGATCCGGTCCCCACACCTCGAATCGCTCGAGTTGCAGCGTCGTCGGATTGCCATCGATGAGCGCGATGTCGCGAAGCTCCAGTTTCTCGCCCGGTGCGATCCCTTGTTCGAGACGACCAGCAAGACTCGGATCGATGAAGAACGGCCGCGACGCGAACGCGGGCGCCGCAAGGCTCGAGACGAATGCAGAAGCTAAGAGCAGGCAGACTTTGGACGTATTCATATTCCTCGGACCCGCAAAAAGTATAGGTACCTCCCAGGAAAAAACGTTGATCCACGTCACATCTTCCCCACTCACCCGCCCAAATCCGCCATTCACCGGCAGACGCGAGACTCCAGCACATTCCCTCCGTACTCTCCCCGCATGGAAACGATCGCTACACCCCGCCCCGGCCCGACGAAACTCGTCCTCGGCCTGTTTTTCACGATGCTCGGCATCGTCATGACGCTCGATAATCTCGAACTCTTCGACGCCGAGCTCCTTCTTCGCTACTGGCCCCTGGTCCTCGTCCTCCTCGGGGTCCTCTATCTGGCCGACGCCTCGCGACGCGCGCTCGGTGTCTTCTGCCTCGCCTTCGGGCTGCTCCTCCTCCTGCCTCGCATTGCGCACCTCTCGTTCTTCTCGCTCTGGCCGCTGATCCTCATCGGCATCGGCGTCGTGATCGTGCTGCGTGCGCTCGGCTTCCAAACGGCGGAGCAGCTGGCCGGCAGCGCGATGGTCAACGTATTGACCACACGCAAGCTACAAGTCCGGGCGGAGGAGCTGGACGGCAAGCGAATCCTCTCCTTCATGGGCGGCGCCGATCTCGAGCTCGCCGGCCCCGGTGACGATCCAACGCCCGTCGCCATCGAAGTGCTCTCGATGTGGGGCGGCACCACGCTGCGCATCCCTCCCGGCTGGGAAGTGCACTGCGAGGCCTTCCCCATCATGGGCGGCGTCGAGAACAAGGCTTCGTCAACCACGGGGGGCAGGAAGCTGATGGTCCGCGGTCTCGTGGTCATGTCCGGAATCGAAATCAAGAACGCCGCCCCCTCATCCGCCTTCGGGACTAACGTGGGAGAAAATCAATGAACGACAACAGATCCATCGACGGTGGGAAGCTCTTCACCGGTCTCCTGCTCATGGCGATCGGAACACTTTTCCTGTTCGACCGCCTTGGCTACGCAGATTTTCATTTCGTCATCGAGCACTACTGGCCGCTTTTTCTCGTCGCGCTCGGCGCGGCGCGCCTGCTCGATCGACGCAAGCCGTGGTCCGGCCTCTGGCTGATCGTCATCGGCCTCTGGCTGCAAGCGACCACGCTCCACCTGTGGGATCTCACCTTCGATTCGTCGTGGCCGCTGCTCGTCATCGCCGTCGGCGCGATGATGGTGCTCCGTACGATCTTCGGCACGATGCAGCGCCACGAAGAGGAGGTGCGCCATGATGGATGACCGCGCATTCCGCCGCGAAGCTCGCCGCCGCAACAATCCCTGGATGCGCCTCGTCACCGGCTTCTCGATCCTCGCCTTCGGCTTGATCGCATGGCTCGACCAGATGGGACGCATCGACGCGCACGACTACCTGCGGTGGTGGCCGCTGATCCTCGTCGCCACCTCGCTCGCACACTTCGCGCGGAAGCAATGGGTCGGAGGCCTCATCTGGATGGTGGTCGCGCTGATGTTCATGCCGAGCATTCCGTACATCCCCGACTTCCGCTTCTGGAAGATCCTCGCGCTCTGGCCGCTGCTGATCACCGCCGGCGGACTGACGCTGATCGGCCAGGCCATGCGCAGCAGCGGCGGCGGCGAACGCTTTCACGCCTTCGCATGGATGGGCGGCAACGGAATGCTCGTGACCTCGAATGAGCTCGCGGGCGGCGACGCGGTCGCGGTGATGGGCGGCTGCGACGTCAATCTCGTGAACACGAAGATCACGACGATGGCGGAGGTCGACGTCGTCGCGTTCTGGGGCGGCATCGAACTGCGCGTGCCGAAGGATTGGGTGATCGAGAATCGCGTGATGGGACTCTTCGGCGCCTCGACGAATCGCACGAGCAATCCGACGGAAGGCGATGGACCGCGCCTGGTCGTACGCGGCAGCGCGATCATGGGCGGCGTCGAGATCCGCAACGCGAAGGAAGTGACGGCGTGAAACGGCTCGAGCTTGCACTGTACGCATTTGCCGCGGTGACGCTCGCCGCACTCGGAGCGTCGGTGTTTCTCCTGTCGTCGCGCGTGCCGGTCGGACTCGCCGCGGCCGCCGCACTGCCACCTTCCCTGCTCCTCGGCTTCATCGGACTGGCATCGCGCTACCTCTGCCGCGCGATGCCGCTGCAGTCCACCAATCGCAGCACGATCGCAGCCGCGGTGATCGGATCTGCAGCGGCCGCGAGCGGGCTGTGGGTGCTGACGTGGCAGTCGTGGGTCGCGACGCTCGGCACGCGCTTCGGCTCACGGATCGTTCCCGATCTCAATCTGATCTTCGCACTCGGTGTGCTGCTCTATCTGACGACCGTGGCCGTGCAGTATCTCGTGCTGGAGATCGAGGTCTCGCGCGAAGCGGAAGAAGCGGCGCTGCGCTATCGCGTCCTGGCGCGCGAGGCCGAGCTCCGCGCATTCAAGGCGCAGGTCGATCCGCACTTTCTCTTCAACAGTCTCAACGCGGTCGCCTCGCTGTGCGGCTCGCGGCCGGAAGACGCACGCCAGATGGCGCAGCGTCTCGCCGATTTTTTTCGGCTCATCCTCCGACTCGGCGCTCAGGAACGCATCACACTGGCGGAGGAGATGGATCTCGTGACGCGCTATCTCGACATCGAGAGAGTGCGGTTCGGTGAGCGCTTGAAGACCAACATCAGCATGGATGACGCATCGGCGCAGTGCCTTGTGCCGCCTCTCCTGCTGCAGCCGCTGGTTGAGAATGCGGTGCGGCACGGCGTGGCGTCCGTCGTCGAAGGGGGCACGATCGACATCACGGCGTCGCTCCGCGATGGCATGCTGCGCATCGTGATCGATAATCCCGCAGATCCGGAACGAGTCGATCAGACCGGCGAGGGAATCGGAATGCAGAATGCGCGCGGACGGCTGCAGACGGTCTCGGACGGCAAGGCCGTGTTTCAAGCCGCGGAGAATGACGGCCGCTTCCACGTGAGCATCGAGCTGCCGCGATGATTCGAACGATCATCGTCGACGACGAGCCTCTCGCCCGCGACGTCCTCCGCGAATACCTCGGCGCCGATGAGGAGGTCGAGATCGTCGCCGAGTGCGCGAATGGCTTCGAGGCCGTGAAGGCGGTCGCGCAGCACGATCCCGATCTCGTGCTCCTCGACATTCAGATGCCGAAGCTCGACGGCTTCGAAGTGCTCGAGCTGCTCGATCGATCGCCGAACATCGTCTTCGTGACGGCGCACGACGAGTACGCCTTGCGCGCCTTCGAGGTCCACGCGCTCGACTATCTATTGAAGCCAGTGTCGCAAACGCGATTGCAAAGCGTGCTGGAGCGGCTCAAGCAGCAGAGCGGCGCGCGGCCGCAGGTCGGAGGACTCGCATCCGCCCTGCGCGCGAAGCCGCTGCAACGGCTGGTTGTGCGGCAGGAGGACGGCACGATCCATATCGTGCCCGTCGCCAAGATCGATTACGTGGAAGCCGACGACGAAGCGATCGTGATTCATACGGCGGGAGCGGCGCTGCGCAAACAGCAGCCGATCGGCGAGCTCGCCAACGCGCTCGACCCCGGCCGCTTCGTCCGCGTCCATCGCTCCGTGCTGCTCAACATCGAGCGGATCGAGAAGCTGGAGCTCTACGCGAAGGACAGCCGCGTGGCGATCCTGCGCGATGGAACGAAGGTGCCCGTGAGTCGCAGCGGCTACGCGCGGATCAAGGAATTGCTGTAGTGCTGCTCCATCACGGCACAGTTTTTGGAGGCCGAGAGCCCATGCCTGAAACGCTGACGCTTACCGAGCTCACCCGTATTCTTCCGCTCTCGCGTTCTGCGCTCCGCGCGCTGATCCGCAGGGGCGAGCTCCCTGCTGAGCGAAACGGACGGCAGACCTGCGTTCGGCGCGAAGCGGTCGAAGCGTTTCTCATCCGCTGCATCCAATCGCTGCGAGGCAAGAGCGAGCCGGCTGCCGGCAACGACATCGTCACTGAGCTGCCGATCGCACACGAGCTCGACGAGCTTCGCGGGGTGCGGCGTTTCCAGACGAAGGTTCAGATCAACGCGCGCATGGTCGCCACCGAGGGACGCATCCTGGACATCAGCGAACGCGGGATGCGGATTCATCACTCCCGCGCCCTCCGCATCGGCAGTGAAGGCAAGCTGTCGTTTCAGGTTTTCGGCCTGCAACAAACCTGGGTCGTACGTGGCAAGGTCGTCTGGAGTCACCTCTCGAGCAACGGCTACACCAGCGGGATCGCGCTCACCGGTGAGCCCCTCCTCATGCGCGATGCGATCGACTTTCTTCAGCAACTCGGCGCCATCGAACCTGACAACGACTCGTTGCAGCGCAAACGCGAGTCACACCTGCAGCGAACGCACGAGCGCAATGCCAGCGTGAATGGGGTCAGGTCGAAAGTCGAAACATTTATCCACGACACGTAGAGTGCTGCTCATTCAAACCCCGAAGTTCACATCAGAACCGGCACCCGGCAAGAAATCGCCTTCAAAACTTCTTCATCCTGTAAAAAAAATTTTCGAATTTCAAACTGCCCCCATCTCTACACGTCCATCCCGGTGAGCTCGCGAATCCTTCCGCGGTAACGGCGGCTCATCGTCAGCTTCGTGCCGTCGCGCAGCACGACGAACATCGCGCCGCCGAAGCCGCGGTGCATCTCCTGGATCCGCTTCACGTTCACGATCGTCGCGCGATGGATGCGTAAGAATTTGCGCGCGTCCAGCCGCTCTTCGACTTCGCTGATCGACTCGCGCACCAGATGCGCCGCCCCTGCCGCGTGCAGCCGCACATACTTCCCCTCGGCTTCGATCCAATCGACGTCGGCCGTGCTGACGAGAAACGTTCGATCGCGCGACTTCACGACGAAGTGATCGAGCGACTTCGGCTTCACGACCCGCTCCAGCAGCCGCAGCAGGCGCTCCTCCGACTCCGCACCGTCTTCCGCGAAGTGCCGCTTCGCGCGGCGCAGCGCTTCCTGAAACCGTTTGCGGTCGAACGGCTTCATCACGTAGTCCGCCGCCTCGACCTCGAACGCCTTCACGGCGTACTCGTCGTGCGCGGTGATGAAGATGACGACCGGCAGGCGTTCGCCGCGCAGCTTGTGCAGCACCTCGAAGCCATTCGCACCCGGCATCGCGATGTCGAGCAGCAACAGATCGGGCCTCTGTCTGCGGATCGCGCCGATCGCCTCCAGGCCGTCCGCACACTCGCCGACGATCTCGACTTCCTCGTCATCCTCGAGCAACGTCCGCAACTTCTGCCGCGCCAGACGCTCGTCGTCGATGATCATCGTGCGAATCGTCTTCATGATCAGGTGTGATACGGAATCGACATCTCGACCACGCAGCCGCCCGCGGGCGACGCGCGGAACGTGAACTGCTGCTCTGCACCATAGAGTTTCTCGAGCCTTGCGCGCGTGTTGGCAAGGCCGATGCGCTCGGGCGGATGCGCGTCGCCGCTCCCCACGCCGTCATCGGCGACGGAGATGTGCAGCGTTCCGTTCTCTCGATGCGCATGAATCGCAATCGTGCCGCCGCCGGGCCGCGCCGCGATCCCGTGATGAATCGCGTTCTCAACCAGCGGCTGCAGCGCGAGCGACGGCACCCGCGCGTCGCCCGCATCGCGATCCACGTCGACGCTCACCGCGAGCCGGTCTTCGAAGCGGATCTTCTCGATCTCGAGATAGCGCCGCACGAACTCCAGCTCTTCGGTCAGC
>CAZKID010000115.1:0-13256 GCA_964552405.1 uncultured Thermoanaerobaculia bacterium
AGTTCGCGCACCGACGCGCCGTCATCGGCGACCACCGTCTTTCCCTTCATGTGCAGCGTCGTGCTGCGGCCGCGGAACCAGGACCAGACTCCTTCGCTGCGCGAACTGACGGGATCACCAGTGTTCGCGTCGATGCTCCCTCCCGGGTTGAGATGCACAACGCGCATCCGTTCCTTGCGAGCCATCTCGACGAAGTGCCAGTCGGGCGGAACCCAGATCGGGTCAGTCTCTTTCGTTTTGACGCTCAGCTTGCCGATCGGCGTGTCGAACACGACCGTCTTGCCGTCGACCGCGAGTGTCGTTCCTTTTCCGGTCGAACACACGGCCTCGAAAATCGTCTGTCCATCGCGGCGCACGTAGAGTTTGTTCTCCGCGGTCGAGACGATGATGACCTGGCCAGTGTCGGGAAGATCGTCGGTGGATTTGGAGATCGTCGCCATTTTCTGCTGCAGAGTGTTGAGACGTGCAGCTCGTTCTGCTGTAGCGCCGCGCAGTCGTCCCGTCTTCACATCGAGACGTGCGGCGATCAGCTTGTCGATCGTCTGCACGCGTGCGAGCCGCCGCGCGTCGCGGATGTTGATCCATTCGCCTGCGGCGGCGATCGCCGCCAGTCCGAGTGCTAGAACGAAGAGTGCCCAGGAGCCGAGAAATCCGATCGAGCGTCGCATGTCAGAAGATGTAGACCTTCGTATCCTTTGTGATCCGCGGCCAGATTGCCGCGAGATCGGCCTCGGGAACCATGATGGATCCCGGCTTGGGCTGACCACGAAGAGGCGAGTCTGCGGGAGGAGGCGAGTGGATCAGATAGTTCTCGGGCAGTGAGATGACGTAATGCCCGACTCCGTTGTGAACCACGCGCCCGCTGACCGGCGGCTCATGGTTCATCGCGTAGACCCATGATGGGACGGTCCAGTCGTAATCGTTGCTCTTTCCCGTGACGGTGAATGCGCCCTTGAGTGGTACGAACGTCCAGGTTCGGCCTTCGTTCGCGATCGTCTTCGCTTCCCCGATCTGAATGTCAGCCTCGCGCGCGATGTCTTTGCCGATGCGGAGATAGAGTTTGTGACGGGCGCTGTCGATTGAGAGATAAAACTGATTACTGGCAATGGTGTTCAGGTAATCGAGCTTCGCATCCAATTCGCGTCCCAACTCCGCCTCGGTCATGTCCATGTCGGAGAGTTGCTCGCGAAGCTTGTCGAGCTCTTCGCTCGATCGTGGGATGGGAGTGAGAAGCGCGGATGTTTTCTTTCGGATCTCCTCCCGATGATGGTGGGCTCCCAGAAACGCGACGGCAGCAATCGCGAGGAGCAGAAGGTTCAACCAGAGAGGGGGGCGGCGCCACCGCCGGCGCTCTCGTTGCAGGCGTTCGTTCATCACGAGTCTGCTGAGCTAGGCTCGTGCCAGCGCCGCGGATGGTAGACTCTAACGGGTCCTGAGCGATCGTGCCTAAGACAGAGAGACGCCGCTACTCACGCGTAGTGCCGCCGAACCCGATTCGCGCGCGTGCCGGGCAGACCCGGGTGTTCGTCATCGACGCCTCGATGAATGGCTTCCGCGTGGCGCACCAGGAACCGATCGAATCGCCCTGCACCCTTCGCGTCGATTGGGAAAACGGACCCATCGTTGCGGAATGTGTCGTCAAGAGAACAGGTGTATTTCGCACGGCGAAGACGGCGTTCGACAAGCCGACTCATCATTCCGGACTCGAGATCCAGCGGATTCTGCCCGCTTACGAATCCGCGTTGCGCGCGATGATCGCGTATTACGTCGAACGCGCGCTCGATGAACAGCGTGCGAATGCGCGCGGATTGCCGGCGACCGCCGCCGCCTCGTTTCAGACAGGGAAGGGAACGAGTTTCTTGCGGTGTGACCTCATCGCAGGACGCTGGCTTCGCACGCAAACCACGAAAGCCGATCAACCGCCCGAGGGCTTCACGATCTCGGCGGAGGAGGAGCCGGATCAGATCGACCGGCTCTGCTCCGCCTATGAGAAGGCTGATGCGCCGGGCCGCAAACTGATTCGCACGTTCGCCGCGCTCAGCATCAGCAAGCAGGAAGGGATTCCGACGCGACGGTATACACCGTGAAGTTAGGGCTCGCGGTGGTGTACCTGGCAGTTAGCCCGATGAACAACCGCGAGCCCGCGTAACCGCGAGCCCGCGTATCCAACGCTCCCTCACACCTCCGCCAGTTGATTCCTCTTCGTGAACGCCCACACCACGGCCATCAGCGCGAGCACGATGCCGAAGGTGCAGACGATCGTCGCACCAGTTGGCAGGTCGCGCCAGAACGAGATCAGGATACCGAGGGCGCTGACGAGGGCGCCCATCGTCCAGCCGATCGCCAGGCGCTTGCCGATCGACTGGGTGAAGAGCATCGAACCGACCGAGGGGACGATGAGATACGAAAAGACCAGCAGCACCCCTGCGATCGAGACGGATGACGTCACCACGAAGCCGAACGATGTGTAGAAGAGAAAATCCCACAGCTTCAGGTTGGGGATCTCCTGACCGCGCGAGATCGCAAGGAAGCGATTTCGAAAGATGAAATGGAATGTTCCGACGGCGGCATACAACAACGCGGTCGTGACGACCGTGCGCGGCGAGACGGAGAGGATATTGCCGACGAGCATGTCCTTCAGGTGCTCGGTCTCGCCCGTCGCCTTGCTCATCGCGAGAATTGCAGCCGCCGCGGAGACCGCGTAGACGATGCCGATGATCGCTGCCTGCGGAATCCGCGTTTCGCGATGCACGAGCGTCAACGCGAAGATCGCAGCGCCGACGATCGTGAAGCCGAGCGACCACCAGTAGGTCAGCGGATTGTGCGGATCGAGTCCGCGCAACACCGCGATCGTCGTGCCCAGCGCCGCGATCTGCGCGAGCGAGAGGTCGACGAAGATGACGCCGCGCTCGACGACGTGGACGCCGAGATAGGCGTGAATGCCGGTGAGGATCAGACCGGCGAGAAAGGGGAGATATAGAAACTGAAGGATGTCTGTCATCGATGCCTTTTCCTACTTCAGTGCGTTGATCAAATTCCTGATGTTCGTTTCGAAGAGCTGAAAGTAATCATCCGTCCCGCTTTTCGCGCCGCCGACCGACGGATAGAGCACCACGACCCTGGCGTTGGTCTTCGACGCGATGAACTGCGGATCTTTCTGATCGAAGTACGGCTCCATGCAGATCGCCTTCACCCCCTGCGCCTTCATGAGGCCAATGAGCTCGAAGCTGTGTGATGGTGACGGTGGCACGCCGGGCTTTGGTTCGATGTAACCGACCACGTTCAGTCCAAAGTGCTTTACGAAATTTGGCCATGAGTTGTGATACGTAACGATCTTCGTTCCCTTGTAAGGCGCGAACTCCGCCAGCCACTTCTTGTTGGCCTCGTTGAGACGGACGATGAAGGTGTTGAGCCGCTGATCGAAGTACGCCTGATCAGCGGGGCGCAGCTCGACGAGCTTGTTGCGGATCTGCCGTGCGATGCGCACGGCGTTCGCCGGATCCAGCCAGTAATGAGGATTGCCGAGCGGATGGACATCGCCCATCGCGCGTGTCACCGTCCCTGTCGGACGATCGAGGATTTCGACGCCCTGCGACAGATCGAGATAGCCCTTCTGTCCCGGGCGGATGTTGTTGTTGCGGCTCTGATCGAGCAGCGGAGGCAGCCAGCCGATCTCGAGCTCCAGGCCGACGACCTCCAGAAGATCGCTGTTCCGAAGGAGCATGAGGAAACTTGGCTTCGGCTCGACGAAGTGTGGATCCTGATAGCCGCGCGCAATCGAGGTGACTTCGACCTTGTCTCCGCCGACCTCATTGGTGATCGACGCGAGATCACTGATCGTCGTCGTGACTTTGAGCTTGTCCGCGCCGCTCGCGCTGAGTGTCGCGGCCAGAAGAGTGAGTGCGATGAGTAGACGTTTCATGAGTTCTCCTAGAACGTGTGCGCGCCGTGCGCGCCGATCGAGAATTGCATGCCGAGAAGTAGCTCGGTAACAGACTTCGCTCCGCCGTACGAAATGCGGCGAAGCTCAGTTCGAAACTGACTGAATTCCGATGGCCAGAACGTGAGAGTTGCAGCCACTCCACGATCGGTGACGTTCTCGCGATCGGCGCGATCGAGACGAACGCCTGTGAACAAGCGCTGCCCGAGCTGGTAATCGCCCGAGACGTAGAAGCCTTTGAGACGACGATCGAGGTCGCTACGATCATCGACGATGCCCTCGAATCGTCCGATGAAACCGCGATAGAGGCCCTGTTGTAGCGGCTTCCAGCGATACGTCACGTCGATGCCGCCGAACTGATTCGTTGCTGCCGCGCCGCTGGACGCATTGCCTCGCGCGTAGCTCGTGCCGACTTCGATATTGCTGTTCTCCGAAATGTCTTTGAACAGTTTGACGTGGCCGTTGTAGAAGAGATCGTTGTCGTTGTGTCGCGTGAACACATTCGCCACATCCCCACTAAACGCCTCGGCCGTCGCCTCGACGTACGCGAAGTCGTTGGGGAATGCTTTCGAAACGGAGACACCACGGTCATTGAGACCTTCGTCGCCAAAAAAGTTGTGGATGACCAGCGGCTGATCGACCCACGGGCGGACATGTGTGTGCCAGGTGTTGTCCTTCCCGAATGCAGCCTTCATCTTGCCGATCTTCGCCGTGAGGTCGTGCGGCAACGCGATGAGATTTGCATAGCCCTCCTCGACGTCGATCCCATCGGGCGTGACGGAGAGGAAGAACTTTCCCTTCATATAGGGATCGACAAAGGCCTCGAAGGCGACTTCCGCTTCATCCAGTTGCATCGGCGGGCGCTGGTTGTCGCGCCCGAACTCGTACGGATTTTTCTGTCCGGCGCGCCCGATGAAGTTGCCAATCACCGACGTGTCGGGATTGAAGACCTTCGAAGCGCCCGGGTTGATCTGATTGTCGACGGTCTGCACGTCAGTAAGAGCGGGGGGAAGCGATGGTGCAGCGCCTGGTTGGGCGTGCGACGCTGGCGCAACCTCGCTTACCTTGGTGAGGTCCTCTTCCTGCGGGGCGGCAGCCGTGTCATTTGCCGGTTTTCCCTTCAGCGAGTTGATCTCCTGGCGGAGTTCCGCGGCCTGCTTCACGAGCTCATCGAGTTTGTTTTCCAATTGCCGCACCCGCTCATCGCTGCTCTGCGCGAACAGAGGCGATGAGACGAGCAGGATGATCAAGACAAATGCGAAATGACCACGACGGGTCATAGTTCTTCTCCTGTGCTGACTCGGTTTCTGAAAAAACGAGATCAGGCCGCAGGCGGAGCGCGGGAGGAGAGGTGCAGGGGAGTGCGCGAAGCCGCGAGTTTGAGCGCCGGCAACTCGAGCGCATAGGCGGCGTCAGCGGGTGCCACGACCGCTGGCGCACTCAGCGTCACATGATCCGCACCGGAGGCACAAACCGCGCAAAGACTCTGCACGGCGGCAGTGCCGTCGGGAATCAGCGGATGGTTGTGATAGATGGGCTCTGTTCCCAGCAACGCCGTGAAGGCGAGGATGAAAAGGAGCCTGAGTCGCAGCATACGGCGCATGAGCATACATCGTAAGAGCGGAAGGAGACGTTGAATTCCGGTGACGAACCCGACTGGAATAACGGGCGAGCCGCGACCGATTCTGAGTTCCGAGTTAGGAGATCGCAATGGCAGATTCACAGGGAGCAGTCCACGGAGCAGTGCATGAGGTCGGCGATGCCGATTTCGATTCGCGAGTTCTTGGCGCAGGCAAGCCCGCGCTGGTTGATTTCTGGGCGCCATGGTGTGGCCCGTGCCGCATCATCGGTCCGATCATCGAGGACCTTGCACCCAGCTACGAAGGGAAGGCGGTCATTGCCAAGCTGAACGTCGACGACAATCCCGGCGTCGCGCAGCGCTACGGCATTACGTCGATTCCGACCATTCTCATGTTCAAGGATGGCAAGCTGGTCGATCGCGTCGTCGGCATGATGCCGAAGGGCGAGCTGCAGAAGTTCATCGATCGGAATTTGTGATGCGGAGTGGTTTCGCGGGCTCGCGGTTACGCGGGCCCGCAGTGTGTCTACCGCGAATCCTCGTAACCACGTACCCTGATCACGGCTCCAGCGAATACTCCCCGCGACACAGCGACTCCACTCCGTGATCGCGCACGACGAACGTATCCTCGATTCGCACACCGATGTTGCGTTCGGGAAAGTAGAGTCCCGGCTCGATCGTCACGATGTCACTCACTTCGATCTTGTCGTCGTTCGACGGCAGGAGTGAGAACGACGGGCGTTCATGGATCTCGAGTCCAACCCCATGTCCGAGTCCGTGCACGTAGCCATTGATCGTTCGCGGATTCGCACGCGTCGTGTCGTAACCCTTCCTCTCGAAAAAGTCGCAGACCATCGTCTGATACTCCGCGGCGCGCGTGCCGGGGCGCATGGCATCGCGCGCGAGCTCGAACGCGGTGAGCACGTCGCGATGAATTTCGCGCAGTTCATCGGGAATCGGTCCGACGCAGAACGTCCGCGTCAGATCGAAGAAATAGCCGCTCGTTCGATCCGCCGGAAAGATGTCGAGCACGATCGGCACCGACTGCACGACATGCGCACTTGCGTCGCCGCGTGAATGCGGCACACCCGCGTCGCGGCCCTGCGACAGAATCGTTTCGTGATCTTCGATCATGCCGAGGCGAGTGATCTCGCTGGTGACGAGAGACTTCAGATCGCCGAGCGCCATCGATGGCCGCCACTCGCGCAGCGCCCTGCGCACTGACTCAACCACATCCTCGGTCCGACGCCCGACCGAGGCGATCGCGTCGATCTCCCATGAATCCTTCCTCTTCCTCGCGAGCTGAATCAGCTCTTCGCCGCCGCGATGCACAACCCAGCCGCGCGAGGCGAGTGCGTCGGCGATGCCGAGGTAGAGGTGAACTGGGAGGTTTCCGTAGAAGGCGACGGTGGTCTGCGCACCATACTCGCGTAGCACCTTGTCGAAGAATTGCGCATATGCATCCGACGCCGATGTCGCGCTGCGGAAGATCGCGTCGTAGTCGAAGTCGTGAATGGTGCGGAAGGGGAGGCCGGACGCGGCGGCTTCGTCACGCTCCATGTCGTAGCAGATCAGGACTGGATCGTTGCCCGCTGTCTTGATTGCATAGCCACGCGTGACTTTCGCGCCGCGCGAGAGCCACCGGAACGCGGGGTGCATCGATTCGTGCAGAGGAACGATGATCGCGTCGATGGAACGCTCGCGCTGAAGGATGTCGAGGTCAGACAACATTGGCTCAGTGACGAGTGACGAGTCACGAGTGATGAGTGGAACCCCACTCGTCACTCATCACTCGTCACTCATCACTGAGTATATGATCCGCCGCCAAAGCCATGATCCATTTTCATAACGGCGACGTCACCGCGTTACTCGCGAGAAAAGCAGGAGTCCCCGGCCGGCATGTGCCGTACCGGGAGTCGCTCATCACCGGTCCCGTTCGCCGCGACCTCGCGCTGCTCGATTGGGTGGAAGAACGTGCGCGTACGATCTCCGAAGAACATGGCGACAACCTCCTGCGGATCCGCAATGAACTGCTCGAACAGGAGAAGACGATCGACACCGCACGAGCGGAAGAGGAGATCGTGCTCTGGTTCGAGCACGATCTCTACTGCCTCGTCCATCTGCTCTATCTCATCAAGCGCTTTGCGAATTGCCGGGCGACGCTCGTCTGGTGCCCGACTCCGCTCGGTCTGCAGACGCCGGAGGAGATCTTTACGCTCTTTCATTCGCGCACGCCGGTGACGCCGGTCATGCAACGTGCGACCGATGCGGTGTGGCAGGCATACGCAGGCGATGACCCGACCGCACTGAACCGCTTTCTCGTGCAGGACATCGCAGACTTCCCGTTCCTCATCGACGGACTTCGTCTCCACGCCTCCCGCTTTCCTTCCACGGTCACCGGCCTGGGCGAACCGCAGCGCAGAATGCTGCAGCTCATCGATGAAGGTGCCGCGGACTTCGCGACGCTGTTCGCGCGCTTCAACCCCGATCCGCCGCGCTACGGCTTCGGCGATGGTGAAGTGCTGCGCCAGTTGCGAAGACTCGCGTGGTCTGCGGTGCCGATGATCACCATGACGGAAGTGCCGGGCGAAGAGCCGAAGGCATCGCTGGCAGTCACGCCGGCGGGACGCAATGTGCTCCAGGCTGCCGTCGACTATGTCGAGCTGAACGGGCCGGAACCCTGGCTGGGTGGCGCGCATCTCACGCGCGAGAAACTGTGGCGCTGGGATGGTGCGAAACTTTTGTAAAGCGTGCTCTGGATCACGGGGCGTTGGCGATCTGCTGACGTAGCATTGTCGCAGTGAAGAAAGAGGCAGCACGCGTCACCACGTCCGTTGACGGGGTGGTCTTCGAAGCGGGGACGCGGACACTCTGGTCCCTTCGCTGGTCCGACATCGATCAGGTGCAGGCCTTCAAGCTCGATCTGATCGAGCGCGAGACGGTCTGCCTCGAGCTCACCGCCGGACAGAAGTCGTACACGATCGATGATGAGACATCGGGCTGGGCCGAGCTGCTCGATGCAACCGCGCGGCAGTTTCACATCGCGACCGACTGGTTGACCATCGTCATCGCACCAGTGTTCGCAACGAATCGAAGTGTCCTCTGGGATCGCCGCACCGCCTCGGCACTGGAGCGATTCAGGAGCTCATCATCCTCGGTTCGCTTGACGTCGAAGTGCCGCGTCGTCGTGAAGGGCACGACCCTTCAGGACTGGAATGACGCACTGGCGCTCGTGCGCGGAATGTTCGGCATGGTCGATGTCGATTCGAACGGCACTCCGCTCCTCCAGGGCCTCACGACGCGTCACTTCCTCGGCGTGCATCAGGCGACGATCCGATTTCGCGCGGGCGACATTCACGTGGGCGGCACCTGTGTGAATGCATCACAGCTCGAGTTCGAAGTGCCGCCGGGCGATGTGCAAACCGATGCGGACCGCGAGCTGCTGCTGCGGTTGCTGGTGATCCTCTCGGCGTATCTCAGGCGCGAGGCGATCATCGCGACGGACGATGAAGCGCTGGTGGTCGCGCAGCCGAGCGGGGAGCTCGAGCTCAGACAGCCGACAGCAGACAGCAGGCAGCAGGTCTGAGCTGCTGCGCGAGCTCTTCTGCTGTCTGATTCAAGTCATCACCGTTTTGAACGCCTCAACGAAGCGCTGCATCTCGTCCGGTGTGGAGATCGAGAGCCGCAGATGCTGGGTCATCGGGGGGAACGGCCTGCCGACCGCAATGCCGTGCGACCGCATTGCTTCGATGAACGGCTTGACGTCGCGGCGCAGATCGATCATTACGAAGTTGGCGTCAGAGGGCAGCATCGAGTAGCCCATCCGGCTCAGCTCGCCCGCGAGCCACTTCCTGGTTTCGCGATTTCGTTTCTGCCCGAGTTGCATGTGCATCGGATCGGCAAGCGATGCACGCGCCGCTGCGGCGGCGAACACGTTCACGGAATCCCATTGACCGTGCAGCTGCATCCGCTCGATGACCGCGGGCTGTGCGACCGCGTAGCCGCAACGCAGTCCCGCGAGTCCGTAGATCTTCGAGAAGGTGCGCGTCACGACGAGATTGGGATGATCCTTCGTCAGCATCAGCACGCTCTCGTAGTCAGGTGACTCGGCGTAATGGTGGTAGGCCTCATCGACGAGGATCGTGACGGAGGAGGGCGCATTCGCGAGCAGGTCGCGAACCGCCTTCTTCGAGGTGATGGTCGCAGTCGGATTGTTCGGATTGCAGATGTAGAGCAGCCCTTCGCCTTTCGCCGCTTCGAGCATGCGCGGGAGGTCGTGTTCGTAATTCGCCGTGAGTGGAACCTTCACGACTTCGGCGTCCTGCGACTTCGCGCAGAAGCCGATCGCTTCGAATGTGGGATCGGCGGTGACGAGACGTTTCTGCGCGAAGGTCGTCGCCGACACTTTCAACGCTTCACTCGAGCCGTCGGTAGTCAGGATCGACTCGGGCGAGAGGCCGTGGAACTTCGCGATGTCCGCGATGAGCCCGTCGATTGCTTCATCGGGATAGCGATTGGCCTGGGGAAATGCGTCCTGGATCGCGCGCATCGCGGCTGCGGAGGGACCGTAGGGATTCTCGTTCGCATTGAGGCGAATGAGTCCCTTCGGCTTCGGAGACTTCGCGAGCGTGAGGGAAGGCGCCGCGGCCGCGATGGCGGTCGCACCGAGGACGTGGGCAAACGTGCGTCGAGTTAGCATGATCAGAAGTGTACGCTTCGCTTTGACCGTGTGAGGACGTTCGAATGCACATCCCCGATTCGCCCGACATTTCTTATTGGGATGCTTCGCCGCTGCTGCAGCGGATCTGCAGAACGAGGCTCGACCCTTCCTTCGAGCCGCGTCTCGCGGAGATGGGGGAGCGTGCGGCGAAGGAGGTGGCGCCGCTCGCGCAGATTGCGGATCGCGAGTCGCCGCGGCTCGTCACGCATGATGCGCACGGACATCGGATCAATCGCGTCGAATATCACCCGTCATATCGCGAGATGGAGCGCATCGCGTACGGCTCGGGAATGATCACCGTCAACTACACCGATCCTCCAGCGCACTCGCGTACGCTCGGCTTCGCTCTCGGATATCTCTTCGCGATGGGGGAGATGGGCCTCTACTGTCCGCTATGCATGACCGATGGCGTCGCGCGAGTCCTCACGCGCCATGGCACGCGCGATCAGATCGAGCGCGTCGTGCCGCATCTCATAGCCAGGAATCGCGAGGAGCTATGGACCGGCGGCATGTTCCTGACGGAGCGCGCAGGGGGCTCGGATGTCGGCGCGAACGAGACGATCGAGCGAGACGGCCGGCTCACGGGACACAAGTGGTTCTGCTCGAACGTCGATGCTGACGCGGTCCTCGTGACGGCGCGGCCCGAGGGTGGAGAGGAAGGCACGCGCGGACTGCAAACGTATCTGCTGCTGCAGCGCGACAACCCCGGCGTCACGATCGAGCGGCTGAAGGAGAAGCTCGGAGTGCGCTCGATGCCGACGGGTGAGGTGACGTTAGAGGACGCACCCGCGGAGCTCGTCGGCGGATTCGCGCCGATGACCGACATGCTGAACCTGTCGCGGCTTTACAACTCGGTCGCGTCGATCGCGGTCATCGGCCGCGCGATTCACGAGGCGCGCTGGTACATCGAACGCCGGCGTGCATTCGGAAAGCCGGTGATCGAGTGGCCGCTCGCGCGCAACATCCTCGAGGATCTCGAAGCGCACCACGAGCGCGCGATGCTGCTCACGTTCGCGACGATCGACGCGCTGGAGCGCTCCGATGCCGGCGATGCCGATGCCGGGCGCATGCTCCGCATCCTCACTCCGATGACGAAGGCAGTGACTGGCAAGCTCGCCGTGCCGTGCGTCTCCGAAGCGATGGAGTTGATCGGAGGAAACGGATACATCGAGGAAAGCCCGATGCCGCGGCTCCTGCGCGACGCGCAGGTGCTGCCGATCTGGGAAGGAACGACGAACATCCTCGTGCTCGATTGCGTGCGCACCGCGAAGAAAGAGCGCGGACATGAGCTGCTGCTGGCCGAGATCGAGAAAACGTTTCCACAGGAAGCGCGGGAACTGGAACGGATCGACGAGGAGAATCCGCGCAAGTGGGTATTCGAGCTGGCGCGGTTGTATGCGGAGGCGCGGAGTTGATGTCTCGTCGTCCCGAGCGAGCGACGGCGCGCAGCGCCGCGACTGAGTAAGAGAAACTCGTGGTGCTCGGGCCATCAGTTCCTTCTCCCCTCCGCGAGGGGAGAAGGGACTAGTCGGCTCAAACCCGCATGAACAGTGGAAGTTTCTTGGAAGCGAGAGCGAGGGACCCGGGTGTGTGGGAGGCGCGCGACATGATCTTCGTACCGCCCGCCCACCCGGGTCCCTCGACTTCGATCGGGATGACGTGAAATCATCGCGTGCCGGCTAGCGAAACAACGCCTTTCCCTCCGACTGCGCGATCGCGAGCAGATCGAGAAACTTTCCTCGCGCGATCTCTCTTGCGCCGAGCGCTTCCATGTGTGGCGTCATCACCTGGCAATCGATCCAGGTCCCGTTCAAGCGCTCGATGAGGAACAGCAGCGCGAGCTTCGACGCATCCGGGACGAGGTGGAACATGCTCTCACCCGTGAATACGCCGCCGGAATCAATTCCATACAATCCGCCAACGAGCTCCTCGCCTCGCCACGCTTCGATGCTGTGCGCATCGCCCGCGCGATGGAACTCGATGTACGCGTCGATGATCTCGGGCTCGATCCACGTCCCATCCTGATCGGGACGCGGGACGCGGGAGCAGGCGCGGATCACGGCTGGGAAATCGCGATCGATCGTGAACGTGAGCTCGCTCCTGTTCATCGTCTTGCGCAGCGAGCGTCCGACGTGGAGCTCATCGAAGAAGATCACCGCGCGCCGTCGTGGAGAGAACCACGGCAGCGCTTCGAGGTCGGGATGCGGCCAGGGGAAAATGCCGTGCCGGTAGGCGTCGCGGAGCGTACCTGCGCGGAGATCGTCGCCGATCGCGATGATGTCGCCGCGCACGTAACGCGGATCGGGGAAGCGTGACATGGCTATTCGGAGATGCGTCCGGCCCGTACCGCGTGAAACGCGGCATATCCGAGCGCGAGCATGATTCCGTAAATCAGTGTCACGCCGAGCGTGCGTGGATGCGCCGCCGGGTGGACGGCGGATGTGGCGAGATACGTCATCGTCTCGAACGGATCCGTCATCACATCCCAACTGTTCCAGCGCCGGAAACGTCCGAGGTAGATGCCGAGTCCGCAGAGGATGAGGATGAAGAGCGAGAAGGACCAGCCGATGATTTTTCCGAACTTCGACTCGACGACCGACTGCACGTCCGCAACCGAGGTGAAGGCGAGGAGGATGCCGGTTGCGGCGCAGGAGAGGAGCAGCGCGATATCGAACCAGAGCGGCGCGCCCGGTCGCGGACGGAGATGGACGAAGTCCGTCGCGATGTATGGCGCGTTTGGCAGGAACAGCAGCCAGACGGCGAACATCGACGCGCGTGCCATGAGCCGGCGGGTCATTACGAACGCCATCGCCGCGAGTGCCGGGATCACCGGCCTGCGCGAGACACTCAAGGCCATGGAGGAGGAAGCCGACGCGCTTTGGGCCTCACGCCGCGCGGCGCACCGAAAGTATTTCCAGGCAGAAGAGCGCTTGAAGGCCGCCGAGGCTTCGATGCGCGACACTGTTGTGACAACCACCAAGTGGCAAGCACTCAAGAGTGCGTTTGAGACGGCAAAC
>CAZKID010000116.1:0-13084 GCA_964552405.1 uncultured Thermoanaerobaculia bacterium
GGCTTGCGCGCCATCCGCTCGGCCTTGGCCTGGTCGAGGTCGGCGGCGGCCTTCTCCACCAGCGCCACGACATCGCCCTGGCCCAGGATACGGCCGGCCACGCGGCGGGCGTCGAACACGTCCAGCGCGTCGATCTTCTCGCCCGAGCCCAGGAACTTGATCGGCAGGCCGGTGACCGATTTCATCGACAGCGCCGCGCCGCCGCGGCCGTCGCCGTCGACGCGGGTCAGGACGAGGCCCGTGAGCGGCAGGCGTTCGTGGAAGGCCTTGGCCGTGCGCACCGCGTCCTGGCCGGTCAGGCTGTCGGCCACCAGGAGGGTCTCGGCCGGGGTCGCGATGCGGGCGATCTCGGCCGCCTCGCTCATCATCGCCTCGTCGAGGGTGGTGCGGCCGGCGGTGTCGAGGATCAAGACGTCGTAGCCGCCCAGGCGCGCGGCCGAGAGGGCGCGGCGGGCGATGTCCGGGGCGTTCTGTCCGGCGATGATCGGCAGGGTGTCGACCGCGGCCTGCTGGCCCAGGATCGCCAGCTGCTCCATCGCCGCCGGGCGGCGGGTGTCGAGCGAGGCCAGCATGACCTTCTTGCGCTCGGTCCGGGAGAGCCGCAGGCCGAGCTTGCCGGCCATGGTCGTCTTGCCCGAGCCCTGCAGGCCGGCCATCAGGATCACCGCGGGCGGCGCCACGGCCAGGTTCAGCGGGGTGGGTTCGTCCCCGCCGAGGGTCTCGACCAGGCCGTCCAAGACGAGCTTCACACCCGGGTGTGCGGGGAGGGCCGAGAGGACGAACGCCGGACTCATCGGGAAGCCGTTTCCGTTCGCGGCGCTGCTGCGCACCGCGCAGGATCGGGGAGAGGCTTCGGCAACGGTTTCCTTTCGTGGGCGGCCGTCGCAGGTCGTCGTCGTTCCCGTTCTGGCACCGCGGGCGATTGCCTGGGTCTGCGCGCGCTTCGAGATCGGCGAACGCGTTCTGACCGATGTCAAACAGCTCACTGCACTCGATATCTCGCTCTGGTCCGTGCCGGAGCGCGGCTTGCCGGAAGTCGTGTCGACGCTGCCGCCAGAAGACCGCAAGGAGCGCAGCGGGAGCTTCATGACGCTGCAGCAGCGGCTGAAAACCGGAGACGGCTCGACGATCGATAGCCTGCTGCAACGCTCGGTTGAGGAAGCGCGCAAGCCATTCGACACCCTCGAGCTGCAGATCTTCGGCCTCTCGTTCGTGATGCTGCTGCTGTCGGTCATCGCGGCGATCTTCTTTGCGCGCGGCGTCACCCGTCCGCTGCGTACACTCGCCGACGCGGCAGGACAGATCGAGCGTGGCGATTACTCGACTCCCGTCCGCGTCACCCAGGCCGATGAGATCGGGCACCTCGGCATCGCGCTGAATCAGATGCGCTCTGCGATCGCGGCGCGCGAAGACCAGATCATTCATCAGGCAACGCACGACAGCCTGACCGGACTGCCGAACCGCACGCTCTTCTTCGACCGGCTCTCGCAATCGATCGGCGAATCGCGAAGATCACGCTCGGCCGTCGGCATGATCATGATGGACGTCGATCGCTTCAAGGAGATCAACGACACGCTCGGCCACCACTTCGGCGATCAGTTGCTGATCGAGATCGGCCGGCGGCTGGAGCAGACCCTTCGTCAGACCGATACGGTGGCGCGTCTCGGCGGCGATGAGTTCGGAATCAAGTTCACGGCGCCGAACGCCAACTCGGCGGAAGAGGTCGCGCATCGTGTCAGCACCGCGTTCGAATCGCCGTTCAGTCTCGGCGACATCTCGATCGACGTGAACTCGTCGATGGGCATCGCGCTCTTTCCCGATCACGCCGACGATGCCGACACGCTGATGAAGCGCGCCGATATCGCCATGTACGACGCGAAGAAGAATCACAGCGGCGTCGCGATCTACGAGGCCGGGAGGGACGAGCACAGCCTGCGCCGTCTCGCGCTGATGATGGAGCTGCGCCAGGCGATCGCGCGCGATGAGCTCGAGCTGCACTTTCAGCCGAAGGTCGATGTGCATAGCGAGCACGTCGTCCACGTCGAGGCGCTCGTGCGGTGGAAGCATGCGAAGCATGGCGTGATGCGGCCCGACGAGTTCATCCCGCTCGCGGAACAGTCGGGGAAGATCGGCATGATCACGAAGTGGGTTCTGCGCAAGGCGATCGTGCAGTGCGCCGAGTGGCAGCGCAGCGGCGTCGAGCTCGCGGTCGCGGTGAATCTGTCCGCACTCGATCTGCTCGACGCGGAGCTGCCGACGCTCATCAGCGGACTGCTCGCGGAGACGGGACTCGCGCCCTCGCGCGTCGTGCTCGAGATCACGGAGAGCGCGATCATGAAGGATGCGGCGTATGCGCTGAAAGTGCTGCGCGATCTGAAGAATCGCGGCGTGTCGCTCGCGATCGACGACTTCGGTACCGGCTATTCATCGCTCGCACATCTCAAGCGGCTGCCGGTCGATGAGCTCAAGATCGACAAGTCGTTCGTGCAGAATCTGACGGAGACGGCGACCGACGATCTCGTGATCGTTCGCTCGACGATCGAGCTGGGACACAACATGGGGCTGGTCGTGATCGCGGAAGGCGTCGAGACCTCCGAGTCGTGGGCCATCCTCAAACGCCTCGGCTGCGACATGGCGCAGGGCTACTACATGAGCGCCCCGCTGCCCGCCGAACAATTCAGCGAATGGTTCGCAACTTCGCAGTGGGGCGGAGAGCGGGCGTCCCGCCCGCAGCCGGCGGGCGTCTCGCCCGGCGACTAGTGTTGGGGCGTTGAGTGAGCAAGCTTCTGATCGAGCCGAGATAGGCCCTTCTCCCCCGCGCACGGGGGAGAAGGTGCCCGAAGGGCGGATGAGGGGCTGCTTTCGTGTGAGGAACATCGACCCCTCATCCGCGCTCCGCGCACCTTCTCCCCTCGCGGAGGGGAGAAGGACTAGGCATCGCGGTCTGTATTCTGAATATTCTGAATTCCGGGTGGCGCATTCGTGGCCTTCACGTTTCGATGGAGTATCTTCATCCCATGCGAGCTCCGGCAGTCGTCCTTCTGTCGATCCTCATTTCAGCGTTCGCCAGCGCGCAGTGCCCTCCGCCCTCGAAGCCCGCGAGCCCGCCGGAGGGACTGGTGACGACGGAGACGCACATCGCCTTCGCATGGAGTCCGGCGGGAAACGCGGTGACTGGCTATGACCTGTATGTCTCGGCGAATGGCGGTGCGTTCAACCGTCTCTGCTTCAACTCTCCGTCGCCCGACTGCAGCGCTGTGTTAGGGACGGGCCGGTACGAGTGGTACGTTCGTAATTATCGCGAGGACTGTCTCGCCGGAACGGAGTCCGCGCACGCACGCTTCGAGATCGTCGCCTGCAGCGCGCCGGTCGCGCCGGCAGCACTCACACCGAATGGCGCAACCGAAGTCAGTCCGGCCGGCACGACACTGAGCTGGAGCGGCGGGGCGGCCGACACGTACGACGTGTTTCTCGAGCAGGGGAGTGCTTGCTCGACATCGACGGCTTTCGCGCGCACCGCTGCGACGTCGATCGACACGGGTTCTCTGGTGCGGGGCGCGTCATACGCGTGGCGCGTGCGCGCGAATCGAGGCTCGACGTGTCCCGCTCCCGTCTTCAGCGCGTGCGCGACGTTCAGGACACGTACCTGCGATCCACCAGCGCCGTTCTCGCTTGCCGCGCCTGCGGAAGGAGAGATCACGCCGGCGACGGTACGGCTGCAGTGGTCCTCCGCGATCGGTGCGGCGAGCTACAACGTCTACTCACGCACGAGCTCCAGCCAGCCGTTCTCGCTCGCAGGAACGACGACGGAGACTTCGCTCTACGCGAACTTCGCGCCGGCGACGACGGTCGAGTGGTACGTCGAGGCGATCAGCGGCGCCTGCGCCTCGGTGTCCGCGCATCGGACATTCACAACGGCGGGCTGCGATGTCCCGGCCGCGGTGCTTCTCGCGCCTGCCGGTACGACCGCGCCCGGTACTCCGATCACCTTCCGCTGGACTTCCGCTCGGAACGCCGAACGCTATCGAGTCTGGGCCGCTCCGGCCGGCGGCACATTTGCCCCGCTCGAAGAGACGACGGATACGGCCGCGATCGCTCATCGTTCCGCCGGCAGCTACGACTGGTATGTCGAGTCGATCGTCCGCGGTTGTTCGTCGTCAAACTCGCCGATCGGACACTTCACCGTACCGCAATCGGCTTCGTGTCCTGCTGTCCCCACGCTTCTGACTCCGGTGAATGGCGCGGCGGTGAGTGGGGACATCGCGTTCAGCTGGAGCGCCGTCCCCAGTGCGGCGCTGTATGAGGTCTGGGCCGCGGTGAATCATGCCGCGCCGCAGCATCTAACCACGGGCAGCACCACGTCGTTCAAGACGAATCTCGCCGCGGGGGCGGTCGAGTGGTACGTGATCGTGCATGCCGACGGCTGTGACGACGTACGCTCCGCCAGCGGCAAATTCCTGTCTCAGGAAGTGAACCCTTCAGTGTGCGCCAATGCGGTGCCGCTGCTGCTGGCACCGGCAGCCGGCGCGATCGACGTGCCGCAGTCGGTCGATCTGTTCTGGACGAAAGTCTCTGGCGCCCCGGTCTATCGCGTCTTTGCTGCAACAAACGATGAGACGCCCGCCGTGATCGCCACCACGACAGGAACACGCTCGCGCGTCACGCTGCCCGGCGGCCGCATCCGCTGGTTCGTCGAAGCCGTGTTCCCCAACAATTGCGGTTCCGTGCGGACGCCGGAGGAATGGTTCCGCACGACGGCGAACGCCGGTTGCGCGCTGCCCCCGGCGCCATCCATCGCTGCACCCGCCGGTGCGCCGAGCGGGACGCCCTACGAGTTGCACTGGTCCGCGTTGCCGCACATCGATCATTACGAGATTCAGCTGACCTCCGGCTCCGATGCGAGTCCCCGCATTCTGAATACGACGGACGTGATGTACGAAGCGCAGAACGACGTCGCCAGTCCGACGCGCTTCTACTATCGCGTACGCGGCGTCAGTGACTGCGGGGCCGGTACAGGCCCGTTCTCTAACCAGGCGGCGGTGCTCGTGACGCCGGCGAACAGTGCCTCGTCGTCCATCGCCACCACGATTCCTTACGGCGGCTCCGATCCCACTCGCACGATCTTCATTCCTGGTACGGGGCCCAACGTCCGCTTCACCGCGACCGCGGACCGTCCGTGGATCATCATCGATCCGAGCTCCGGAGTGCTGCCGCCCGAAGGAATCACGCTGACGATTCGGTTCCTGGCGGGGCAGCTCGATTCCGGTGACCACGATGCTTCGATCCGCATTGACACCGCCACCGCGGGGAAGACGGGAAGCAACGGCTCGACCACGACGCCGATCTCGGTGGCGGTGGTGACACCGGTGTCGCCGGCGACCGGCACGCCGCCAGCACCCTCATCGTTGATCCTTCCAGCGATCGCACATGCCGATGGAGGCAGCGCAGTGTTCCGTTCGGATGCACGCCTGTTGAATAGCGGCCCGCGCCCGCTGCGCTATGCACTGACCTTCGTTCCTTCCGGCCCTGATGGCGCGAAGTTGGCGCAGACGACATCGGTGCAGGTGAACGGCGGCACCGCGATCGCGCTCAATGACCTGCTCTCGACCTTCTTCGGAGCCGGCGGTACGAGCGTTGCCGGCTCGCTCGAGATTCGCCCCGTGGTCTCCTCGACCGACTTCAGTTCCGGAGATGTGAGCTTCGCATCGAGCCGGACCTACGCGCTCAGCAATGCCGGTACCGCTGGACAGTTCATTCCGGCCGTGCCGCTCTCGAAGTTCGGATTGCAGAATGCGACGCAACTGCTCGCGCAGGTGTCGCAGCAGGGTGCGTTCCGCACGAACATCGGATTGGTGGAGGGAAGTGGGCAGGCCGCCAGCGGCTTTCTGCAGTTCTTTGCCCGGAACGGCGCGCTCATCGGCACGCAGACGATCTCGCTCCAGGCGCGTGAGCATTCGCAGCTCAATTCGCTGATCACGTCGGACAATTCGCTCTCGAGCGTGGCGCGCATCGAGCTGAAGACGAATGGGCGTGTGACGGCCTACGCTTCGATTCTCGACCAGACGACCAATGATCCAATGCTGATCTCGTCGGTGGCAGTGTCATCGCTCACGGCATCGCGTTACGTGGTGCCGGGGGTCGCATCCCTGAGTGCAGCGAATGGTCAGTGGCGCTCGGATCTGCGCGTTTACAACGCATCGCCGGCGACGCAGGCCGTGACGCTCACCTTCACGCCGCGCGGCAACCTGGCCGCGGCGCAGAGCGTGAACGTGACGATCGACGGGAACGAGTCGCGGCCCTTCGACGACATCCTCCGCAATACGTTCGGGCAGAGCACGGCCAGCGGATCGGTCGCCTTGACGACGCCCGAGCCGTCGGCGCTCGCGGTGACCGCGCGAACGTTCTTTGACAACGGCAGCGGAACCTACGGCCAGTACATCCCTGCACTGACGGTGGTCGACGGCGCGAGGCTCGCCGGCCGCGCGCGCGAACTGCTGCAGGTCGAGCAGTCGGAGAGCTATCGCACGAACGTAGGACTGGTGGAACTCAACGGGGCACCGGCGACGGTCGAGATTACCGCGAGCCTGCCGGAGGTGAAGGCAGTGCCAGTGATCAACGTACCGCTGCAGGCGAACGAGTTTCTTCAGCTCGACTCGATCCTGGCGTCTCTCGGCTTCACCGACATCCACAACGCGCGCCTGTCGATTCGCGTGATCGATGGCGACGGAGTGGTAGGCGCGTATGCCTCGCTGATCGACAACAGAACAGGCGACCCGACATTGATCCCCGCGCAGTGATCGAAGGGAAATGCACCTCGTCATCCCGCGAGCGAAGTCGAGGGACCCGGTTGGGCGGGCGGTACGAAGATCATGTCGCGTGCCTCCCAACACACCCCAGGTTCCTCGACTTCGCTCGGGATGACGGGAGCTCGCCTGGCAGCAAGGAAAAACGGGAGCGGCTCGGGAGCGGGAAACGAAAGGAAATGCAGAATTCAGAATCACACTCTGCATATTCTGCATTCTGAATTTCGCTTTTCGATTTTTTCACACGCTGTGAGCGTGAGCATGCGCGCGTGGCACGAACCCTCATCCGCGCTTCGCGCACCTTCTCCCCTCGCGGAGGGGAGAAGGAACTGACGGCCCGAGCACCGCCAGTCTAGGATAGGAAGCCGTGAGAGCGTTCCTACAACTCACTGCAGGTGCCGCACTCGCACTCGCATTCGTGGTCTTCGCGTTGCGAAGCCGGAAGCCGGCGCGCATGTTCGCCGGAGGCCTCTTGATCGCCGCGCTGATCTATGTGGTCTTCGCGATCGTTGGCGGAAACGTGCGCGACGTCCTTGTCGAGCTCGCGGGCGTTGTCGCGTTCGGCTGGCTTGTGCACGTTGGCTGGGATGTCTTCATGCATCACGGAACGTATGTTCCGTCGTGGTATCCGATGACGTGCATCGGCTTCGACGTGCTGGTCGCGATTGCAATCGTCCGGCGATCGATGCAGAGAAGCAGTTAGCTCACACCAGCGCCGCGGCTTCTTCCCCCGGCACTGCTTTCGAGAACAGATAGCCCTGTCCGAGCGGGCAATTGAGCAGACGCAGCGCTTCGAGCTGATCGCGGGTCTCGATTCCCTCTGCCACGGCGGTCATGCCGAGGACGCGCGCCATCGTGATCATCATCTGCACGGCGCGCAGACCTTCGGGCTCGTTGACGCGCGCGGTGAACGTGCGGTCGATCTTGAGCGTATCGATCGGATAGCGCAGCAGATTCGCGAACGACGAATAGCCGGTGCCGAAATCGTCGAGCGTGAAGCGGATGTTCTGGCCCGCGAGCTCCTCCATCGCGCGGCCTGCGGCGTCGGCATTGCGGATCATGGCCGTCTCGGTGATCTCGAGCCTGACCGACCGCGGATCGATCGAGCGCTCGCGCATCGCCGCGCTGAGCTCCTCCACGAAATCACCGTAGCCGAAATCGCGCCCGGAGATGTTCACGCTCATCGTGATCTCGCGCCCGCGCTCCGTTTCGCGGAACTGCTCCAACTGGCGGAAGGCGCGCCCCATCGTCCAGAGCGTGATCGGATGGATGAGATTCCCGTTCTCCGCGATCGTGATGAATTCATCGGGTTGGAGCAGGCCGCGCGTCGGATGCTGCCAGCGGATCAGGGCCTCGAACCCGATCACCTTCTCGTCCGCGAGTGCAACGACCGGTTGATAGACGATGCGCATCTCGTCGCGCTCGATCACGCCGTGCAGATCGCGCTCGATGTGCAGCCGCTCCAGCGCGAGCTCGTGCATCTGCCGGTCGCACACCTCGTACCGCGCCTTCCCCATCTTCTTCGCGCGATACATCGCGGCATCGGCATCGCGAAGCAGATCTTCCGGCCGCTCGAAGCCGGTCGTGCTCGTCGCGACTCCGATGCTCGCCGTGGTCATGACCTCCTGGCCTTCGATCTCCAGCGGCTGCTTTACGGTCTCGAGAATGCGTGACGCGATGCGGACGGCATCGGCGACGTCGCCGATCCGCTCGATCAGGACCGTGAATTCATCGCCGCCGAGCCGCGCGACCGTGCTGCCGAGGCGCGCGACCGTGTCGCCTGGACGAACGCAGCCTTCGAGGCGCCGTCCGATTTCGACGAGCACCGCGTCACCGATCTCGTGACCCATCGTGTCGTTGATGATCTTGAAGCGGTCGAGATCGATGAACAGCACCGCGATCTGATAGTCCTTCCGTTTCGCGCGGTTCGCAGCGCCCGTCAGGCGATCCATGAAGAGCATGCGATTCGGCAATCCGGTCAGGCTGTCGTGAAAGGCGGCCTGCAGCAGCTCTTCGACCGCGAGCTTGCGCTCGGTGATGTCCGTCTGTGAGCCCGCGATGCGATAGGCGACATCGTCGATATTGCGCACCGCCATCGCGCGCCCGAGCATCCAGCGATACGTTCCGCCTTGTTCCAGGATCCGGTACTCGCATTCGAAATGCGGCGTCTGCCCTTCGAGATGAAGCTGCATCTGAGACTGCAACGACGGCAGATCATCAGGATGGACACGGCCGAGCCACGACTCCACGACGTTCGGCAACTCGTGGTCTTCGAACCCGAGCATCTGCTTCCAGCGCTCGGAGTAGTAGATCTCGTTCGTCAGAAGCTTCCAATCCCACAGACCATCGTTCGCGCCGCGCGCCGCGAGGGCGTAGCGCTCTTCGCTCTGCCGGAGATCTTCGGCATCGGTCATCTCAGACATAGTGGTTGGACCCTAGAGAGTGTAGGACAGGCGCCCTCGCCTGTCCAAAGGGGGGCGGGCGAGGCGAGGGCGCCTGTCCTGCACACTCGTTACAGTTCGGTAACCAACCCTCGTGCTGAAATCCCGTCTTACGACAAATGACGACGACAGCTCGCGCTGCACTTCTGCTCCTCGTCTGCTCCGCGCTGTTCGTGCACGGCGACGAAGGGCCTCTCAACATCACGCGCGCCCCGGGTCCCATCACGGTCGACGGCGATCTTTCCGACGCCGCCTGGCAGAGCGCGACGAAGTTCGACGAGTGGTTCGAGACGAACGTCAGCGACAACGGTCCGCCGCCAGCGAAGCAGAGCGGCTGGGTCACGTACGACGATCGTTTTTTCTACGTCGCGATCCGGATGGATGACCCGAATCCCTCGCAGATCCGCGCGCCGCTCGGCGATCACGATGCGGTGAGCGGCAGTACCGACGACTACGCCGGCGTCATCATCGACTCGCGCAACGACAGCAAGACCGCGATTCTCTTCCTCGTCAATCCCAACAACATCCAGTACGACGCCGCGACCGACGACAACATCGGCGAGGACAACTCGCCCGATTATTTCTGGGACTCCGCGACGAAGATCACTCCCACCGGCTGGCAGCTCGAGATCCGGATTCCGTTTGCGTCGCTTCGCTACAAGAACGCGAAGGACATGCAGACGTGGGGGATGATCCTCTACCGCAACTACCCGCGCGACCGGCGTTATCAGATGTTCACGCATCGCCTGCCGCGCGGCTCGTCGTGCTTCGTCTGCAACTACAACAAGATCACCGGTCTCTCCGATCTCCCGTCGGGCCAGCACGTCATCGCCGCTCCGTACGTCACCGCTGCGCGCGAGGACGGCCACTTCCGCAACGATGAAGGGGCGGATGTGAAGTGGACGCCGAACGCCTACACGGCAGTCGACGCGACGCTCAATCCCGACTTCTCGCAGATCGAGTCGGATGTCGCCGCGATCACCGCGAACGAGCGGTTCGCGATCAACTATCCGGAGAAGCGGCCTTTCTTTCTCGAAGACGTGAACCTGTTTGCCACGCCGATCCAGGCGGTGGCAACGCGCTCGATCACCTCGCCGCGCTGGGGCATCCGCGGCACAGGCAAGTACGCGAGTGATGCGTGGACGTTGCTGATCGCGCAGGACCGTGGCGGTGGCGACGTGATCATCCCCGGCGCCGAGGATTCGCGCGGAGTCACTGCGAACTTCGCATCAACCGCGGCGATCGGGCGCGTTCGCCACGATTTCGGATCCACATCCTTCGTCAGTCTCCTTGGGACGGCGCGAGAAAAATCGGGAGGTGCCTACAATCGCGTGCTCGGCCCGGATACCGTCTGGCGCATCAACGATCACTACACGCTCACCGGACAATTGCTGCTGAGCGACACCATCACGCCGAACCTGCGAACGCCTGAAGGCGACCTGCTCGATCCCGAGTGGGATGGCCGGCGACTCCGCTCCTACGCCGGCGATCTCCGGCTCACACGCACGTCGGCGCGCGACGATCTTTTCCTCGAGTACCTCGACCTCGGCAATGGCTTTCGCGCCGATGACGGCTTCGTTCCGCAGGTCGGATACAAGTCTCTCTATGGCGAAGCGGGACACACGTTCCGGCCGAAGGGCTTCTTCAGCCGCGTTCGCGTGTATGCGATCTCGCAGTACGAGTCGGAGCAGGATGGCCGCCAGCTTTATCGCTTGTTCTCCACAGGCTTCGGCGCGGATGGGCGCCATCGCTCGTTCTGGCGATTCCGCGTCGCGAGCGAGAACGTCCGCAGCGGTGACGAGATCTTCGAGCGCAATCGCATCTACTACACTCTGCAGTTCGCGGTGAATCGCGTGCTGTCGTTCGTGACGCTCGACGGGTGGGTCGGACAGGAAGTCGACTTCTCGAAGAGCCGTCTCGGCGATGGCGCGAGCGTCAATCCAGGCGCGACCATCCGTCCGAACAATCACCTCGAAATCAGGCTCACCAACGGAGTGCGGTGGCTGAACGTCGATCATGGACGCCTTTTCACGGCGCAGACGGAGCGTGTGCGCGCGACCTGGACGTTCGATTCGAAGCGCTACCTGCGGCTCGTCGTGCAGAATCAGCGCGCGAATCGTAATCGCGTGCTGTTCGACGATCAGACGCTGAACCAGCACGCGGGGCGCATCGCATCGCAACTGCTCTTCGCCTACAAGGTCAACTGGCAGACGGTGCTGTTCGTCGGTGCCGGCGATCTGCACGAGGTGACCAGCGAGGAGGGCGACTTCACGAAGAAGGCGCACTCGGTGTTCATGAAATTGAGTTACGCATTTCAGAGGTGATCCGGTGGGGCACAGGCGCCCTCGCCTGTGCTCAGAGCCGGCAGGCGAGGGAGCCTGCCACCCCACCGGACGTTAGCGCCGAAGGGCCATTCACGCAGTCGAGCGGCAGCTTGATGGTGAATGTCGAGCCGCTGCCGACCCGCGACTCGACGGCGATCGTCCCGCCGTGCAGCTCGACGAATCCTTTCGTGAGCGAGAGGCCGAGGCCAGTGCCCTGGCGCACGGAGGAACCGTGACGCTCGATCTGATAGAACTGGTCGAAGATCTTCTGGAGCTCCTCGGCCGGCATTCCGACGCCGCTGTCGCTAACCACCAGCTGCACCTTCGATTCTTTCGCGAGATGCGTGACATCGAGACGGACGAAGCTCTTCGGGTTCGAGAATTTCACCGCGTTGGAGATCAGGTTCAGCAGCATCTGCTTCGTCCGCCCTTCATCGAGCACGACGATCGGCAGAGAGTCGTCCACATGGGTGAGCAGCGTAACATCGGCGGCGGAGCAGACGCCTTTCGCGACACGCTCCACGGCGGCGACGGTAATCCGCAGATCGAAGGGCTGCGGCTGCAGCTCGAGCCGTCCGGCCTCGATCTTCGACAGATCGAGGATGTCGTTGATGAGATCCAGAAGGTGATTGCCGGCGATGTGAATGTTCTCGACGAACTTGAAGAGACGCGAGGGGAGGAGATGCTTCGCGGCATTCATCAGTACCGCGGAGAAGCCGATGATCGAGTTGAGCGGCGTGCGCAGCTCGTGCGACATGTTCGCCAGGAATTGATTCTTGGTCCGGTCGGCGGCGAGCAGGCGGACGTTCGTCTCGGCGAGCTCGGTGGTCCGCTGCGTCACGCGTTGCTCGAGCTGCGTCGTGAGGCCCTCGAGATCGCGGAAGAGCTGTGCGTTGTCGAGCGCCACGGCGGCCTGATTCGCGATCGTCGTCAGCAGGAGCTCGTCGTCGGGCGAGAACGCGTTGCGGCGGTAGCTCTGCACGGAGATGACGCCGATGACACGGTCGCGCGCGATCATCGGCACGCCGAGCCATGACTCCGTCGGCTTCCCGTCGTCGAACGCGACGATGCCGAAATTCGCCTCCTCGCGGCTCGAGGCGAGATTGAGGAGACGGGCGTTCTTCACGACCCAGGAGTTGAGCCCGTCGCCGAGCTGTACGCGGAACTTCGGCAGGAACTCGTCTTCTCGCACGTCGAGCTCACAGGCAAGCTCGTTCGTGCTCTCGTCATAGAGCGCGATCGTCAGGAACGTGACGTCGACCGCTTCCTGACAGGCCTTGTAGATCGCCAGCAACAGCTCGTCAGTCGTGAACTGTAGCGAGATCGTATTGCCAACATTCGAGAGAGACGCGCGCTGATGCACGAGGTGATCGCGCGTCGCGCGCGTGAGCGCGAGATTACGCGAGACCCAGTTGAGCACGACGCCAGCGAAGGCCACACCAAGCACAGCACCCGGGACAAGGGGCGGGGAGCCCATTACCATCAAGACGGAGACTGTGAGAGCACAAGTCTAGAG
>CAZKID010000117.1:0-13004 GCA_964552405.1 uncultured Thermoanaerobaculia bacterium
GAATGCCCGACCTGTGAATTATCAATCCGTTGCCGTGCAGGCGAGTCGCCTATTCATAGCGCAGCGTTGCGGCGGGATCGATCGAAGCCGCGCGGCGCGCGGGGAAGTAACCGGCCAGAACTCCGATGAGCCCGAGGATGCACGAAGTCGCGATCCCGATCTGCAGCGACAACGTCGGCCGTCCGAGAAACGACAAAACCTTGTTGTGCTCGATGTCAATGAAACTCGTCGCGGAGACGAGCAGCGTCGCGATCGTCATGCCGAGCGCGCCGCCGACGAGCGTGTACGTCAGTCCCTCGAGCACGAACGGCACGATGATCCACCGCCGCTTCGCGCCGAGCGCCATCTTCACGCCGATCTCGCGCGTCCGCTCTTTCACGACCGCGTACATGATGTTCGCGACGCCGACTCCGCCGATGATCAGCGTCAGCGCGCCGACGATGCCGAGGAACAGTTGAATGCCCATCAGGATGTTCTTCGTCACCTGCGAGCTCTTCACCATGTCCCACGTCTGCATCGCATGATCGTCGGTCGGGTCGTAGCCGTACTTCGGTCCCAGCACTTCATTCAGCTTGCGCAGCTCCGACTTCATCTGGGCCGGGTCCTGCACTTCGATCACGAGCTCCTGCAGCACCTCGCGGCTGAATTGCGCGCGGAACGTCGAGATCGGAATCACGGCGTGATTCGCATCGGGGCCGCCGTACATACCCATCTGCGTCTTGTGCTGCATCACGCCGATGACGAGATACGGCGAGCTCGCGATGAGCAGCGTCTTGCCGACAGGATCTTCTTTGCCGAAGAGATCCTTCGCGACGTCGTCGCCGAGGAAGATCACGCGGCGGCGCTGCGCCTCATCGTCTTCGTTGAAGAAGCGGCCGCCCGCCACCGGATAGTGTTTGCGCGACTCGCCGTACGACGTGTTCGTTCCGATGATGCGCAGATTCTTGACGTTGCGGCCGTAGGTCGCCGGACGCCAGATCTGCAGCTCGCCGTGCAAGGCGCGCAGCTCCGGCATGCGCTGACGAATCCATTCGATGTCGCCCACACGCACACGAATCGAGCGGCCCGCCGGCAGTCCCTTGTAGGTCTTCGATGTCTGCCCCGGCCACATGACAGCGAGGTTCTCGCCCGTCGAGCGGCGATTCTTGTCGAGCTGCCGCTTCAGCCCTTCACCGAACGCAAGCAGCATGAGAATCGCCACCGTGCCCCACGCGATCGCAGCGATCGTGAGGTAGGCGCGCTTCTTCTGCAGCCGCGCGGAGCTGGCGAAGAGAGTTGCGATGATTTTGATGTCAGTACTGAGTACTGAGTGCTGAGTACTGAGTGGAGCCCCGTCAGGGTGCATCGTTATCGTTGTCATTTCGCGTCTCTACTCAATACTCAGAACTCAGAACTCAGAACTCAGAACTCGGTACTCGGTACTCTCTTCATAACTTCATCGCCACCACAGGATCGAGTCGTGCTGCATCACGTGCAGGGAAGTACCCCGCGATGAGTCCTACCAGTCCCAGCGCCAGCGCCGTCATCAACGCCACCGCCGGCGACACCTCGGGATGTCCTACGAATTCCTCTGCTGCTTTCGGGAAGATCGCGCAGATGCCGATCGAGATCGCGAAGCCGAAGGCGCCGCCGATCGCGGTCACGAGCATCGTCTCGATCAGGAACTGCATCAGGATCCAGCGCTGCTTCGCGCCGAGGGCCATCTTGATGCCGATCTCGCGCGTCCGTTCTTCGACGACGACGTTCATGATGTTCGACACGCCGATGCCGCCGACCACCAGCGTCAGCACGCCGATGATGCCGAGGAAGGCGTTGAACGCCAGCATGAAGTTGTCGAAGAACTTGAATTGATCCGTGGTGTCCCACGCCGCGAGCGCTTCTTTGTCGGTCGGATCGAAACGCAGCTTGTGCGCAAGCGCGGTGCGGACGGCCTCGATCGTTCGTTTCGTATCCGACGCGGAGGGAGGCTGGAAGATCAAGTCGTCGATGTACTTCTCGCCGGTGAGTGCGCGATACGTCGTCACCGGGATGAACATCTTCTGATTGTCCGGGCCGCTGTAGTTCGAGTCCTGCGCTTTTTTCTGCAGCACGCCGATGACGAGGAACGGCGACTGATTGACGAGGATCGTTTTGCCGACGGGATCCGTGGTGCCGAAGACATCGGTCGCCAGTTTGTCGCCGAGGAAGGCGACGCGGCGCTGGTCCTTGACGTCGATCGCGTCAATGAAGCGTCCGCCTGCGGCCGGGACCTGATTGCGCATCCTGCCGTAGACATCGTTCACGCCCGCGGTGTCGGCGCTGATGCTCTTCGCGTTGTACTCGACGCGGAGGTTGTTCTCGTATTCGCCGCAGATGCCTTTGAGATCGCGCACTTGCGCCGCGATGTACGCGACGTCTTCATCGGTCATGCGCAGTTTTCGTCCCTTGCCGAGCCCCTGAAACGGAATCGAGGTTGCGCCGGGCCACGCGATGACGATCCGATCGCCGAGTCCCGCGGTCTGCACGATGAGGTGCTGATGCAGCCCCGTGCCGAACGCGAGCATCAGGCTGATCGCGACCGTTCCCCAGACGATGCCGAAGATCGTGAGGAAGGTGCGGAGCTTCTCCGCGCGCACATCGCGGAGCAGTTGGGCGAAGACGTCGCGGATGCTGATCATGTGGTGTCGAGGTTTCGCGGGCCCGCGGGCTCGCGGTGCTTCGCTTCTTCAGGTCTTACCGCGAGCCCGCGAACCCGCGAGCCCGCGCGACCCATTACGAGATCTCCTTCGGCGGCCGCTCGACGACTTTCTGTCCCTTCTCGAGTCCCGACACGACTTCGACATTCAAGCCGTCGCTGATGCCTGTCTTGATCTCGAGTTTCTTCGGGGTTCCTTTGGGATCGTCGCCGCGGACTTCGACGGTGGCTTTCTTGCCGCCGTCTTCGAACGTGACGAGGCGCTCGGGAATCGTCAGGACGTCCTGCTTCTCGCGGATGATGACGTCGGCGTTTGCCGAGTAGCCAGCGCGCAGCGTGATGTGATTCGTCTTCTCGAGCTCGACTTCGACGTCGAACAGCGTGGCGCCTTCCTTCTGCTGCGCCTGCGGTGCGATGCGCGAGACTTTGCCCGTGACGACGTCCGTCGGCAGAGCGCCGACTTTGATGCGCGTCGTCATGCCGACCGCGAGCTTGCCGACATCGATCTCATCGACGGTGCCTTTGAAAATGAGATCGCTCATATCGGCGACGGTCGCCATCTCGGTGCCCGGCTGATACGACGTCAGCGGCACGATCGGATCGCCGGGATTCACGGAGCGGGTGAGGATCGTGCCGGCGGCCGGCGCGCGGATGATCGACTCGGTGCCGGCGGTGGTTAGACGTCCCTTGCGCGTGAGATCGCGATCCTGCTCCGCTTTGGTGAGCGCGACGCGCGCCAGCTCATACGATTCCTTGCGTGCATCGACGTCGGACTTCGGCATCACGCCCGACTTCGACAGCTCGATCGCGCGCTGGTAATCCGCATCGGCCTTCCGGAAGGAGGCCTGCGCGGAGTCGACGCGGCGGTCGACTTCGGTGACTTCGAGCGGCGTCGGATCGGGCGCGATCTCGAAGAGCGGATCGCCGGTGTGCACGGTGTCGCCGACCTGCACCAGCGCGCGGCGCACGATGCCGGAGATCTTCGACTTCACCTGGAACTTCTGCCGTGGCTGGATCTGCCCGACGGCGACTGCCTTCTCGACAATCGAGCCGCTCGTCACCGCCACTTCCTTCAGCCCATCCTCGGACTTTTTCCCGCTGCGAGCCCAGGCGTAGACGCCGGCACTCCCGCCGGCGATGAGAATGAGGACAACGAGAGCGATCCCTAGCTTGCGCATATCTCCTCTTCTGACGATGGCAAATACGCAAGGTTAGGGAAAGGGTTGCAGACGGCAGACAGCAGACAGCAGGCAGCAGACAGCAGGAGGACGTCCCTGCTGCCTGCTGCCTGCTGCCTGAATTACTCTTCCCGTTCTTTTGCGATCCGCTGAACCCATTCTGGCACTGGCGGGTCGCTCTCGAAGATGACTTCGTCCATGCCGCGGGTCACGCCCCAGCGCTCGATCCAGCCGACGCCTCCGCCGAGCCATTCATCACGCGAGGCGTAGGCGGAGTCGCTGATCGCGCGGTCGAGCGTGATGAAGTCATAGCCGCGGCCGCGCATCATCCCTGCGAGGTCCGCGAACGTGTCGGCATTCAGCTTCGATGCATGAAGGAGCAGGATCTGCGGAATCTCGCGGCCGAAGACGAGGCGCGACTCGTGCTCGGCCCAGTCGAAGCGCTGCTGCATGTAATCGACATAGGCGCGGCGGATGGCGCGCCGCCGCCAGAAGGGCGCGACATCGTACGCCGTGTCGAAGATCCAGTCGGAGTCGTCGATCGTCACCGGTGCGACGAGATAGCCATGACGCGAGAGAAACGCTTCGACCTCCTCGCGCCGTTCGCGCGTCTTGCCGGTCTCCAGATAGGGATAGCGAAACCAGAGCGGCTGGCGGCCGGTGATTCGCGCCGTGATCTCGTCGCCGCGATCGATATCGCACGTGAAATCCTCGGCGCCATCTTCATCGAGGTTCATGTGCGACCAGGTGTGATTCCCGAGCTCGAAGCCATCGGCGTGCCACTGCTCGAGCAGCGCGACGCGCCGCGGGTCTTTGCAGACCTTCACTTCGTTGACGAAGCCGATCGCCGGAACGTGCGCGCTCTGCAACTCGGTGAGGAGCTCGCGCGTGAGCGCCGTCTGGCGTGCGAGCGAGTGCAGATCATCATCGACGTCGGGGACGTCGTCGAATGTGATCGCGACTTCGCGAGCCGAAATCGACACGGCAAAGGCGAGGAGCAGGAGCAAGCGGCGAATCATGATTCTGATTTGTTGCAACGGTCTCGCCTGGCGATTCAGTACACTGCCCGGTCGCCGAGCGATCGCAATTGGAGGATCCGCATTGAAGAAACTTCTCGTCATCACCTTGCTCGCCTTCACCGCCATTGCGAAAGACGCGCCGAAGCCCAAGCCATTCGATCCCGTCGAAGACATCAATAAACCTCGCCCCGATGCGCGGCATGTGATGTTTACGACTGACGAGGCCACATGGTCTTCCGTCGATCTTTCTCCCGATGGGCAGACGCTCCTCTTCGACCTCCTCGGCGACCTCTACACGGTGCCGGTTGCGGGCGGCAAGGCGAAGGCCATCACGAAGGGCCCGGCGTGGGACTACCACCCGCGCTATTCGCCGGATGGCAAACGAATCGCGTTCACGAGCGATCGCAGCGGCATCGAGAACATCTGGCTGATGGATGCCGATGGCTCGAACGCTCAGGCGCTGACGCAGGAGAAGGGACACTACGTCCGCTCCGCCGCATGGTCGCCGGATGGCGCATTCATCGTCGCGCGCAAAGAAGATGCGAAGCGCGGCGGCATTCCACCGCAAGAGCTCTGGATGTGGAGCGTCTATGGCGGCTCGGGTGTGAAGCTCACCTCGAGCGATGAGATCAACAACTCGGCGGGACCGGTGTTCTCGCCCGATGGACGCTTCATCTACTTTGCGGCGCGGCAGAGGCGCTTCAGCTACACGCCAGATCTGAGCAGCGGTCTCTGGGCGATCATGCGCTACGACCGCACGACCGGCGACACGAAGCAGTTGACGTCGGGCATCGGCGGCGCAGCGCGTCCGGCACTATCACCGGATGGCCACACGCTCTTCTTCGTAAGCCGCCGCGACGCGGACACGGATCTCGTCGCGCGCAATCTCGACAGCGGCGCCGAGCGCATTCTCGTGCCGAAGACCACGCGCGATGAGCAGGAAGGCTTCACCGCGATGGATCTCTGGCCGAACTACGCGGTCGCGCGCGACGGCAAGACGATCTTCTTCTCGCATCACGGCAAGCTCTCGCGCGTCGACATCGCGAGCGGCAGCGTCACGAACATTCCGTTCAGCGCTGATGTGGAGCAGTGGCTTGCGCAGCGCGTCACGTTTCAGGATCGCGTCGAGAGCGGCCCGGCTGTTCATGCGCGCATCCTTCGCTGGACCTCACAGTCGCCCGATGGCAAGGCTGTCGTGTTCGATGCCTTCGGCCGCATCTGGGCGCAATCGATCGAGAACGGGAAGGCTGCTGGTGCTCCGCGCCGTCTCACGCCCGATGATGCCTCGCTGCCCTCGCGCGAGTATTCGCCGTCCATTTCGCCTGACGGCAAGTGGGTCGCCTACGTCACCTGGTCCGACACCCAGTTCGGCGATGTCTGGCGCGTACCGTTCAACGGTGGTTCACCGCAGAAGCTGACGAAAGTCTCCGGCCACTATGCGAATCCCGAATGGTCGCGCGATGGCGGCAAGCTCGCTGTGATTCGCGGCAGCGGTCTCGAGCTGCGCGAGCGTCAGCCGGAAGAAGAGGATTCGTTCGACATCATGTGGATGCCATCGAACGGCGCGTTTCTCCAGTACGTGACATCGGTCAGCATTGCCGACACGTTCCGCTTTCACCCGCAGGCATGGTTCAGCACGGATGGCACGCGCCTCTTCTATCGCGACTTCATCAAGCCGGCGAAGCAGAGCGACGATCCGAAGAACGATCTGATCTCGATTCGTCTCGACGGGACAGACAAGAAGGCGCTGCTGCGCTTCCCCGCGATCGGCGATCTCAATCCGTCGCCCGATGAGAAGTGGATCGCGTTCACCTCGCGCGACAACGTCTACGTCACTCCGTTTCCCAACGTGCTGATGAAAGAGCCCCCTTCGGTCTCGCTGAAGGAAGGCTCAGTGCCGGTGTGGCGGCTGTCCGAAGATGCGGGCGGCTACGTCGATTGGGCCGATGGCGGCAAGACGATCACCTGGAACCTCGGCAATCAGTTCCATCGGCTCTCCGTCGCGAATGCGTTGGCGTTCGTCGAAGCGGAACGAAAGAAGGCGGAGCAGAAGGCCGGCAAGGATGAGAAGAAGAAGGATGAAGCCGAAGAGCCGAAGCTGAAGGTGCCGAAGTCGGAGTCGATCGCGATCGATCTGACGATGCCGCGTCCGGCACCGTCGGGCACGACCGTGATCCGCAACGCGCGCGTGATCACGATGAAGGGGAACGAAGTTCTCGAGCATACGGATGTCGTCGTCACCGGGAATCGCATCACCGCAATCGGCGCGAATGTGAAAGCGCCGGAAGGTGCGAAGGTCATCGACGGCACCGGCAAGACGATCATGCCGGGCATCATCGACACGCATGCGCACATGCACTACTCCGCGTTCGAGCTCTATCCGGAAGCGAAGTGGGAGTACCTCGCGAATCTCGCATACGGCGTGACGACGATCTACGATCCGTCGGCGCCTTCGCTCGATGTGTTCTCGCAGGCGGAGATGGTCGATGCGGGACTGATGGCCGGGCCGCGCGTCTATTCATCGGGCGACGTGCTGTACGGCGGCGCGCAGACCGACATCTTCGCCGAGGTGAATGATCTCGATGATGCGAAGCGGCAGGTGCGGCGGATGAAGGCGTACGGCGCGCGGATGATCAAGGTCTATCAGCAGCCGGGCCGCTCGCAGCGCATCTACTTCGCGGAGGCATCGCGCGGCGAGCACATGCTGCTGACCGCGGAGGGAGCGGGCGAGCTCGTGACCGATCTCTCGATGGCGCTCGATGGCTACACGTCATTCGAGCATTCGCTGCCTGTGGAGCTCGGCAATGATGTGGTGCAGCTCGTCGCGAAGTCGCAGACGTACTACACGCCGACGCTGATCGTCTCGTATGGCGGACCATGGGGCGAGGAGTATCTCTGGCAGTCGCTGCTGAATCTGCACGACGATCCGAAGCTGCGCCGCTTCACGCCGCACTTCGTGATCGATGCGAAGTCTCGCCGCCACGCCTGGATCGAGCCGTCGGAGTATCAGTTCCCGATGGTTGCGCATGGCGCGATGCTCGTCGCGCGCGCCGGGGGCAACGTCTCGATGGGTGCTCACGGTCAGGTACAGGGCTTCGGCCCGCACTGGGAGATCTGGGCGCACGCCGGCGAGAATGCAGCGAAAGGTTGGGCGATGACGCCGATGGAAGCAATCCGCGCCGCAACGATCTCCGCCGCGGACAAGATCGGCTTCGCCACGGATCTGGGCTCGATCGAAGCCGGCAAGCTCGCCGACTTCATCGTGCTCGACGCCAACCCGCTCGACGACATTCACAACACGAACAGCGTGCGGTGGGTGGTGAAGAATGGAGTCGTGTATGACGGGGATACGTTGAAGGTGCAGTGATCTCGGACAGAGAATCCAGTGGGGGACAGGCGCCCTCGCCTGTCCGCTTTTGGCCGCCGGCGCCGCTTACGCCTCCAACGCCGGCCGCGACGAAATCGTCTCCTGCGACACGATCGCTGCCGCGGCAACGCAATTGCGGCCTGCGCGTTTCGCGGAGTAGAGCTGCTGATCGGCTGCGATCAGGAGCGACGCTGGATCCGCGGAGCCGGCGACCGCAGTCGCGACTCCGATGCTCACCGTGACGACCGTCGATGCGGATGAGTGTCCATGCTGCAGCGCGAGATTCTCGATGCGGCGCCGCAGGCGTTCGGCATGCGTTGCTGCGACCGCGATGTTCGTCGCGGGAAGCCCGGCGACGAACTCTTAGACGCCATAGCGCGCGATGAAATCGGTCGCGCGCTGCAAGGCGCCTTGCAGTGCCGCGGCGACCTTTTGGAGTACGACGTCGCCCGCAGCGTGTCCGTGATGATCGTTGTATGCCTTGAAATGATCGACGTCGATCATCATCACGGAGAAGGGCGTGCGATGGCGCCCCGCGCGGCGCCATTCGTTGTCGAGACGATCATCGAAGTAGCGCCGGTTCGCGATGTTCGTCAGCGGATCGATCATCGACATCTCGCGCACCGAGGTGTAGAGCCGCGCGTGATCGACCGCCACCGCTGCCACCCGTGCGAACGCCATCGCTGCCTCGGCATCCGTCTCGTCGTAAGCGCTGTTCTTCCGGCTGTCGATGCTCATCGCGCCGATGATCTTGTTGTGCACGATCAACGGGAGACCGAGGACGGTGCGGATCGCTTCGAAGCCGATGTCGTAGGGCCAGACGTCGTCCGCTTCCGGCAGATGGAGAATGACCGGCTCGGGTGATGTCGCCAGGCGGCGGTTGTAGCCGTGCGTTGCGAGGTCGCGAACGCGTCCGACTTCATCGGTGCTATGGCCATGCACCGCGATCACGCGCATCGCGTCGCCTTCGAGGAGTTGAATGCTGCCGGCGTCGAAATCGAGCACGCCGCGGAGGTTGACGAGAATGCGCTGCAGCGTCTCGTTGAGGTCGAGGCTCTCGGTGATCTCGCGGCCGGCCTGCTGCAGCCGCTCGTTGAGGAGCCGCGCGCGGCGTTCGGCGTCATAGAGGCGTGCGTTGCGGATCGGCGCAGCGACCTGCGCGGCCGCGGTCGTCGCGAGCAGCGCTTCTTCCTCGGTGAAGGTTCGCCGCGGATCGTCCGTATGAATGTTGATCGTGCCGATGACGTCGGAGCGCGTGATGATCGGTGCGATCAGCACGCTATGGACCGAGAGAGCGCGCAGCCCGTCGCGTGTCGCCTCCAGCATTGGACTGGTCTGAGCATCGTTGATGATCAGTGGACGTCGTGTTCTCGTTGCGATCGTGCCGCCCGCTGCTTCCGCGAGCGGGATACGTAGACCCATCAGGATCGAAGGGATGGGACGTGTCGCGCGGCAGGCAACGACTTCCAGAAGGTGATGTTTCTCATCGAACAGCGTAATCATGCAGCTCGAAGCGTTGAAGAGCGAGAGCATCTCGCCGGCGGCCGTGTCGAGCATCGGCGTGATCTCGGAAGCAGTGGTCACGGCCTGCGTCAGGCGGTTGAGTGCCGTGAGATAGGCGGCGCCTTCGAGCGCATCGCGCTGGGCATCTGTGAGCGCATCGTTGAAGTGACGGCGATAGCGCTGCACGACGATTGCTGACGTCACGCAGTACAACGTCACGATCGCGATCATGATCGTGCGGAACGTGATGAGCGACGTCGCCAGCGGCCGATGCTCGACGACGCGGACGAACAGCAGCATCCCGAGGTAGAAGAGCGAGGCGAGCACGCCGGAGATCGCAGCGCGCCGCGCGTTCGTGTGCGTCTGATTCCAGACCGGAATCAGCAGCAGCGCAAAGAGCCAGCTGTGCTCCGCACCCGATGCATACACGACGACGGTGCAGGCCGCGATGTCTGTGATGTGGAAGAACCACGCCACTGCTGGATAGCTTCTCAGAATGATCAGCGAAGCGAAGCCGTACGCGAGCAGGAATGCGGTCAGGAAGAGGAATGGCCGCAGCGAGAAATCGCGGAGAACGTAAATGTTGTGGGCCGCGACCGCCAGAGCTCCCATGATGCACGCACCAAGACGCACGAGCGGGACGCGAACGGCCTGCGTTGCATAGTCATGCTGCGGTGAATTGTCGAGCATGGAAGGACCGGCTGAAATTCAATTGTACGCCTTCACGGGAGCAGGCAGCGGGCAGCAGGCAGCGGGCAGCAGGCAGCGGGCAGCAGGCAGCGGACAGCAGGCAGCGGGCAGCAGGCAGCAGACAGCGGACAGCGGACAGCAGGAGGAACGTTCCTGCTGTCTGCTGTCTGCGCCTGCGCCTGCCTTCTACTGCGTCAAGCGCGCGTATTGTCCCGGCGGAATCTCGTTCGCCGCCGCCTGGCGCGCCGCCTGCGCATCCTGCTCGCGCCCGACCGCGTGCAGCAGCGTCGACAACGCGTACGACGGCACGAACCGCTGCTGCTTCAGCGTCTCGAGCTCGGCCACGATCTTCTTTGCGTCGTCCATGCGGCCGGCACCCGCGTAGCAGAGACCGAGGCGGATGAGGGAGCGGGGATCGTGACCTTGTTGCCAGGCGGCCTCCGCTTCGTGCGCAGCCTCGCCGAATTTCTGCTGACGGAGCAAGACGCCGGCAAGGATGAAATGAGCGAGCGGGAACGACGGCTCGAGCTCGAGCGCGTGATGACACTCGGTGGCCGCCTCATTCAAGCGCCCGGCGTCCGAGTAGACGCCGCCGGCCTCGGAGATGATCACGATGCTCAACGGATCGAGCGTCTGCGCACGCCGGATCTCACGAACCGCATCGTCGTAGCGCTTCATCTCGACGAGACAGCGCGCGTACCACTGATGCGCCGTCGCGTAGTTCGGATTCAACGCAATGGCGCGCTCGAATTCCTCCGCTGCATCGTGCAGATCCTTGTCGTAGTTCATCCGAAAGTACGCCAGCGACGTGTGCGCCTCCGCGAGCGAGTCGTCGAGTGCGAGCGCTTTCTGCGCGGCCTGCTGCGCGAGCGGCAGCACCGTCATCGGCGGCTCCGCGCTGTAGATCGATTGAAGGATGTACGTGTCGGCGAGGCCTGCGTAGGCGAGTGCGTAGGATGGATCGCGCTGAATGGCAGCATTGAAGTAGCGGATCGCGCGCACGAATGCATCGGCCGTGCGCTTGTTCCACTCGTAGCGGCCTTCGAGATAGAGCCGGTAGGCTTCCGCGTTCTCCGTGTAGCGCTTGTCGACGGCGCGCCGTGTCTCACCGTTGATCTGCAAGCGCAACTGATCCGCGATCGCGCGTGAGATCGTGGTCTGCAACTGCGCGAGATCCGACATCGGGATTCGATACTCATCGCCCCAGAGATGCCGATTCGTGCTTCCCTCGATCAGCTCGGGAGAGACGATCACGTCGTCGCCGCTCTGCGTGATGCGGCCCGTCACGAGCGCTTCGACGCGAAGCTCGCGCGCGATCGATTGCGGCTGAACATCCTTTCCCTTGTAGCGGAAGACGGACGTGCGCGAGACGACGGAGAGATTCGGCACTTTCGACAACGAGTTGATCAGCGATTCGGTGATGCCGTCGCTGAGGTACTCGTTCGTCTTCTCCCCGCCGGCATTCACGAACGGCATGACCGCGAGCGAGTGGATGACCGGCGCGTGCGAGAACTGGAATTGGCGCACGGCCGTGAAGATGCCGGCACCAACGAGAATGACGGCGAGCGAGATCCAGAGCAGCGGCTTCGGAATCGACGGTTGTTGCAGCTGTGGCGCCGGACCTGTCGTGAGCGCGCGCAGCGCGAATGCAAGATCGCCCGCCGATTGAAAGCGCGCATGCGGATGTTTTTCGACGCAGCGCCGGATGATCCGCTCGAGCTCGAACGGCACGCGCCGTCCCGACTCGGTCATCTCCGGAAGATCGTCGCGCAGCACTGCGCTCATCGTCTCGACAGGGCTCGACGAGATGAACGGTGCGCGGCCGCTCACGCACTCGAAAAGAATGCAGCCGAGCGCGAAGATGTCGCAGGAAGGACCGGCGGGCTCGCCCCGCAATTGCTCGGGAGACATGTAGCCGACGGTGCCGACGACGATGGCGTCGTCCTCGAGCTCGTCGCTCGCGAGGCGTTCGGTCGGCGTCTGGTCATCGAGCGGTGCGGGACGCGGGCGCGACCGCGCGAGACCGAAGTCGAGAATCTTCACGCGGCCATCGGTCGTGATGAAGATGTTCTCCGGCTTCAGATCGCGATGCGTGATGTTGCGTGTGTGCGCGGCCGAGAGGCCATCCGCGATCGATGCGCCGATCTCCGCTGCGCGCCGCCAGGAGAGCGGGCCGCGCAAGAGCAGGGAGCGCAGCGTCTCTCCCTCCAGCAACTCCATCACGACATACGGCGTCTCTCCCTCCGAATCGAATTCGTAAAGCGCAACGACGTTGGGATGCGACATCGCCGCGACGACACGCGCCTCGTTGTCGAAGCGATGCCGCGCGTCCTCATCGCGCGCGAGCCGCTGCGGAAGGACTTTGATCGCGACGTCGCGGCCGACACGCGCGTCGTGCGCGCGATAGACCTCGCCCATGCCGCCCGCGCCCAGAGGGCCGGCGATCTCGTACGCGCCGAGTCGCGTTCCGGGATCGAGTCGCAAGGCTTCACGATAGCATCGGTGTAGCAGACAGCAGGCAGCAGGCAGCAGACAGCAGGCAGCAGGCAGCAGGCAGCAGGCAGCAGGCAGCA
>CAZKID010000118.1:0-12900 GCA_964552405.1 uncultured Thermoanaerobaculia bacterium
GCGCGGCGTGGCCGGGCGCGGGTTAGGGGGTATCGGTTATGCGATGTGCGAGCGGATTTCTCCAACCCCGGGGATTGTGGTGGACCGCGCAACCGCGAGCCCATCATAAGATCCCCCCATGAACTACACCCGCCTCGGCAACACCGGGCTCACCGTCTCTCGTCTCTGCCTCGGCTGCATGACGTATGGCTCGTCCTCGTGGCGGCCGTGGATTCTCGATGAGGATGCCGCGCGGCCTTTCTTTCAGCGTGCGATCGAAGCGGGGATCAACTTCTTCGACACGGCAGACATGTATTCGCTCGGCGCGAGCGAAGAAGTGACGGGGCGTGCGTTGCGTGACTTCGCGAAGCGCGACGAGATCGTGATTGCGACGAAGGTGTTCTTTCCCATGACGCCGGGGCCGAACATGGGCGGGCTGTCGCGGAAGCACATCATGAGTGCGATCGACGCGTCGCTGCGCCGGCTCGGAGTCGACTACGTCGATCTCTATCAGATCCATCGCTTCGATCCCGCCACGCCGATCGAGGAGACGCTCGAGGCGCTGCACGATGTGGTGAAGTCGGGGAAGGCGCGCTACATCGGTGCGTCGAGCATGTATGCGTGGCAGTTCGCGAAGATGCTGGCGACGTCGGGCGCGCACGGTTGGACGCGCTTCGTCAGCATGCAGCCGCATTACAACCTCGTTTATCGCGAAGAGGAGCGCGAGATGCTTCCGCTCTGCGTCGATCAGGGCGTCGGTGTCATTCCGTGGAGCCCTCTGGCTCGCGGATTCCTGGCGGGGAACAGGACACGGGATAGGCAGGGTGCGACGTCGCGCTCTCAGACGGATGACTACGCGCATCAGATGTACTATGCCGATTCGGACTTCACGATCGTCGACGCGCTCGTGGAGCTCGCCGGGAAGCGAGGCGTTTCGCCTGCACAGATCGCGCTGGCGTGGGTTCTCGGCCGTCCCGGTGTGACCGCGCCGATCATTGGCGCCTCGAAGTTGGAGCAGTTGAACGAGTCCATTGCAGCAGCGGAGATCGTGCTCGATGCTGAAGAGATGTCGTTTCTCGAAGAACCGTACGCACCGCACCGAGTGCTGGGGCATCGCTGATGTCTGATACGACGACGCGGGGAATCCGCATCGAGGTGGAGAGCACGTACGTTCCGGAGCGAAGCGACCCGATGCAGGAGTACTACTTCTTTTCGTATCACGTACGGATTTCGAACGTGGGCGGTGAGACGGCGCAGTTGATGAGCCGCGAGTGGGTCATCACCGACTCCGACGCGAATGTGGAAAAGGTCGAAGGGCCCGGTGTCGTTGGCGAGCAGCCGCTGCTTCGGCCGGGCATGGTGTTCGAGTACACGAGCTTCTGTCCGCTGAGGACGTCGGTTGGGTCGATGCATGGCGCATATCTCATGCAGACTCCGGCCGGCGACATGTTCCGTGCGGAAATTGCTGCGTTCACACTCGCGGTTCCGGGTGTTGTCAACTGATCGTGTCCAACAGGTCGTTTCTTCCGCTGTTTTTTACCGGCCTCGCCGTCGTGCTCGTCGCTGCGATTGGCTTGCGCATTCGTGCGTACAGTGGCAGCCCTCTTCCGCCTGCGGAACATGGATCTGCGACGGAGACGTTCGGCCAAGAGGGTGAGACGTACGGACAGCCGGCGCGGAGCGCTCAATCGAGCCCGGTTGCGAATATCAGGACTTCTGCGACAGCAGCCGCCAATTCACAGCAGGTCTTGCCGGCGGGTGCGTTGCCTTCGCCCGTGAGTGTTCAGGCGCTTTCGCGCGAACAGCGATTCGCTGAAGCGCTCGCTGCTGCGCAGAAGGCGGGCGGCGAACAGGCGCCGAAGATCGCGGCACCGCATCCTCCATCAGCGCCGGCTCCGCCGGCGGCGATGAGCGCCCCGAAGAGCGAACCAGGATTGTTGTCGCGCATCGGGAGCGCGATCTCGAACGCGTTCAGCGGCAGCAGCAACTCCCGGCCGTCTCCACCGCAGCAGCCGCAACAGCAACCGCAGACCAATGCGCATCAGCCGGGCGAGAATCCTGAGACCAGGCCACGCGTGAAGGATCCCACTTCCGACACCAGTCCGCCCCAACTACTGGGCATCATCTTTCAACCGCCGGTGATCAATGACGGTCAGGAGACCGCAGCGATCATCACTGCGACCGACGATCTCTCAGGCATTCGCAACATCGCCGGCAGCGTCGCGAACCCGAGCGGCAAAGCATTGCAGGGCTTCGCCGCACAGCGCGAGTCTCCTGACTCGAATCGCTACATCGCGCGGATCGCAATTCCCAAAGGCGGAGAGCAGGGGCTCTGGCGCATCAACTTCATCAGCATCACGGACAACGCGGGAAACACGACGAATGTGAACTCCAGTTGGAACGGCGGCGTGGGGTTCACGGTGAATTCCGAGAACGGCGACAACACGCCGCCTGTGCTGCGCAGCGCCTACCTCGAGAGACGCTCGATCAATGGCGGTGAGAAGGACACGCTCTTCGTGCAGGCATCCGACGACAAGTCGGGAGTGGCGATGGTGAGTGGAGTCTTTCAGAGCCCGAACAAGTCGGCGCGGATCGGCTTTGGTTGCCGGATGGCGGATCCGGAGAATTTCGTTTGTGACGTCGTCGCGCTCAAGACTGCGGACTGCGGCGACTGGCAGCTCGAGCAGATTCAGATGCAGGACAAGGCACAGAATCAGTCGACGTACCGCTATACCGACAACCCGATCGTCGCGCCGATCAAAATGAACATCGTCGCGGACAAGTGCGATAGCACGCCTCCCAACATCGAATCGCTGACGCTCGATCCGCTCGTGACGGCGCAGGACAGCATCGTCAATGCGACAGCGATCGTGACCGATGACGGCTCCGGCGCCGCGAGTGTCAGCGCCTATGCGGCAGGTCCGCCCGGAGATGACGGGCAGCCACCGAAGATCTACTTCCCCTTCAAACAGTCGCCCGACAATCCGCAGGTGTGGACCGCGGAGATCAAAGTTCCGGCGGATGCAGCGAAGGGTCAGTGGGGAGTGGTGTGGATGTCAGCGATCGACAAGTCGAACAACACGAAGTATTTCTCACTTGCGGATCCGGTACTGAAGAACGCGCCGAAGTTCACGGTCAGGTGAAGAGGAGAGTTCTGAGTGCTGAGTTCTGAGTTCTGAGTGGGTTCTCCTCAGTACTCAGCACTCAGCACTCAGCACTCAGAACTCAGAACTCAGAACTCAGTACTCTCTTCTACGCCCATGTCTTCGACAACCTGTGCTTCGGCACTTCCGGCACTGGCCGATCGTAGTGCGAGGTGTCGTTGAAGAGTGTGAGGCGTGCGTGCCCCGCGTCTTTGAAGTCGAGGATGTTCAACGCGGCGGGACTCTGATCGAGGCGATCGCGATACTTCCTCGGATCGAATCCGAGAAGAGAGCTGAGCAGCAGGCGGATGGTGGCTTTGTGAGAGACGACGAAGACCGTGCCGTCTCGATGCCGTTCGACGAGCTCGAGAAGCGCTGGTAGGGCGCGCGCAGTGACCGCGAGTCCGCTTTCTCCACCGACGGGAGCGAACGAATACGGATCATGTTCGTACCGCGCGTACTCCTCCGGAAACTCCTTCTCGACTTCCGCGCGAGTCTTTTCTTCCCAACGGCCGTGATTGATTTCGCGCAAGCCCTCGACGGTCGTGATGGGCAGGCCGTGGGACTCGCTTGCGATCTCGGCCGTGGCAACGGTGCGGCGCATCGGCGATGCGTAGACCGCGGCGAGCGACTCTCCCGCGAGCCGGACACCGAGCAGGCGCGCCTGTTCACGTCCGGCCTCGGAGAGGAGCACGTCGGTGGCTCCGGCGAAACGATCTTCAGCCGTGAGCTCGGTGGCGCCATGGCGGACGAGAAAGATGCGAGTCGTCATGCCGCGGAGTTTATCGCTAGAAGATGAAGCTCGAGAAAGGAAGAGGCTCGCGGTCTCTAGCTCCGCGAGCCCTTTCTCGGTTCGTTAACAGCTGCCAGAGAGCATCCGAACCGACTTAATTGCGCCTCGCGAATCCCTTTGCTTTCCGAGGCTGTATGCGATCCGTTGACAGCTGCAAAGGAGCATTCGGATCACCGCTCCGGCGCTCCACGAGAACCCCGAAGCATCCCGCAGCTCGTTGACATCGTCGTGGCGCGTTCGAGCTGAAGGTGAGGAGCAATATGGTGCCGGGTTTTGGGTTTGCCAAGTGGGGGAGGAAGAAAATTTGGGCGCGCGGTTACGGGGGCTCGCGGGTCCGAAGGTGGCAGGGCCCGCGAGCCCCGCGAGTCCTCGCAATCGCGCACCCGCTTCTACGACAACCTCAACGCATCCCGATTCTTCGAATACAGATCGATCGCTTCCTGAATCACGCGCAATGCGTCATCGCGATCGAGAAAGTCTTCCACCTCGACGATCTTGTTCTCGAGGACTTTGTAGTCCTGAAAGAAGCGGCTCACTTCCGTCATGCGATGCGGTGCGAGCTCGCGGATCGAGCTGTAGTGGACGTATTCGGGATCATTCGCATGGACCGCGATGATCTTGTCGTCGGCTTCACCCTGATCGCGCATCTTCATTACGCCGATCGGCTTGGCGAGCATCACGGAGAGCGGGACCACAGGTTCCTGTCCAAGGACGAGCACGTCGAGCGGATCGTGATCCTCGCAGTAGGTCTGCGGAATGAATCCATAGTTCGCCGGATACTGGACGGAGCTGAAGAGCACTCGATCCACACGAATGAGCCCGCTCTTCTTGTCCAGTTCGTATTTCGTCTTCGAGCCTTTCGGGACTTCGATGACGACAGGAACGAGATTGGGTGCGTCAGTGCCGAGGGCGACGTCGTGCCAGGGGTGCATAGGGAAACTCCTGCTGTCTGCTGCCTGCTGTCAGCGCCTATTAGACAGCAGACAGCAGACAGCAGACAGCAGGAAGAAAAGCCATGGTCGCCCCGTTGCAGCGTTGCCTGTTTCCTCGCATGAGGATCTCGGGTAAGATACGCGCCCCACGATTCACGCACTTCCATCGAAAGGTAACAACAATCCCATGACGCAAACGAGAGACAACGCTGAGGCAAACAGCTTTGCCGAGGCGTTCGAGGCGAGCTTGAATTTCAAGACTCCGGAGCAGGGTGACCTGCTGAAAGGCCAGATCGTATCGATCTCCGGCGACGACGCGTTCGTCTCGTACGGTGGCCCTTCAGAGGCCGTAATGGCCGCGGCGGAGCTCGACGGGCTCGACATCGGAGACACGGTCGAAGGGACTGTGGTCAAGACTTCGCCCGAGATCCGAATCTCGCGCAAGATGATCAAAGGCAAGGCATCGCTCGATGCGCTTCGCCAGATGTACGAGAACCATCTTCCCGTCGAAGGGAAAATCACAGGCCGGAACAAGGGCGGCTTCGACGTCAGCGTCAGCGGCCTCCGCGCCTTCTGCCCGCTTTCTCAGATTGCCCTCGGGAAGATCGAGAATCCGGATGCGTTCCTCAATCAGACGTACGACTTCCGCGTCACCGAGATGTCGGATGACGGGCGCCGCATCGTCGTATCGCGCGCTGCACTTCTGAAGGAAGCCGCTGCTCATCGCGCTGAAGAGACGCGCAAGGCAGTCGTGCCGGGCGCTGAGCTCACCGGCCGCGTGAAGACGATCACGCCGTTTGGCGCGTTCGTCGATCTCGGCGGCGTCGACGGGCTGTTGCACGTTTCGGAAATGTCGCGCCGTCGCGTGACCGATCCGAAGGAGGTCGTGCAGGTCGGACAGGAAGTACACGTCAAGGTCATCAAAGTCGACAACGACGGCAAGCGCATCTCGCTGTCGATGAAAGATTCCGAACCGGATCCCTGGGGTGACGTCGCGGATCGTTATCCTGTCGGCACGCAGTTCACGGGCCGCATCGTTCGCTCGACAGACTTCGGGTACTTCATCGAAGTCGAGCCGGGTCTCGATGGCCTCGTGCACCTCTCGCAGCTTCCGTTCGGCGTGAAGCCGGGCGACGACTCGGTGCAGATCGGCTCGTCGGTCACTGGCTGGGTCCGCGAAGTGGATCCGTCGCGCAAGCGCCTTTCCCTCTCGCTCCGCGAAGTCGCGGTCAGCGATCCGTGGGAAGCCGCGGGAACGAAGTACGGAATCGGCAAGGTCGTCGAAGGGACGGTCGATCACACCGGCGCGCCGGGCGTGTTCGTGCAACTCGAGCCGGGTCTGACGGGTCTCATCCCGAACTCGGAGCTCGCTGGCGCCGAGCATCACGAAGGCGAGCGGCTGATGGTGCGCATCATGTCGATCGATGTGACGCGCAAGCGCATCTCCCTGAGCCACGAGGCAGCGAAAGCCGCCGCGGAGCGCGAGGAGTACAGCAAGTTCATGGAAGAGCGCGGCGAGGCGGAAGGAAAGAGCGCGATGGCGCTGGCCTTCGAGCGCGCCATGAGCAAGCGCAACTAGGCAGCAGGTTACAGACAGCAGAAAGGCGGCCGCGAGGCCGCCTTTTTCTTTCTCACGTTTTCTCCTGCTGCCTGCTGTCTGCTGTCTGCTGCCTGCCCGCCCGCTGCCTGCTACGCGTTCGCGACGTCCTTGAACAGCTCTTTGTCGATCGCCTTGTCGTACGCTGCGCGCCCAGTGATCTTCTTGTCCTCGTAAAGGCGGCGGATCGAGCTATCCATGTCGATCATTCCTTCCTTCACGCCGGTCTGAATCGCGCTGGTGATCTGCGGCGTCTTGCCTTCGCGGATCATGTTGCCGATCGCAGGCGATGCAAACAGGATCTCGAGTGCGGCGACGCGGCCGCCGCCGATCTTCGGCAGGAGCTGCTGCGCGACGACTCCGCGAATCGTCTCGCCGAGCACATTGCGGATCCCTTCCTGTTCTCCGGCAGGGAACACACTGATGATGCGGTCCATCGTCTTTGCTGCATTGTTCGTGTGCAACGTGCCGAAGACGAGTGTTCCTTTTTCAGCCGCGGTCAACGCCATCGAGATCGTCTCGAGGTCGCGCATCTCACCGACCAGGACCAGATCCGGATCTTCGCGGCCTGCCGCTTTCAGCGCCTCTGAAAATGACTTCGCATGGTTGCCGATCTCGCGTTGGTGGATGAGGCACTTCTTGTTCGGATGCACGAACTCGATTGGATCTTCGATCGTGATGATGTGCAGCGCGCGCGTTTCATTGATCAGATCGATGATTGCCGCGAGTGTCGTCGACTTGCCGGAGCCGGTGGGGCCGGTGACGAGCACGAGGCCGCTCTTCATCGCTGCGATGCGCCGCACCTGATCAGGAAGTCCGAGTTGTTCGATCGTCAGGATCTTCGTCGGGATGACGCGGAAGACCGCTCCCGCGCCCCGCTGCTGCCGAAAGAGATTGACGCGAAAGCGCGACATGCCCGGGATCCCGTAGGAAAAGTCGACATGGCCGGGGTTCTTGAAGTCCGACCAGAGGCGGGGACCGGCGATAGGCCCGCTCATGTCGTTATAAACCGCCTCGGTCAGCATGCGATAGCGGATCGTCTCGATCGAGCCGGACGCCCGCAGCATCGGCGGACGTCCGACCGTCATGTGAAAGTCGGATGCGCCTCGATCGGTCATCAGCTTGAGGAAGCGATCGATCTTCTGCATCCGGCTATTGTAGCGACAGCAGGCAGCAGGCAGCCGGGGCCTAGTTCCTCACTGCGTTGATGAGCACTCCCGTACCGATTGCGATTGCGGCAACACCGGCCGCGACTTTCCCGGGATGTTCTTTTGCGTACGACACGGCTTTGTTGCTGCCCGTGCGCAGATATTCGCGTGCGACGCCGAGATATTCGTCGAGCTCGGCGTTGTCCATCGACGCCCCGATCTTGCTGATCATGTCGTCGCTGATTCCGAGCTTGCCGAGGAAGTGCTCGAGACCTTTGGAGCCGGTGTGGTGCCCGCAGGTCGGACATGCATTCGTGTCCTGGTTCATCCGCGTTCTCCTTTCTGTTGGTCGCGGCGTCCCTCATACGAGCGGCCATGCGTCCCGATTCGCGGGTCGCCGGACTTGTTGGTGAAACGGTCTTCGTCGTTCCAGCGGTCATCCTCCGGGCCTCGCCCGTATTCCTGATCGCGATGGTGATCGGAGCCGTCCGCGCGAAATGGCGCTTTGAGACTGGTCTGTGTTGGCGTGTAGTTGCCGGCGATCGTGTCGAACGGGATGTCGGTCTCACGCCGCACGGGGCGCGAGCGAGCAGGGGGCTCGGCGATACGCGCGGGCTCAGCTTCATGCGCAGCAGGCTCAGCGTCTTTTGCACGCGATAACAATCGTTGTGCAGCGCGATAGGCCCGGCGCAGTGGATTGCGAACTTTGCGATGATTTTCTATCTGTGCCATGAGAGAGAAACCTTGCATCAACCACGCCGATACGTCACTCGCCAGATGATGTTTTCAGCGTCATCCGCGACGAGCAATGAGCCATCCGCGAGCACGAGCAAGCCGACCGGGCGGCCCCATGCTTTTCCTCGCGGATCAGCGATCCAGCCGGTGACGAAGTCATCGTAGCCTCCTGCCGGCCGCCCGTTGTGAAATGGAATCGAGATGACTTCGTAACCCGTGAGCGTCGATCGATTCCACGATCCATGCAGCGCGACGAACGCGCGTCCGCGATACTCCGGCGGAAACATCGTGCCGTTGTAGAACACGAGTCCCAGCGGTGCGGAGTGCGACTCGATGAGCACGGAGGGGACGACGCTCTTCGCAACGAGCTCGGGATGTTTCCCCTGAAGCCGCGGCTCCTCGTGCGAACCGATGTATGCGTAGGGCCAGCCATAGAACGCGCCATCGTGAACATCCGTCACGTAGTCGGGCACGAGCTCGTCGCCGAGACCGTCCCGTTCATTGACCGTCGTCCAGAGAGCGCCCGTGTTCGGCTCCAGCGCAAGGCCGACCGGATTGCGCAGTCCACTCGCAAAGACGCGCGCATTCCGGCCGTCGGGCTGCATCACGCTGATCGCGGCTCGCCGCGCGTCATCCTCGACATTGACGTTTCCGCTCGAGCCCACAGCGACGTACATCGCCGCTCCGTCGCGGCTGAAGAGGATGTTGCGCGTGACGTGACCACCGGGAGGGAGCGAGACGATTCGCTCCGGCGGATTGCGCGCGATGGTCTGTCCCGGTGTGTAAGGAAACCGTACGACAGCCGACTCGAGGCCTGCGTACAGATAGCCGCTGCTGAAGGCGAGTCCGAACGGACGATCGAGATCCGATGCGAACACATGACGTTGATGGCCGCGCAGGATCGTGATCCGGCCGCCGGCGGATTCCGCAACGAAGATGTCGCCATTCGGCGCCAGCGCGAGATTGCGCGGCTCGTCGAAGCCATCCGCGAACAGTTCGATCTGAAAGCCGGCCGGCAGACGAAGTTCCGCACCCGCGGGACGTTTCACGATCTGCGCGGGATTGCCGGCACTGCGTGTCGCGTACGGCTTCGCGAGTTGGTCAGCGCGCACTTCGTGATGCTGGAGCGCAGGGTGGGGAGCCGCAGCACGTGTGTCGCAGCGGATCGCCAATGCGGCGGAGAAGAGCATCAGTGACATCCGGGGCGAGCGCACTTTCGTAGTTCTCAGCGATGAATATATTCATGACGGGGGGCACCGGCTACATCGGTCAGCGTCTGATCCCGGAACTCGCGAGCCGGGGCCACACGGTTCGCGCGCTCGTACGCGCAGGATCGGAGAAGAAGCTGCCGGCCGGCGCGATCGCGATTGCCGGCGATGCACTCCAGGCCGCGACGTTTGCAGCTCAGATCGCGCCGAGCGATACCTTCATTCAGCTCGTCGGCGTCGCACATCCATCACCGGCGAAGGCGGCAGAGTTCCGCGCGATCGATCTCGTTTCCGTCACGCAGTCGGTCGCCGCTGCGCGCGGCTCGAGCATTCGCCACTTCATCTATCTGAGCGTTGCGCATCCTGCGCCGATCATGCGCGACTACGTCGCTGTCCGAGTCGAAGGGGAGCGGCTGCTACGCGAAAGCGGCATCTCCACCTCGTTCATCCGCCCCTGGTACGTCCTCGGTCCCGGCCATCGATGGCCGTACGCGATTCTTCCGCTCTACTGGCTCGCGATGCTCTTGCCGAAGAGCGGCGAGACCGCGCGCCGCCTCTACCCGGTCACGCTGGCGAATGTCGTACGTGCGATTGTGAATGCGGTGGAGCATCCACCGGACAGCGTTCGCATCATCGAGAATCCGGAGCTGCGTCGCGCCTGAAGGCGTTGATGCCCGCACCCGCCGCGATCGCGTAGAGCGGCATCACAGGTACGCGGAACCGAGCCTCCGATTCGCCGCCGGCGCTGATCGCGATGAAGTAGAGGAGCGTAAGTCCAATGAACGTGGCGAGCGCGCGATCTCGCCGCCAGAGCACGGCGATGCCCGCAATCGCGAAGAGCAATTCTGCGCATGTAATCGCATCGAGTGTCATACGAAGAATCGTCGGCGGGATGCGGCTGACGACCCACATCGCTTCCCAGTCGCTGTCGAGCAAATTGATCTCGATGCCGTGCAGAGTGATGAAGAACGCCCCAACCGGATGTTGCAGCAGCACGCGGCGGCCGATCGCACTGAAGTAACGCGCTTGAACGGCGTGAGGCAGCTCGCCGCGGCTCGCGACATGCTCGGCGCTCCGGATCTCGGCATCGGCTTCACCGAGCAGTTCCTTCTGCCGGTCCGCGAGTGCGTCGTGAAACTCGTAGTCGTCCATGATTGCGAGCGCGCCCGCGCCGCGGTACATCAGCATGTTCGTCCCGGCAACGGAGGCGAGCGTGAAGACCGATGTACGGATGAGGTTTCTCGTGGCCCATCCGACCGGCAACAGAAGCGAGCTGATGACGAACGCGGCGATGAGCCGGCGGCGAGACGATAGGAGCAGATAGAGCGCGATGATGAGGAACCAGAGGATCGCTACGGGCCGGATCAGAACGAGAACGCCGGTGGTAAGACCGATGAGGATTGCGCCGCGCGTTTTCTGCATCTTCTCCACCGCCATGCAGATCGAGAGAAACACGACAGCGAAGAGGGTCTCGCTCAGGACCTTGTTCGCGTAGTGAAGCACTGCGGTGTCGAACGCGGCGATCGTTCCTGCGAGGAGCGCCGCGCCTTCGTTGCGCGTCCATCGCGACGCCGTGATGTACACCGCAACCGCGAGTAACGCGGCGAGGACGTGCTGCACGAACGCAATCACCACTGCCTTCGATCCGAAGGGGACCAGAAACAGGCAATAACCGGGCGTGCGGATCGTCTCCGGCACATGCAGCCAGTTCACGAACCCGAGTCCATGCGCGAGGTTCTGCGCAGGAACGAGGTACGTGGCGGAGTCGGGATAGAAGTAGTCGCCGTTACTGAACCAGAGATAGGTGAGGTGCGCGATGAGCGCGGCGGCGAAGAGAAGAACGGCGGTTGCGCGGCTGCGAGGTCTCACGACCGCGGCGTTATACCACCCCGCCGAACCCGCGCGCCCGCGTGACCTACTTCCTCAGTACGGACTCCAGTTCATCCGGCCGTGGCGCGCGAATCCGCGCCTCTTCGTGCGTGATCGCGCCACGGCGCACGAGGGCTGCGAGTGACTCCTCCAAGGAGATCATTCCCTGGCGCTTGCCGAGGGTGATCTCGGTGATGAGATTCTGAAGCTTCTCGTTGCGGATGTGATTACGTACCGCGTGATTCGCGAGCAGTACTTCGACTGCGGCCGCGCGGCCGTTGGTGTCACTGCGCGGAATCAGATGCTGGCAGACGATCGCGTTGAGACTGAGTGCGAGCTGATGGCGAATCTGCATCTGCTGCTGCGGGGGAAACACATCGACGATGCGATGGATCGCCTGCACCGCGTCGCTCGTGTGGAGCGTGGCGAGAATCAGATGGCCTGTTTCCGCCGCGGTGAGCGCGGTCGAGACAGTCTCGAGATCGCGCATCTCGCCGACGAGAATGACATCCGGATCCTGCCGCAGGGCCGCACGCAGAGCGGCGGCAAACGTAGGCGCATCGCGACCGACTTCCACCTGTTCGATGATCGAGCTCTGGTTGCGATGTTCGTATTCGATCGGATCTTCGATCGTGATGATGTGACGCGCGTCGGCGCGATTGATCTCGTTGACGAGCGAGGCGAGCGTCGTGGTTTTTCCCGAGCCCGTCGGACCGCAGATCAGGACGAGACCGCGCGTTGGTTTCACCAGATCGGCGAGCGAGGTCGGGAGCTCGAGGTGATGCAGTGTCGGGATCGTCATCGGCAGCGCGCGGATCGCCGCGGCGATCGTGCCGCGCTGCTTGTGGACGTTGACGCGAAAGCGCATGCCTCCGGCACGGAGTGAGAAGTCAGCCGAACCTTCGTTTTCGATGCGATCGCGGAGACGTCCGCTCGTAAAAGGCGCGACGAACATCCGGACGTCTTCCGCCGAGAGCGGCTCCGAGTTGCTTTGGATGAGGCGGCCGCCCTGGCGGAGAACGGGAGGCATTCCCGCGACGAGCAGCAGATCGCTCGCTGCACGCTTGGTCATCTCCAGCAGGATCCCTTCGAGCGCGCTTCCTTCGGACGCCGAGGTCGGGGGAGTAACGGGAACCTCGACCGGGCGGAGTGCCGGCCGTTCATTTCGGTTGAGCTCTTCTACGAGCTGGTCGAGTTGAGGGTCACGCAGGAGCTTGGTCATCGCGTGATGATTACGAACGAAGCGTGCCAGAAGTTCCTCTCCTCCACCCCCATTCAACGCCCTCCGTCGATCTTCGTACTCTCATCATGCTCGCGCTCGTCATCGCGCTCCCACTTCTCGCCGCGATCTTCTATCTGCTCGAGCGTCGTTTCGCGGCCCTTCCTCACAAGTCGGTCTTCCGCCGCGACCGCATCACCGACTTCGGGTTCTGGTTTCTTACGCCGCCCGTTCCCCGCACGCTCAACTCACCCGTTCTCTTCGTCCCATTCCTGCT